>NZ_CAXAOQ010000019.1:0-122587 GCF_963970575.1 Pseudomonas sp. EA_65y_Pfl2_P74
CATCCCGAACTCAGCAGTGAAACGATGCATCGCCGATGGTAGTGTGGGGTTTCCCCATGTGAGAGTAGGTCATCGTCAAGATTAAATTCCGAAACCCCAATTGCGAAAGCAGTTGGGGTTTTGTTTTTTGGCTCGAAAAAGCTTCCTAAGAGTAACTGTCCGGTCACCCACTCCTGATCGTTCTCCAAATTAGCCAGGATAGTAGACACCATTTTTTAGTGCGCACTATCTTGGAGGTAGGGTAGCGTTCGGACGCTTACTTCGCTATCGACACACTTTCTAACCGATATCCATAACCGTAAATTGTCAGCAGTTGCCAACCCCTATCCGCTGTGAGTCCTAGCTTGTTGCGCAGGCGATATATGTGGGTATCCAGAGGTCTCGAGGAAGCCACTTCTTCATGGGGCCAGAAGCGCTCGTAAAGATAGTCGCGTGATAACGGCCGACCGAGATTGCTGAACAGACAGCGCGCCAACCGATATTCGCGCTCCGTCATGACGATCGCCTTGCCTTCGCGGGTGACGCTCAGTTCGGCGTCATCGAAGGTCAAATCATTGAAGCAGCGGACTTCAGTAGCGGCTGTACGTTGCAGACTGTGTCGGCGCAGTACCGCAGCAACTCGAGCCTTCAGTTCGTTGGGGCGAAACGGTTTGCTGACATAGTCATCAGCTCCCGCATTCAACGCCTGGACGATATCGCTTTCTCCGTCGCGACTGGTAAGCATGATCGCGGCCGGTGGTGCTTCCATGTGTTCGCGGGTCCAGCGCAAAAGGGCCAGGCCGGAGAGGTCGGGGAGTTGCCAGTCGAGGATTAGCAGGTCGAAGGTTTCCCGGCGTAACTGTCGCAGCAGGTCTTCGCCACGTTCGAAGCTGTGCAGTGACCATGGCTGGTCTCCGACTTCAGCCATTTGTTGCAGGGTTTGCTCGACCCGGCGCAGTTCGGCGGGCTCGTCGTCCAGTATTGCAACGCGCATACGCGGTTCTTCCCTGTTGCTGGGGCGGTGGGGTGTCGACAATACCGGCTCGCCCATCGCTATGAAAGTATGCGGCCGCCATTGGTCGACGTCCGCTATGATTCTCCGTTCTACGTCTTCAGACCTGTGGCCTATGAAACCATTCACCTACCCCTGCCGTTTTTCCCATGAATGATCGGCGTCGGTACGAAAGTCGTGAACCCAGCCAAGTGCAGCGACTGTTTCGACAGTTGGTACGCGAGTGGTTGTGGATAAGTCTAGTGCTGTTGCCGCTGACTGCATTGCTGTCCTATCGCGCGCAGATCAACCTGCACGCTGCGGGCCCCGGGGGGGGAGCGATGCTATCGGTGGGCATGGTGGCGTTTGTGTTGGGTTTGCTGCTTTGGCGTCCGCGCTGGGCGCTCTGGATAACGCTGACAGGCATGGCGTGTGCGCTGACGGCCAGTGCCGGGCTCGCTGAAATGCGACGTTGGTGGTCGCCGACACCTGCGGTACTGGGCATGTTGTTCGGCTATTTGATCTGGAACTGGCGACGTCTGAGCGTGGTGTTGACCTACTTCGGTTGGGAGTTGGCGCGGTTGGACAGCGAGCCGAAAGTCTTTCCCGAACGACGCCGCACACAACTCACCGGCGCCGATCGATTGCAGGGCCAGATCATGGCGCTTGAGCAAGCCATGAGCCGCACCCGTGATACCCGGCGTTTCATCGCTGACGGCCTGGAATACCTGCCGGTCGCGACACTGATCAGCGATCCAAAGGGGCAAATCCTGCTGGGCAATCGAAAGGCTCGCCATCTCTTCGAAAATCAACTGGTGGGCGACGATATCCTCGTTCAACTGGCGCGCCTCGGTTATCCAGAGTTGTCTACCGAGCCATACCCACTGTTGTCCGCGCTGCCACTGTTGGAGTTCAGAGATCACAAGGAACGCAGTCTGCGCCTGGAACGTGCGGCACTGCTGCCGGTGGACGGTGACACGCCCATCGGCTGGCTGTTGAGCCTGACAGATCTGAGTGCTGAACGCGCGGCGGAAGAACAGCGCGGTGTGTTGCTGCGCTTTCTCTCCCATGATCTGCGTGCTCCGCACTCGGCGATTCTCGCGTTGCTCGACGTCCACGGTCATCAGGCTGGTGCTGACTCGCCGTTGTTTGAACAGATTGAGCGTCAGGTCCGTCGCGCTCTGGATCTGACCGATGGCTTCGTGCTGCTGGCGCGCGCCGAATCTGAGGCCTATCAGTTTCAGCCAACGTTGTTCGCGATGTTGGTGCTCGACGTGCTGGATCAGGTCTTACCCATTGCCCAGCAAAAACGCATCGATGTGTTTCACGACATGGATGAGCAATCTCAGGAGCGGCTGATACAGGCCGACCAGGGGTTGCTGACCCGTGCCTTGTTCAACTTGCTGGAAAACGCGATCAAATACAGCCCGGCGGATAGCCGGATCGCGCTGCGTGTCAGTTGTGGCGGCGAATGGCTGCAGTGTGAGTTGACCGATCAGGGCAAGGGCATTGCCGCGCAGGAACTGCCGGATTTGTTCAGTCAGTACCGGCGTTTTTCATCCGCCCAAGGCATTGATGGTGTAGGCCTGGGCCTGTCGATGGTCAAGGCTGTGGTCGATCACCATGGTGGCCGCATCGAGTGCCGCAGCGTGGTTGATCAGGGCACCACGTTTGTCCTTGAGTTGCCGCTGATCCCTGAGTAAACAGATACAAAAAACCGGCTATATCAGCCGGTTTTTTTACATCCGAAAAAAACTTATGCACCATTTACGGCGTTTTATGAGCTTGGGAAATATATAAGTAAATCAATCTCTTATATTGAATATTCAAGCTTTTTCAACAAAACCGTACACAGGTTATCCACAAAATCTCAGACAGCCATTTGATCGCTGGCGGCGGGGGCTTGTGGGGCCGGTGGCAGTGAACCCATGTCGCGCTGGGTCTTCTCGTTCCACGCTTGCACACGGTCATTGAGTTCGGCGATGGCGCGGGGGCCAGTACCTTCGGCATACATCGGCTCGCCGATGACCACCGTGATCACACCGGATTTTTTCCCCCAGCCGATTTTCGGCCAGAATTTGCCGGCATTGTGTGCAATCGGCAGCACCGGAAGTGCAGCATTTACCGCCAAAGCGCTGCCACTGCGGGAGAACTTGCCGACAGTGCCAAAAGGAACGCGTGTACCTTCAGGGAAGATCAGCACCCAAACGTTGTCCTTGAGCAGTTCATCACCTTTGGCCGCGACTTGTTTAAGCGCGGCTTTCGGGTTGTCGCGATCGATTGCGATCGGCCGCAGCATCGCCATGGCCCAGCCGAAGAACGGCACGTAAAGCAGTTCGCGCTTGAGCACCTGGCTCAGCGGCGAGAAATACGCGGAGAGAAAGAACGTCTCCCAAGTGCTCTGGTGGTTCGATTGAATCACGCAGGGCTGGTCAGGCACGTTTTGCGCGCCTTTGATTTCGTAACGGATACCCAGAAACACCTTGGTTAACCACAAGGCGCAACGGCACCAGTACACGTTGATAAAACGATAACGCGCCTTGAATGGCAGAAAGGGCGCGATGAAAAAGCTCAGGCTGCACCACAGCAAGGAGGTGGTGCCCAGCAGCAGGTAAAAGAGGAAGATTCTGATGGCCCGCAGTATCGACATGGCGACGTTTACCGTTACGGGCAATGCCCGACTGTTCAAGCGCACTCCCGATCAATCCCTGGTCAGGAATTTCAGAAGTACTCTAGTTGTGGATAAGTTCTGCGGCAATCGCCGCTAGATCGTCAAAAATCAGAGTGCCAACCGGCAGGGTTTTGCCCTGAGTCTTTTCGCCTTTCCCGGTCTTTACCAAAACGGGTTGTGAATCGACGGCTTTGGCGGCCTCCAGGTCACCAAGGCTGTCACCGACGAACCAGACATGGGTCAGTTCGATGTTGTAATGCGCCGCGATGGTTTTCAACATCCCCGGTTTAGGTTTGCGGCAATCGCACCCCTCGTCCGGCCCATGCGGGCAATACACGATCAAACCGACCTCGCCACCCTGCTCCGCCACCAGTTCGCGCAAGCGCGTGTGCATGGCGTCGAGGGTGGCGAGGTCGTAGTAGCCGCGAGCAATGCCTGACTGGTTGGTGGCGACCGCCACCGTCCAGCCGGCCTTGCTCAACTGCGCAATCGCCTCGATCGAGCCGGGCAAAGGAATCCACTCCTCCACCGACTTGATGTAAGCGTCGGAGTCGTAATTGATCACTCCGTCACGATCGAGAATCAGCAGTTTCAACAGCAATCCCTCAACCCAGCAGCGAAATGTCGGCCACGCCCAGGAACAGGCCACGCAGTCGCGCCAGCAGCGCGTAACGGTTGGCCCGCACATTGGCGTCTTCGGCATTGACCATCACGGCGTCAAAGAACGCATCCACCGGTTCACGCAATGCCGCCAGGCGTGCCAGCGATTCGTTGTACTGACGCGCGGCGGCCATTGGCTGTACAGCCTGATCCGCTTGCTGGATCGCCGAATACAGCGAGAACTCGTTGGCATTGTCGAAGTACTTGGCCTGTACCTCAGTCGGTACAGCGCCTTCAAGCTTGCTCAGCAAGTTGGAAACACGCTTGTTGACCGCCGCCAGCGCTGCCGCCTCCGGCAGTTTGCGGAAGGCCTGAACCGCTTGTACACGCTGGTCGAAGTCCAGCGCCGAACCTGGCTTCAGGGCACGTACCGACAGGTAGGTCGCCACGTCCACGCCTTCGTCTTCGTAACGCGCACGCAGACGGTCGAAGATGAATTCCAGCACGGAGTCGTTGAGGCCGGCAGCCTTGACCTTGGCACCGAACGCATTCACGGCGAAGGCCACGGCGTCGTTCAGGTCGAGGTCGAGTTTTTTCTCGATGAGGATACGCAGCACGCCGAGTGCCGCTCGGCGCAGGGCATACGGGTCTTTGCTGCCGGTTGGCAGCATGCCGATACCGAAGATCCCGACCAGGGTGTCGAGCTTGTCAGCGATCGCGACGGCCGCACCGGTCAGCGTGGCTGGCAGTTCTGCACCGGCACCGCGTGGCATGTACTGCTCGTTGAGCGCCAGCGCGACGTCTTCCGGCTCGCCGTCATTGAGGGCGTAGTAGTAACCGGCGACACCTTGCATCTCCGGGAATTCGCCGACCATTTCGGTGGCCAGGTCGCACTTCGACAGCAGGCCAGCGCGGGCAGCCCACGACGCGTTGCCGCCGATGCGTGCGGCGATATAAGCCGCCAGTTTCGAAACGCGCTCGGCCTTGTCGTAGACGCTGCCGAGTTTTTCCTGGAACACCACGTTCTTCAGGCGATCGTTGAAAACTTCGAGTTTCTGCTTCTTGTCTTGCTTGAAGAAGAACTCGGCGTCGGTCAGGCGTGGGCGAACCACTTTCTCGTTACCGGCGATGATCTGCTGCGGATCTTTGCTTTCAATGTTGGCGACGGTGATGAAGCGTGGCAGCAACTTGCCGTCGGCATCCAGCAGGCAGAAATACTTCTGGTTGTCCTGCATGGTGGTGATCAGTGCTTCCTGCGGCACGTCGAGGAAACGCTCCTCGAACGAGCACACCAGCGGCACCGGCCATTCAACCAGTGCGGTCACTTCGTCGAGCAGCGCCGGCGGAACGATTGCGGTGCCTTCCTGGCGGGTGGCCAGTTCTTCGGTGCGCTTGCTGATGATCTCGCGACGCTCGTTGGCATCGGCCAACACATAAGCGGCGCGCAGGTCGGCCAGGTAGCTCGACGGCGAGCCGATGCGAACGCTTTGCGGGTGGTGGAAGCGGTGACCACGAGAGTCACGGCCAGCCTTCTGCGCGAGGATGGTGCAGTCGATGACTTGGTCGCCGAGCAGCATCACCAGCCATTGGGTCGGACGCACGAACTCTTCCTTGCGCGCACCCCAACGCATGCGTTTCGGGATCGGCAGGTCGTTCAGCGAATCTTCGACGATGGTCGGCAGCAGGCTCGCGGTCGGCTTGCCGGCGATGTTCTGGCTGTAGCGCAGTTTTGGGCCGCTCTGGTCGATTTCGCTCAGATCGACGCCGCATTTCTTGGCAAAGCCCAAGGCTGCTTGCGTTGGATTGCCTTCAGCGTCGAACGCCGCCTGACGTGGCGGGCCGTCCAGGTTGATGCTGCGATCCGGCTGCTGGGTGGCCAGCGCGGTGATCAATACAGCCAGACGACGCGGCGCGGCGTAGACGGTTTTCGTCTCGTAGCTCAGGCCGGCGGCTTGCAGGCCCTTGTCGATACCGGCGAGGAACGCGTCGGCCAAAGTGTTCAGGGCTTTGGGTGGCAGTTCTTCGGTGCCCAGTTCAACCAGAAAATCTTGCGCACTCATTGTGCAGCCTCCAGCTTGGCCAGTACTTCGTCACGCAGGTCCGGGGTCGCCATCGGGAAGCCCAGCTTGGCGCGAGCCAGCAGGTAGGCTTGCGCAACGGAACGCGCCAGGGTGCGCACGCGCAGAATGTATTGCTGACGCGCGGTCACCGAGATGGCCCGGCGCGCGTCCAGCAGGTTGAAGGTGTGCGAGGCCTTCAACACCATTTCGTAGCTCGGCAACGGCAGCGGCTGGTCGAGTTCGATCAGGCGCTTGGCTTCGCCTTCATAGAAGTCGAACAATTCGAACAGTTTGTCGACGTTGGCGTGTTCGAAGTTGTAAGTGGATTGCTCCACTTCGTTCTGGTGGAACACGTCGCCATAGGTCACTTTGCCCATCGGGCCGTCAGCCCAGACCAGGTCGTAGACCGAGTCCACGCCTTGCAGGTACATGGCCAGACGTTCCAGACCGTAGGTGATCTCGCCGGTCACCGGGTAGCACTCGATGCCGCCCGCTTGCTGGAAGTAGGTGAACTGAGTGACTTCCATCCCGTTGAGCCAGACTTCCCAGCCCAGACCCCAGGCGCCGAGGGTCGGCGATTCCCAGTTGTCTTCGACGAAGCGAATGTCGTGGACCAGCGGGTCCAGGCCGACATGCTTGAGGGAGCCCAGGTACAGCTCCTGGAAGTTGTCCGGGTTCGGTTTCAGGACTACCTGAAACTGATAGTAGTGCTGCAGACGGTTCGGGTTTTCGCCGTAGCGGCCGTCAGTTGGACGGCGGCTTGGCTGCACGTAGGCGGCGTTCCAGGTTTCCGGGCCGATGGCGCGCAGGAAGGTCGCGGTGTGGAAAGTGCCGGCGCCTACTTCCATATCGTAGGGCTGAAGTACCACACAACCTTGCTCGGCCCAGTATTGCTGGAGCGCGAGGATCAAGTCTTGGAAGGTACGCACGGCTGGCGTAGGCTGGCTCACGAAATTCACCTGTTTCTTGGGCTGCGATTTAAAGAGCGGGAGTATACCCGATTCGTTGCTGCGCACGCCCCCTGGAGCCTTATGCCACGCTGCTTTTGGTGTACCGAAGATCCGCTGTACATGGCTTATCACGATCAGGAGTGGGGCACGCCGCTACGCGATGCGCAGGGTTTGTTCGAGTTGCTTTTGCTCGAAGGGTTCCAGGCCGGGCTTTCCTGGATCACCGTACTGCGCAAACGCGAGCGTTATCGCCAGGTGTTGTTCGGCTTCGACGTGCAGCGCGTCGCGCAGATGACTGACGCCGAAATCGACGAATTGATGCGCGATCCGGGGATCATCCGCAACCGCCTCAAACTCAATGCTGCCCGGCGCAATGCCCAGGCGTGGCTGGCGCTGGAGAACCCGGTGGAGTTTCTCTGGTCGTTCGTTGGCGACCAATCGATCGTCAATCACTTCAAGGATCGCAGCGAAGTCCCGGCCATCACCCCCGAAGCGCTGGAGATGAGCAAAGCCCTGAAAAAGGCCGGGTTCACGTTCGTCGGCCCGACCATTTGCTACGCGCTGATGCAGGCCTCGGGCATGGTCATGGATCACACGCAGGACTGCGACCGCTACGCGCAACTCGTCAACGGCGGTTAGAATGGCCGCCTCGCGCACAGCACAAGATCAGGAGTGACCTGTGGAAAAGTTTAAAGGCGCCTTGCTGGTAGGCGCTCTGCGGCTGTTTGCCCTGCTGCCATGGCGGGCGGTGCAGGCCGTGGGTTCGGCGATCGGCTGGATCATGTGGAAAACCCCCAACCGTTCACGCGACGTGGTGCGGATCAACCTCGCCAAGTGTTTTCCTCAGATGGACCCGGCTGAGCGTGAACGTCTGGTCGGCCAGAGCCTGAAAGACATTGGCAAGTCCCTGACCGAAAGCGCCTGCGCCTGGATCTGGCCAGCCCAGCGTTCCATTGATCTGGTGCGCGAAGTCGAAGGCCTCGACATCCTCAAGGATGCACTGGCCTCGGGTAAAGGCGTGGTCGGTATCACCAGCCACCTGGGAAACTGGGAAGTGCTCAACCACTTCTATTGCAGCCAGTGCAAACCGATCATTTTCTACCGTCCGCCCAAGCTCAAGGCTGTGGATCAATTGCTGCGCAAACAGCGCGTGCAGTTGGGCAACAAAGTCGCCGCTTCCACCAAAGAAGGCATCCTCAGCGTCATCAAGGAAGTGCGCAAAGGTGGTGCGGTGGGCATTCCGGCCGACCCGGAACCGGCCGAATCCGCCGGGATCTTCGTGCCGTTCTTCGCCACTCAGGCGCTGACCAGCAAATTCGTACCGAACATGCTCGCTGGCGGCAAAGCGGTTGGCGTGTTCCTGCATGCATTGCGTCTGCCCGATGGTTCCGGCTACAAAGTGATCCTCGAAGCCGCGCCCGACGCCATGTACAGCACCGATACCGAGACGTCCTGCGCGGCCATGAGCCAAGTGGTCGAGCGTTATGTGGCGGCGTATCCGAGCCAGTACATGTGGAGCATGAAGCGTTTCAAGAAACGTCCACCGGGCGAGGAGCGCTGGTACTGAGGCGTTGGAGATCATGATTGGCATGATCTGTGGATAACTTCACCTCCAGGGTTATCCACAACCGTTCATTCAAGGGCGCAGCAGATGTCCGAACACCGCAAATCATTGCGTATCAAGATCAGTCACGACAGCTTTGGCGAATGCCTTGGGCAAACGCGCAACCTGTCGCCTACCGGGGTGTATGTCCAGCATTCGCGTTTGGCGTCATTGCCCAAGGGCGCGGTGGTTTACGGGCAGGTGCAGGATTTACCCACAGGCGCGCCACGAGTGCGGATGGAAGTGGTGACGGTGGATGCCGACGGGATCGGCTTGCGCTATCTGTAGATCATTGCGCCTGACGATCGAGCTTCTTCAGAAACACCGTCATTTCCTTCTCGGCCTGCTTGTCGCCATGGGCGCGGGCCGCTTCCAGACCTTGCTCCCAGGCGTGGCGTGCGGCGGCGCTATCGCCGAGCGCCAGTTGCGCCTTGCCCAACAGTTTCCACGCCGCCGAATATTTCGGATCGAAACCGACACAGCGCTCAAAGTGCTCGGCAGCCTTGGCGTTCTCTCCCAGGTCCAAGTATCCCTTACCCAGGCCAAAGCGCAGCAGGGCGTTATCCACACCCTTGGCGAGCATTTTTTCCAGGGATTGGAGCATTTGTGGATTCCTTTCTGTGGAGTGTCAGGTGTTGCTGGGGGTTAGTGAGGCCGCCTTCGCCAGCAAGCCCCACCATTGGAATGCATTCCCCTGTGGGAGCGGGCTTGCCCGCGAAGAGGCCTGTGCTGTTACCGCCACACTCAGAAGAAGCTCAATCCGACGTGGAACAACTTCTCCACATCCCGGATATGCTTTTTATCCACAAGGAACAGAATTACATGGTCACCCGCTTCGATCACGGTGTCGTCGTGGGCGATGATCACTTGTTCATTGCGGATGACGGCGCCGATGGTGGTACCCGGTGGCAGGCCGATTTTATCGATGGGCTTGCCGATCACCTTGCTTGATTTGGCGTCACCGTGGGCAATCGCCTCGATGGCCTCCGCCGCACCGCGACGCAATGAGTGAACGCTGACGATATCGCCACGGCGCACGTGGGCCAGCAAGGTACCGATGGTCGCCAGTTGCGGGCTGATGGCGATGTCGATGTCGCCGCCCTGGATCAGGTCGACATAAGCCGGGTTGTTGATGATCGTCATCACTTTCTTAGCCCCCAGCCGTTTGGCCAGCAGCGACGACATGATGTTGGCTTCGTCATCGTTGGTCAGGGCGAGGAAGATATCGGCGTCGGCGATGTTCTCTTCCAGCAGCAAGTCGCGGTCCGACGCGCTGCCCTGCAGCACCACGGTGCTGTCGAGGGTGTCGGAGAGATAGCGGCAACGTGCCGGGCTCATCTCGATGATCTTCACCTGATAACGGCTTTCGATGGCCTCGGCCAAGCGTTCGCCGATCTGCCCGCCACCGGCGATGACGATGCGTTTGTAGGTTTCGTCGAGACGGCGCATTTCACTCATCACAGCGCGAATATCCTCACGCGCAGCGATGAAGAAGACTTCGTCATCGGCTTCGATCACCGTGTCGCCCTGAGGCAGGATCGGCCGGTCGCGGCGGAAAATCGCTGCCACACGGGTCTCGACATTCGGCATGTGTTCACGCAACTGGCGCAGTTGCTGACCCACCAGCGGCCCGCCGTAATACGCACGCACGGCCACCAGTTGCGCCTTGCCCTCGGCGAAGTCGATCACCTGCAAGGCGCCGGGATGCTGGATCAGGCGCTTGATGTAATTGGTGACCACTTGCTCGGGGCTGATCAGCACGTCGACCGGAATCGCTTCGTTCTGGAACAGTTGTTCCTCGCGGGCCAGGTAAGACGCTTCGCGCACCCGGGCGATTTTGGTCGGGGTGTGGAACAGCGTGTGGGCGACCTGGCAGGCAACCATGTTGGTTTCGTCGCTGTTGGTCACCGCAACCAGCATGTCGGCGTCGTCGGCGCCGGCCTGACGCAGCACCGACGGCAGCGAGCCACGGCCCTGAATGGTGCGGATGTCGAGGCGGTCGCCGAGGTCGCGCAGGCGCTCGCCGTCCGTGTCGACCACCGTGATGTCGTTGGCCTCGCTGGCCAAATGTTCAGCCAGCGAACCGCCGACCTGTCCTGCACCGAGGATGATGATTTTCATCCAGTCACTCCGTTGAATCCGTTTAGCCGCGAGAGGCAGCGATCTTGATCAGCTTGGCGTAGTAGAAACCGTCATGGCCACCCTGCTGGGCCAGCAATTGGCGACCATGGGGCTGCTTGATCCCGGCCGTCGTTGCCAGATCGAGTTCCCGTGCGCCCGCCGTGCGTTCGAGGAACGCGGCAATCACTTCGGTGTTCTCGGTCGGCAAAGTCGAGCAAGTGGCGTAGAGCACAATGCCGCCGACTTCGAGGGTTTTCCACATTGCGTCGAGCAACTCGCCTTGCAGTTGCGCCAGAGCCGCGATGTCGTCGGCCTGGCGGGTCAGTTTGATGTCCGGATGGCGGCGGATGACGCCAGTGGCCGAACACGGTGCGTCGAGCAGGATGCGCTGGAACGGTTTGCCGTCCCACCATACTGCCGTTTCGCGACCGTCGGCGGCGATCAGTTCGGCGCTCAGCCCCAACCGTTCAAGGTTCTCTCTGACTCGCACCAGACGCTTGGCTTCCAGATCCACCGCTACCACGCCAGCCAGCGCAGGTTCTGCCTCAAGGATGTGGCAGGTCTTGCCTCCCGGGGCGCAGCAGGCATCGAGCACCCGCTGGCCCGGAGCGAGGTCAAGCAAGTCGGCGGCCAGTTGCGCCGCTTCGTCCTGCACGCTGATCCAGCCATCGGCAAAACCCGGCAGGCTGCGCACGTCGGCGGCGGCTTCGAGGACGATGCCGTCGCGGCTGTAAATGCACGGTGTCGCCGCGATACCGGCGTCAGTCAGCAACCCCAGGTAGGCGTCGCGACTGTGATGACGGCGATTGACCCGCAGAATCATCGGCGGATGCGCGTTGTTGGCTTCGCAGATCGCTTCCCACTGCTCGGGCCAGAAAGCTTTCAGGGATTTTTGCAGCCAGCGGGGGTGGGCGGTACGCACCACCGGATCACGCTCCAGTTCGGCGAAAATCGTTTCGCTCTCGCGTTGCGCGTTACGCAGCACGGCGTTGAGCAAACCCTTGGCCCAAGGCTTTTTCAGCTTGTCGGCGCACCCTACCGTTTCACCGATGGCGGCGTGGGCCGGCACACGGGTGTAGAGCAGTTGGTAGAGCCCGACCAGCAGCAGTGCCTCGACATCGGCGTCGGCGGCCTTGAAGGGTTTCTGCAGCAGTTTTTCCGCCAGCGCCGACAAGCGTGGCTGCCAGCGCGCTGTGCCGAACGCCAGATCCTGAGTGAAGCCGCGATCGCGATCCTCGACCTTGTCTAGTTGTGTCGGCAGGGAACTGTTCAGCGAGGCTTTGCCACTCAGTACCGCGGCGAGTGCCTTGGCGGCGGCCAGACGCGGGTTCATTGCGCGGCCACCGCAGCGCCCAGCACGGTGCCGACGGCGAATTTCTCGCGACGGCTGTTGAACAGGTCGCTGAAGTTCAGCGCCTTGCCGCCGGGCAATTGCAGACGGGTCAGGCACAGTGCCTGTGCGCCGCACGCGACGATCAAGCCGTCCTTGCTGGCGCTGAGGATGGTGCCCGGTGCGCCGTTGCCTTCGGCGAGCGTCGCCGCCAGCACTTTCAACGCTTCACCGTTGAGGGTGCTGTGGGTGATCGGCCATGGATTGAAGGCGCGGACCAGACGCTCCAGCTCAACGGCCGGGCGGCTCCAGTCGATGCGCGCTTCGTCCTTGTTGAGTTTGTGCGCGTAGGTGGCGAGGTCATCGTTCTGCACTTCGCCTTCCAGCGTTCCGGCAGCGAGACCGGCAATCGCCTGCACCACGGCCGGTGGGCCCAGCTCGGCGAGACGGTCGTGGAGACTGCCGCCGGTGTCTTCGGCGCTGATCGGTGTGACGACCTTGAGCAGCATCGGCCCGGTGTCGAGGCCCGCCTCCATGCGCATCACGGTCACGCCACTTTCGGCATCGCCCGCTTCCACGGCTCGCTGAATTGGCGCTGCACCGCGCCAGCGTGGCAATAAGGAGGCGTGGCTGTTGATGCAGCCCAGGCGCGGAATATCCAGCACCACTTGCGGCAGGATCAGGCCGTAGGCGACCACCACCATCAAGTCCGGCTTCAGCGCGGCGAGTTCAGCCTGAGCGTCAGCGTTGCGCAAAGTCGGCGGTTGCAACACCTGGATATTATTTTCCAGCGCTAGCTGTTTAACCGGGCTCGGCATCAGTTTTTGCCCGCGACCGGCCGGACGATCCGGTTGGGTGTAGACCGCAACGATCTCGTAAGGGCTGCTCAGCAAGGCCTTGAGGTGTTCAGCGGCGAATTCAGGGGTACCGGCAAAAACGATGCGCAGTGGCTCAGTCATGGAAGGCGTCTCATAAAAAGAAAAAGGCTTGCCGCAGCAAGCCTTTGAAGAGGGGCATCAAGCGTTCTGGCGATGCAGCTTTTCCAGTTTCTTCTTGATCCGGTCGCGTTTGAGCGTGGACAGGTAATCGACGAACAATTTGCCGTTGAGGTGGTCGCATTCGTGCTGGATGCACACGGCGAGCAGGCCTTCGGCGATCAGCTCATAGGGCTTGCCGTCGCGGTCCAGCGCCTTGATCCTGACCTTCTGCGGGCGGTCGACGTTTTCGTAGAAACCCGGCACCGAGAGGCAGCCTTCCTGATACTGATCCATTTCTTCGGTCAGCGATTCGAACTCGGGGTTGATGAATACCCGTGGTTCGGTGCGGTCTTCGGAAAGGTCCATCACAACGATACGTTGGTGCACATTGACCTGGGTCGCGGCGAGGCCGATGCCCGGCGCTTCATACATTGTTTCAAACATGTCATCGACCAACTGACGCACTTCGTCGTCCACTACGGCCACAGGCTTGGCGATAGTACGCAGACGCGGGTCCGGAAATTCGAGGATGTTTAAAATGGCCATAGGCTGATTGCTGCACGTATTGAGTAAAGTCGGGTCGATGGCCTGGCAGGTCCGAAGATGCAGGCTACCGTTGTGAAGCGTAGCTAATGCAGTTTGCAGTAGCGAGCCACGGGGGCTCTGACGGTTCACGCGAACGCACATGATAAAGGGATTCGCTGCATGAGGAAAACACTACTCGCCCTGCTGCTTCTGGCTTCGGCCGGCGTGGCGCAAGGGCAAGTGCAACTCAGGGATGTTTTTCCACAGCAATACACGGTGGTTTCGGGGGATACCCTCTGGGATATCTCCGGCAAATACCTGCGTGAGCCCTGGCAATGGCCACTGTTGTGGCGGGCCAATCCGCAAATTGAAAACCCCAACCTGATCTACCCCGGCGACACGCTGACGCTCAATTACGTCAACGGCCAGCCGCAACTGACCCTCAACCGTGGCGAGTCACGGGGCACGATCAAGCTGTCGCCACGAATTCGCACCAGCCCGGTGGCCGAGGCGATTCCGAGCATCCCACTGAAATCGATCAACAGTTTTCTGCTGAGCAACCGCATCGTCGACAAGGTCGAGGACTTCGACAAGGCGCCGTACATCGTTGCCGGTGATGCCGAACGGGTGCTCAGCGGCACCGGAGACCGCATCTTCGCTCGCGGCCATTTCGACCCGAACCAGCCGGTTTACGGGATTTTCCGCCAGGGCAAGGTCTACACCGATCCGCAGACCAAGGAGTTTCTGGGGGTCAACGCCGACGACATCGGTGGTGGTGAAATCGTTGCCACCGAAGGCGACGTCGCCACCCTCGCCCTGCAACGCACCACTCAGGAAGTGCGCCTCGGCGACCGTTTGTTCAGCGGCGAAGAGCGTTCGATCAATTCGACCTTCATGCCCAGCGCCCCGGCCAGCAACATCAACGGGGTGATCATCGACGTGCCCCGCGGCGTCACCCAGATCGGTGTGATGGACGTGGTCACCCTGAACAAGGGCAAACGCGATGGTTTGGCCGAAGGCAATGTGCTGGTGGTGATGAAAACCGGGGAAACCGTGCGTGACCGCATCACCGGCCAACCCTTGAAAATTCCCGACGAACGCGCCGGATTGCTGATGGTGTTCCGCACCTACGAAAAGCTCAGCTACGGCCTCGTGCTCAACGCATCGCGCTCGCTGGCGGTGCTCGACAAGGTGCGCAATCCGTAAGCGTGCCCAACAAGTTACCAACAGAGTTATCCACAGCTTGTTCCGAATGGTTCGGGGCTTATAACGATCAAGGATGATCCATGATGATGTCTGTCTGTACGCCCGTTTCCCCGGCGGAACTGGAAGCGCGCCTGCGCCTGCACCGCTTGCCGGAAATCGGCCCGAAGCGGTTTGCCAAATTGCTCGAAGCCTTCGGCTCGGCTTCCAAAGCCATCAGCGCCCCGGCAAGCGCCTGGCGCTCGCTGGGTTTGCCAGCGGCATGCGCTGAAGCGCGGCGCTGTCTTGAAGTGCGCGAGGGCGCCAGTCATGCAATGCGCTGGCTAGAGCGCCCAGGTCAGCATTTGCTGATGTGGGATCAACCGGATTACCCGGCCTTGTTGGCACAGATTCCCGATCCGCCACCGCTGCTGTTCGTGGCTGGCGATCCGCTTATTCTGGAGAAACCGCAACTGGCGATGGTGGGCAGTCGACGCGCTTCGCGTCCGGGAATGGACACAGCGGCGGCGTTTTCCCGCAGCCTCGCCGGGGCTGGTTTTGTCATCAACAGTGGCTTGGCGTTGGGTATTGATGCCGCCGCGCATCAAGCGGCACTGGACGTGGGAGGGCAGATGGTCGGCGTGCTTGGCACGGGTCTGGAAAATTTTTATCCACAGCGCAATCGGCGACTGGCTGACACAATGATTGCCTCGGGCAGCGCGGTGCTTTCGGAGTTCCCGCTGGACGCCGGACCGAGCGCGAGCAACTTCCCGCGACGTAACCGGATCATAAGTGGCTTGTCCCTTGGTGTATTGGTGGTGGAGGCAAGTGTCGCCAGTGGTTCGTTGATCACCGCGCGGCTGGCGGCGGAGCAGGGGCGCGAGGTTTACGCCATTCCTGGCTCCATTCATCACCCCGGTGCGCGGGGTTGTCACCAGTTGATCCGCGATGGCGCGGTGCTGGTGGAAACCATCGAACATATTCTTGAAGCGCTGCGTGGCTGGCAGCGTCTACCGATATCCACCGACACCCCGAAAACCGATCACCCACTGCTGCGCCTGCTCCACGCGGCGCCACACACCAGTGAAGCCTTGGTCGCCAGCAGCGGCTGGGCTTTGCCCAAAGTGCTGGCGGCACTGACCGAACTGGAAATGGACGGCCGTGCAGTGTGTGAAAACGGTCGCTGGTTGGCGAGGACACGCTAGGTTTTACAGGGAAGATCGGTAAACTGCGCGAAACCTGTTTGCGGAGAGTTTTTCATGGTCAACAGTTGGCGTGTGCAACAAGCCGCACGAGAGATTCGTGCCGGGGCGGTGATTGCCTATCCAACCGAAGCCGTCTGGGGACTGGGTTGCGACCCGTGGAACGAAGAGGCGGTGGATCGGTTGCTGGCGATCAAGAATCGTTCGGTCGACAAGGGCCTGATTCTGGTCGCCGACAACATCCGCCAGTTCGACTTTCTGTTCGAAGACTTCCCGCAGGAGTGGATCGACCGCATGGCCAGCACCTGGCCAGGGCCGAACACCTGGCTGGTGCCGCACCAGAACCTGCTGCCTGAGTGGGTTACGGGTGTACACGACACCGTGGCGTTGCGGGTCAGCGATCATCCGCAGGTGCGCGACTTGTGCTCGATGGTCGGGCCGCTGATTTCGACCTCGGCCAACCCACAAGGGCGTCCGGCGGCGCGCACGAGGTTGCGGGTCGAACAGTATTTCCGTGGGCAGATCGATCTGGTGCTGGGCGGGGAACTGGGTGGACGCAAGAACCCCAGCGTCATCCGTGATCTGGCCACCGGCAACGTCATTCGTCCCGACTGACGCCCCCTCTCAATCGATAGTATGAGTCCTCCTCGCCTTTATAGGGCGAGGAGGGCTGCATATGCCTACGACTTATCTTTCGAGTCACTAACAAATTTCAACAGTTTGTTGTTTATATTTTTCCCGCTTACGTCAGACTTGTCGCCAAGTATTAAAAACAGGTAACTTTTCCCACGTCATTATCAGAAATCGCGCGGTGGCGATATTTCCAAAAGCATCCATTATTTCAATGCGCTCAGAAAACTTCGATAAGTTAACGTCTGCGGAGAAGGAATGGATACTACGGATTTACAATTAACGGATTATCTTCAGTCACTTCAGGCGGAATTGAATGATCGCCATGAAAATTGTCGTGTCGTTATTCTTGAAGCGGGATCAGACACGCGAGAGTTCGAACGATTTATTGGTCGTCAATTTCGGCTTCGATTACAGCATTACATGCTGACATCAAGGGCTGTTTTGCTTGAAAAGAAGCTGGCGATAGTGTCGCGCAGTACTCATTTTTTACTGTATCAACATGAGCAACTGGTGGCGGTATTAAGAGTGACTCCATCGCCGTTCGAATGGGCGTCACTGACGCAGCAACATGTTGCTCCCACCATGGTGCTATCGCGCTATGTCGAGTTCAGCCGGTTGATCACTCTCTCGCAAAACCATCTGCCGGTTCCGATCAACTGTCTGCTGGCGGCCGCCACAGAGTGGGCCATCACGCGCGGTCATGAGGGTGTCGTCGCACTTTGCCGATCGCCACAACGGCGATTGTTCCAACGGTTCGGTCTGACACCGATTACCTCTGAGGCCCTTCATATCGAACAACGCGCCCGCGGCGATTACTGGCTGCTGTCAGCGCAATGGAAGCAAGTTTTCGCCGCCGTGCAACAACCTGCCCATACAACCACCCTGCACCTGGAGAGCCACGATGATCACGCCCGTCAATTTTGAACAACAGTTGAGCCTGCTTGATGAACGAATCGAAAGTTCGTGGGCGGCAATCCTGAATAATTCACGGCTGGTAAAAGCTATACGCGAGGGCAGTGTTTCCAAAGCGTTATATGCAATCTACATGATCGAAACTTTTCACTACACCGCACATAACGCACGAAACCAAGGTCTGGTGGGGGTGCGACATGCCGATAATCCGGTTTATGCAAAGTTCTGTTTTGAACATGCGGCGCAAGAAGTCGGCCATGAAAAAATGGCGTTGCATGATGTCATGAGTCTTGGTCTAAAGAGTGAAGATTTTAAGATTCCGCCGGCAGCTCCGGAAACTGAAGTGCTGATTGCTTATTTATACTGGATTTCCTTTACCGGCAATTCGCTACAACGGCTGGGATACAGTTATTGGGCAGAAAATGCCTATCATTTCATAAATCCGCTGATTAATAGCCTGCGCGAGACACTCTCGCTAAAGCCGGCTCAGTTGACGTTCTTCATGGCGCACTCCGATATTGATGTCGAACACTTCCATGAAATAAAACTCATCCTGCAGCGCACGTGTAAATCTCAGTCCGACTGGGATGCCATTGCGACTGTCATGGAGACCAGTTTGCGCTTGACCGGCAACATGCTTGAAGCCGTCTATGACCAGTATGAAGCCTGGCAAAACGGCCGCGCGCCGCGTTATGACTTCCTTCACGCGTTGGATAAATCATGAAGTCCGCACTTCGATTTTCAGGGCTGGCGGAGGGAAACCCGCATGGCTGACTATTTCGATCGTCTGAACTATGCACTGGGGGATGAAGACACCGCGCTTGAATACGCGATCCTGCCCCAACGTGCCAGGCATGTGGTGGGTGTCGCCGGGAGTGGCGGACGTCTTCTACCGCTGCTGGCCCGCAGGCCGGTGCGGATGACCTGTACCGATATCAGTGCGCCCCAACTGGCGTTCACGCGGTTGCGGTTTGCCCTGCTGCAACAGACCGATCATGAGTCGTTCATGGCATTCATGGGTTACCGGACAGACGTTTTGGCCAAACAACGCCAGTCCCTGTTTCAGCATCTGGATTTGCCCCGGACCGATCGCCGCTGGCTGTCAGAGTTGTTCCAGTCCCGTCAATGGCAAGCGCCGATCTACATGGGCGCCTTCGAGCAGGCCCTGCAGCGGTTGGCGATGGTCAATCGACTTTTTACCGGCAAAGCGGGTCGAGGCATCTTTGAACACAACGATCTTGGCGAGCAAACGCAATATTACCTAACCCGCTTTCCACTCAAGCGCTGGAAGGCTGTGATCGCCCTGCTGGGCAATGCAGCCGTGCTCAATTCCCTTCTCTACAAAGGCTCGTTTCCACCCAACAACCTGGGCATCAGTTCCCGTGCGGCGTATCTGAAGATTTTCCACGCGATGTTCACCACTCAGGTCGTGCGCGAGAGCTTTTTCCTGCAAATGCTGTTTTTCGGTGAACTGCGCTATCGGCAAGGTTTTCCGCTTGAGTGCGATCCGAAGATTTTCAAGCGTGCCCGTGAGGCACTTCAGCAGTGCGAGTTGCACGTAGTACAGGCCGACATGCTCGACTGTGTTGCCATGCACGCGGATGTTGATTTCGTCTCGCTCTCCGACGTGCCCTCGTTCTTGCCCGAAGCCGCTGGCACCCGTGTTTTGCAGCGATTGCGCCCGTCTCTGGCCGATGAGGCTTTGACGGTCATGCGTGGCCATTTGCATGTGGTTCAACCCGATTGTTCAGGTTTCAGCGATGTCACTGCCGAGTTCCAGAAAGCGATCGCACAAGAAAAAACCCAGCTCTGGCGTGTACAGGTCTATCGCCGGACCCTTTCGCAGGTATCCCGATGAATACTCAACAACCGACCGTCAATTGGGTCAAAAACCGTGTCCGCCAGGCGCGTGACGACCAGCAGCAGTTGTTCCAGGCAGGGCTCAACGGCCTGAAACTGATGAGGCGCGAGGGCAAGGACATCGAATTGAGCAGCGGCGAACGACTCACCGAGTTCCTTTCATGCTCCTACCTGGGGCTTGAGTGCGACCCCCGCCTTATTCAAGGCGCGGTGGACGCCGTCGAATCTTTCGGTGTGCAGTTTGCGGCCGCAAGAACCCGGGCGCTGCTGCCGCCGATGCGTCAATTGGATAAGCAGTTGGACCAGATATTTCAGGGCCATACGGTCACCTTCAACTCGGTGGGCAGCGCGCATTTGGGCTGCCTGCCATTGCTCGGTTCCGGCGAGTTGCCGTCTTATCCGTTGCGTCGTGGTCCCTGCTGGATAGTCGACCGGGCGGCCCATGCCTCGATGCAAGTGCTACAAGGGATTCTGTGGCAGTTCGGCCCTGTACGGCGTTGTGATTGCAGCGATGTGGAGCAGGTCGAGCAGGCATGTTCAACGGCGGTGGCGGCTGGCAATACACCGATCATCCTGACCGACAGTATTGGCTCGATGCGCGGCCTTTATCCGATCAAACGACTGTTGCAGTTGGCCGAGCGTTTTGAAGGCTACCTTTATGCCGATGATGCCCATGGCACCTCGATCCATGGGGTGGCAGGTGGTGGTTATGCATTGGTCGCTGCCGATAAGCGACTGCGCGATCGTTTGATCCTTCTGTCATCGCTGTCCAAGGCATTTGGTGCGACCGGCGGGGCGATTACCCTGCTCACGGCCGGCGATGCCGAGATGATTCGGCGCCATGCGTCGACCTATACCTTCGGTGGGCCACTGTCGATGGGCGGTGTCGGCGCGGCGGTTGCCTCCGGGAAAATTCACCTTTCGCCGGAACTCGGTCAGTTACAGGCTGCCCTGTGGAGAAATGTTGCCCGGATCGACACTCTGCTCGGTTCGGTGCTGGGCAACCATGAAATCGCATCACCCATTCGTTTCGTCCGTGTGGGGGCCGAGCGCGATGCAATCAGTCTGGCATTGCACCTGCGTCGGCAGGGCATCGCTGTCACAACCGCGTTATTTCCGGTGGTGGCCAAGGGCGAGGCGATTTTACGTCTGGCCATCAGCGCGAATCACAGTGAGGGGCAGTTGGAATGTCTGGCCGATGCGGTCAGGAGCGGGTTCGATGAGTTAGGCATTCGTCAGGGAGGGCGTGACGATGAGCGATGATCGGATAGTTACTGACCAAGCCTTTGCACGCAAACTGGCTTACGCGCGCTCTCTGCCGTGGTTCTGTGCGTTGTGTCCGCAGATCCTGCAAGTACAGACCCTGGAGGACCTGCATCTTCTGCCGATTCAAGCGGTGGAGGATGAATCTGGCGGTGTGCTGTTCTCCGTACTTGGCGAGGCTTCTCACCGTACGCCGGGCGGCGGGCTGACCCTGACGTCAGGAGGCAGCACCGGCAACCGTAAACACATCACGCATTCCTGGGCGTTCAACGCCGGTATCGTGCCGCTTGGAGCGCGGATGTTTGGGGGGGAAGATGAACGTCCAGGCGTGGTCATCAACGGTCTGACCGCCGGCGAAATGCAGGGTGCCTTTCAATATGCGGCGGCCCTTGTCCAGCATATCGGTGCGCGCCTGTTGCCAGCCGGATCACTGATGGGCGTCCAGCGGATTGCCGAGCTGATCGAGTCACAAGCGGCCGACGCGCTGATTTGTACCCCTTCCCTGGCAGCGGCGCTGTTCAACCACAACGATATTGATGCGGCACAGTTGGCCAGTCTGAGATGGCTCTACTATATCGGGGAACCCTGCAGTCAACCGCTGCGCGAGCAACTGGCCCGGGACTGGCCGGCGCTGAAGATCCGGTCGCTGGGCTACAGCTCGACGGAAACCGGCCCCATCGGCTTTCAGTGCGCTCATCTTGAGCACGGCTTTTATCATTTGCACGCCGACGCGATGCTGATCGAAGTGGTTGATCCCCTGACTTTACAAGCGGTGGCTGATGGTAACAGCGGTGAGTTTCTGCTGACGCCGCTGCTGCCCGATCATGTGCCGCTGTTGCGTTATCGAATGGGTGATCGCGGGCGAATCCTGCGCAACGTATCGAGTTGCGCCTGCGGCAGCAGCTTTCCCGTGCTGGAACTCCAGGGACGGGTTGAGACAACGATCAAGCTAGGCGGCGCGATCATCACTCAACGACAGGTATTGGACCTACTTGGGCAAGCGCTGGCCAAACTGGGCCCCACCGATGTCCAGGTACAGATCCATCGGCGAGCTAGCGGTGCGAGCCTGTGCGTGGTCATCGCTGAGGACAAACTATACGACGGCGCACAAGCGGCTATCGAACAGGCGCTGCACAATGAAGTGCAGGTGAGTGCATTGCTCAGGCTGCCCGGCGTACAGGGCTTGCAGGTGCTGGCTCTTGCCCGCAGCGGCTTCCAAACAAACGCCGCCGGCAAGACGCCATTTTTTGTTGAGTTGGACGACGCCACGAGGAAGCGATGACGATTCATCGGGAGCGCGTGCTGTCAGGGCAGCAGGATCGTGGAGCCGGTGGTGCGCCGTGCCGACAACTCGGTCTGCGCCTTCGCTGCATCAGCCAGTGGATAGCGTTGACTGATAGCCACGTTGAGCTTGCCGCTGATGATCATCTCGAACAGCTCATCGGCCATGCGTTGCAGGTTCTCGGCATTGTTGGCGTAGGTCGCCAGGGTCGGCCGGGTCACGTACAACGAACCTTTCGCTGCAAGAATCCCCAGATTGACACCGTCGACAGCACCGGACGCGTTGCCGAAGCTGACCACCAGCCCTCGCGGCGACACGCTGTCGAGCGAGGTCAGCCAGGTGTCCTTGCCTACGCCGTCATACACCACCGGGACTTTCTTGCCGTCGGTCAGCTCCAGCACGCGCTGCGCGACGTTTTCGTGGCTGTAGTCGATGGTCGCCCAAGCGCCGTTGGCTTTGGCCAGCTCAGCTTTTTCTTTGGAGCTGACGGTGCCGATCAGCTTGACGTCCAACGCCTTCGCCCATTGGCATGCCAGCGAACCGACACCGCCAGCAGCGGCGTGGAACAGAATGGTTTCTCCACCCTTGAGCTCACAAGTCTGGCGCAGGAGGTACTGCACGGTCAGGCCCTTGAGCATGACCCCGGCAGCGGTTTCGAAACTGATGGCGTCTGGCAGGTGCACCAGATTGGCTTCGGGCAGAACGTGCAGTTCGCTGTAGGCACCCAACGGGCCGCTGCCATACGCCACGCGGTCACCGACCTTGAACCGGGTGACCTCGCTGCCCACCGCATCGACGATGCCCGCACCTTCGGCACCCAGACCGGACGGCAAGGCCGGCGGTGCGTAAAGACCGCTGCGGAAGTAGGTGTCGATGAAGTTCAGGCCGATGGCCTTGTTGCTTACGCGAACCTGCTGCGGGCCAGGCTCCGCAGGCTGGTAGTCAATATAGTCGAGGACTTCGGGACCGCCGTGGGCGCGGAACTGGATACGCTTTGCCATCTGCCTGCTCTCCTTGGGGCTTTTGTGAGGTCCCTATCCAACTCCCATGCTTGATCTTCGTCAACTGCGGTGCGCCGGTTTGCGGTGGTATGCTACGCGCCCATTTGCGTCGCCCCCCGCCTGCGGGGCGCCGCGTAGTGATGCCCGATTCAAGGTGAAGCCATGACGACCCGCACCGACGCCGTAAAGGCCTATCTGCTCGACCTGCAAGACCGTATCTGCGCCGCGCTGGAAATCGAGGACGGCGGCACGCGCTTCGTCGAAGACGCCTGGGCCCGACCTGCTGGCGGTGGCGGTCGCACCCGCGTGATCGAAAACGGCACGCTGATCGAAAAGGGCGGCGTCAACTTTTCCCATGTCTTTGGCAGCGGTCTGCCGCCGTCGGCCAGCGCCCATCGGCCGGAACTGGCGGGACGCGGCTTTGAAGCCCTCGGCGTATCGCTGGTGATTCATCCGCACAACCCGCATGTGCCGACGTCGCACGCCAACGTGCGCTTTTTCATCGCCGAGAAGGAAGGCGAGGAACCGGTCTGGTGGTTCGGCGGCGGCTTTGACCTGACCCCGTATTACGGCAACGAAGAAGACTGCATCCATTGGCACCGCGTCGCCGAGCAGGCCTGCGCGCCGTTCGGGGCGGACGTCTATCCGCGTTACAAGGCTTGGTGCGACACCTACTTTCACATCAAGCATCGCCACGAACCGCGCGGCATCGGCGGCCTGTTCTTCGATGACCTGAACGAGTGGGACTTCGACACCAGTTTCGCCTTCATGCGCGCTATCGGTGATGCCTACATCGATGCGTACCTGCCCATCGTGCAGCGACGCAAGAACGATGCGTTCACTGCAAAACAGCGTGAGTTCCAGGAATTCCGCCGTGGCCGCTACGTTGAATTCAACCTGGTTTACGACCGTGGCACGCTGTTCGGCCTGCAATCGGGCGGGCGTACCGAGTCGATCCTCATGTCGCTGCCGCCACAAGTGCGCTGGGGCTACGATTGGAAAGCCGAGCCCGGCAGCGAAGAAGCGCGCCTGACCGAGTACTTCCTGCAAGATCGCGACTGGCTGGCTCAAGCCTGAGGACATCTGATGGATCGTTACGTCGTTTTCGGTAACCCGATCGGCCACAGCAAATCGCCGATGATTCACAAGCTGTTCGCCGAGCAGACCGGGCAAAGCCTCGATTACAGCACCCTGCTGGCGCCACTCGACGACTTTTCAGGCTGTGCCACGGCGTTCTTCCAGGAAGGTCGTGGCGCCAACGTCACCGTGCCGTTCAAGGAAGACGCCTATCGCCTGGCCAACAGCCTGACCGCTCGTGCACAGCGTGCTGGCGCGGTGAACACCTTGAGCAAACTGGCTGACGGCTCGCTGTTGGGCGACAACACCGACGGTGCCGGGCTGGTGCGGGATCTGACGGTGAACGCCGGATTCAGCCTGACCGGTAAACGCATCCTGCTGCTAGGCGCCGGTGGCGCTGTGCGTGGGGCGCTGGAGCCGTTGCTGGCGGAAAAACCGGCGTCGGTGATCATCGCCAACCGCACGGTGGAGAAGGCCGAATGGCTGGCCGAATTGTTCTGTGATCTGGGGCCGGTATCGGCCAGCGGTTTCGACTGGTTGCAGGAGCCGGTGGACGTGATCATCAACGCCACCTCCGCCAGCCTCACCGGTGACGTGCCGCCTATTGCGCCGAGCCTGATCGAGTCGGGCAAGACCCTGTGCTACGACATGATGTACGGCAAGGAGCCGACCGCGTTCTGCCGCTGGGCCAGTGAACACGGCGCGGCGGTGTCGATGGATGGTTTGGGCATGCTGGCCGAGCAAGCTGGCGAGGCGTTCTTTTTGTGGCGCGCAGTGCGGCCCGACACGGCGCCAGTACTCCAAGAGTTGCGTCGTCAACTCGGCCTTTAAAAGCTTCGCGAGCAAGCCCGCTCCCACGTTGGAGTGCATTTCAAATGTGAGAGCGGGCTTGCTCGCGAATGGCCGCACCGCCGATCCTGGATCAATCCTCAAACCGGATCGGACACTGCTGCGGCCCTTCGAGCTTGCGCAACTCCTCCACCACCTGCGGCCGCGCACCGCGCAACGTCAGGCTGCGATTGTGCCGCAATAAACGCCGCGCCTCCTGATGCAGCATCTCCACCCCTGAATAATCGATGAAGTTGATCTGCTGCGCCTCAATCACCACCCGCGTGCCGTGCATGCGTTGCAATCGCACTTGCAGGTAATGGCTGGCGCCGAAAAAAATGGAGCCGCCAACCCGCAGCACATCGTCCTCACCATCGCGAAAATGCTGCACCCGTGGTTGTGAAGTGCGCTTGAGATAGAAGAACAGCGACGCCAGCACCCCGGCGTAAATCGCCGTCTGCAATTCCAGCAACAACGTGGCGAGACAGGTCAGGGCCATGACCACGAACTCGGCGCGGCTGACCCGCAGCAATGACCGAATGCCGCGATGATCCACCAGTCCCCAGGCGATCAACAAAATGCTGCCGGCCATGGCTGGAATGGGAATCTGCGCGATCAGCCCTGCCCCGAAAATCGCAAACAGCGCCACCCAGATCGCCGAAAACACTCCGGCCAGCGGCGAGCAGGCGCCCGCCTCGTAACTGAGGCCCGAGCGGGTAAACGACCCGGCCGACAGCGAGCCGGAAAAGAACGCCCCGACGATATTGGATAAACCCTGCGCCCGAACCTCTTGATTGGCGTCGAGCAGTTGTTGCGAGCGCGCGGCAATCGAGCGGGCAATCGACAGGCTGGTGACCAGCCCGAGCATGCCCACCGCGACAGCGCTCGGCAGCAGGCGCAGGATCAGGTCCAGATCCAGCGGCAAGCCACTGAACGGCGGCAGACGCCCGATAAAAGCGCTGACCCGGTGCACATGCCCGAACATTGCCGGCCACAGCCAAACCAGCAAGCTGGCCAGTACCAGCGTGATCAACAGCGTCGGCCAGCGTGGCAGCAATTGTTTCAACACCACGCCGACCGCGACCGTGGCCACGCCAAGCACCAGCGAAGGATTATCCACAGCCCTGAGGTGTTGCAGCAGATCCATCAAACTGGCCAGCGCCGTGGCTTTGGCCGGCAGATCCAGCCCCAACAGATTGGGCAACTGGCCGATGGCAATCACCACCGCCGCCCCCAGGGTGAAACCGAGTACTACCGAATGCGAGACGAAGTTCACCAGTGCGCCAAAGCGCAGCAAACCGATCAGCCATTGGAAAACCCCGGCCAGAAAGGTCAGCAGCAGAATCAGGGTGATGTAGTCCTGTGACGCTGGCACGGCCAATGGACTGACGCTGGCAAACAGCACAATCGAAATCGCCGCCGTTGGCCCGCAGATCAGATGCCACGACGAACCCCACATGCAGGCGATCAACACCGGGATGATCGCCGCGTAGAGACCGTATTCGGGTGGGAGTCCGGCGATCAGCGCGTAGGCAATCGACTGGGGTAAAGCGAGAATTGCACCGCTGAGGCCGACGATCAGGTCCCGTCCGACGCTGGCGCGGGTTTGCCGGGGCAGCCAGGTGAGGAAGGGCAAAAGTGAGCGGCGAGTGGGGAAGGCCATGGGTCCTCGCGGTTTGGGGTTTGCGCAAGAGTAACAGGGTAAAACGTGCGGGAGCGTGCCCTCTGGTGAATGCGGTGGGTCATTCGACAAAGACACCGCAATCGCGAGCAAGCCCGCTCCCACGGGGTGAGACGACTGCCTCTAGTGAATCAGAGCCTGGCTTTTACCGCCGGCAAGGCAGCCTTCCCATCCAGCGTCTTCACGCCGTCCAGCCACTTGTCCAGCACCGCCGGATTCGCCTTGATCCAGGCCTTCACCGCCTCAGCATTGCTGACCTTCTTGTTGGTCACCTCAGCCATGATGCTGTTCTCCATCTCCTGAGTGAACGAAAGATTGGTCAGCAATTTACCCACATTCGGACACGCCTCGGCGTAGCCCTTGCGCGTCAACGTAAACACGCTGCCGGTGTCGCCAAAGTACTTTTCGCCACCCTTGAGGTAATGCATTTTCAACTGCACGTTCATCGGGTGCGGGGTCCAGCCGAGGAAGGTGACGAACTTCTGTTTCTTCACCGCCCGCGACACTTCGGCGAGCATTGCCTGTTCGCTGGACTCGATGAGCTTCCACTGGCCCAGGTCGAAGTCATTTTTCTTGATGATTTCCTGCAGCGAGATGTTCGCGGGTGCGCCCGAACCGATGCCGTAGATTTTCTTGCCGAACTTGTCGGCGAATGTATTCAGATCCGCGAAGTTATGCACACCCGCGTCCCAGACGTAATCCGGCACGGCGAGGGTGAATTCGGTGCCGTCGAGGTTCTTCGCCAGTTGTGTCACGTCACCGGTGGCGATGAACTTGTCGTAGAAGCCCTGCTGCGCCGGCATCCAGTTGCCCATGAACACATCCACCTGGCCATCCTTCAGGCCGCCGAAAGTAATCGGTACCGCGAGGGTGTCGACCTTGGCCTTGTAGCCCATGCCGTCCAGCAGAAAACCGGTGATGGCGTTGGTCGCGGCGATGTCGCTCCAGCCAGGATCGGCCATTTTCACCGTCTCGCAATTTTGCTCGGCAAATGCCGAGGCGCTGCCCAGAGCCAGCAGGCTGACCGTCAGTACTGTGGATAACTTGCGCATGGACTTCCCCTTAACGTTATTGGTTTTGGCAGGGTTGTGGATAACGTGCTTTGCGTTCCAGATCATCGAGGTCGATATGGTTGCGCATGTACTGCTGACTGGCATCCACCAGCGGCTGGTGATCCCAGCTCTTCAGTTTGCCGACGGTCAATGCATCGGCGACAAAACGGCGGCGACGCTGGCTCGCGAGGACAGCCCGGTGAATGGCGGGGATGTCCCACTTGGCCCGTGCCTCGGCGAGAAAATCGTCGAATAGCTGACGATGCTGTGGCGATTGGCTGAGTTCTTCCAACTCGCGCGGATCGTTGCCTACGTCGAAGAGTAGGCAAGGGTCGCTTTCACTGTAGATAAATTTCCAGGCGCCACGGCGGATCATCATCAGCGGACTGATGGTGCCTTCGGCCATGTATTCGCCAAATACCTCGTCATGGCCGCCCTGCCCTTGCAGGTGTGGCACCAGCGAGCGGCCATCCAGCGGCAGGCCCGGCTCCAGGGTGCCGCCGGCCAGTTCGACGAAGGTTGGCAACAGGTCTGCGGTCGATACGGCAGCGCTGATGCGCCCGGCCTCGAACTGGCCAGGCGCACTGATCAACAGGGGCACGCGGGCGGCCATTTCGTACCAGTGCATTTTGTACCAGAGGCCTTTCTCGCCCAGCATGTCGCCGTGGTCGCCGGAGAAGACGATGATCGTTTCGTCCATCAGCCCTGTGTCTTCAAGGGTTTGCAGGAGTTTGCCGACGTTGGCGTCGATATAACTGCAAGCGCCGAAGTAGGCACGCCGAGCATCGCGAATCTTATCCACAGGCAGCGGCTTGTCCCACAGGTCGTAAACCTTGAGCAGGCGCTGCGAGTGCGGGTCGAGTGAATGTTGATCCGGCGTTGTCGGAAGCGGGATATCGCCATCGTCGTACAAATCCCAGAAGGCCTTGGGAATCGTGTACGGATCGTGTGGGTGAGTCATCGACACCGTCAGGCAAAACGGCTGATCGCCGTCCTCGCGAATGTGATCGAAAAGATATTGCTGGGCCTTGAACACCACTTCTTCGTCAAAATCGAGTTGGTTGGTGCGCACGCAGGGCCCGGCTTGCAGCACCGAAGACATGTTGTGATACCAGGTCGGCCGCACGTCAGGCTCATCCCAGTTCACCGACCAACCGTAATCGGCCGGATAAATATCACTGGTCAGGCGTTCTTCGTAGCCGTGCAACTGATCGGGGCCACAGAAATGCATCTTGCCCGACAGCGCGGTGCGGTAGCCGAGACGGCGAAGGTAGTGGGCGTAGGTCGGAATGTCGGCGGGGAAATCGGCGGCGTTATCGTAAGCACCGATTTTGCTCGGCAATTGACCGCTGACCAGAGTGAAACGCGACGGCGCGCACAATGGGCTGTTGCAGTAAGCGGCGTCGAACACCACGCCTTGGGCGGCGAGGCGCGAAAGATTCGGCAGTTTGATTGGCGAAGGGCCGTAGAACGGCAACATTGGCGCGGCCATCTGATCGGCCATGATGAAAAGAATATTCTTGCGCTTCATGTGATCGCGGCATTCCATAGTGAATATTTATGCGACATTGCTGCGATCAAGCTTGGAGTCCATGCTCTATCGGGTAAAGCCCATGCCGGGCAATGACTGGGATAAGCTCTGCTTATGTATGAAGCGTTAGGCGATCTGTCTCTCGACCTGTTGCGTGCCTTCGATGCCGCCGCGCGCCATCGCAGCTTTACTGCGGCAGCGGTTGAGTTGGGCACCACGCAACCGGCCATCAGCCAACAGATCAAACGACTGGAGGAGCAGCTCGGTACGCGCCTGTTTGATCGCATCTACCGGGGCATCGAACTGACTGAGGTCGGCATGATCCTGTTCGAGCAAGTTAGCCTTGGTTTGCAGAATATCGACGCAGGATTGAGCGCGATCAGCACACAGCAGCAACACGAGGTGCTGCAGGTCGCCACCGATTTCGCCTTCGCCGCCTATTGGCTGATGCCGCGTCTGCACCGCTTCCACGAAGCCAATCCCCACGTCGATGTCAGCCTGGTCACCAGCGAACGTAACCACAACATGCTGCGCACCGACATCGACGTGGCGATCCTGTTTGGCGACGGCCGCTTTAAACAGGGCGAGAGCCATTGGCTGTTCAGCGAAGAAGTGTTCCCGGTGTGCAGTCCACTATTGCTCAAGGATCGCCCGGCGCCCTTGCCTGCTCAGGCGTTGCTGGAATTGCCCCTGCTGCACTTGCGCGGTGAAAACAGCAGCAACTGGTTTGACTGGAGTGGTTTGTTTCGCCAATTGGGCATCACCACGCCGCCGGCACCGGGGCAGCTGCGTTTCGACAATTACACGCTGTTGATTCAAGCGGCGATTGGCGGGCAAGGCGTGGCGATTGGCTGGCGGCATCTTGTGGATAACTTGCTGACTCAGGGTTTGCTCTGTCGCCCGATTGCCGAAACGACGCTGTCACGGCTGGGCTATTACGTCGTTCTGCCGCAACGCAAACGGCGGGGGGCGCTGATTCAACTGTTTGTTGACTGGTTGATGGAGGAACAGGCCAGCAGTGCAGAATCGCTCAATGGACTCGCACTGCCGTCCATTGCCATCTAGAACCTATTGGCTGGTCGCCACAAAATTCACATGCTGCCCGACATGCAGATTCAAGCGCAGCTCATCGGCAATCCCCACCGCGACCCGGTTCAAACGCTCCAGCGGTTCGGTTAGCCCCGGCTCCAGATGGCCGCCAACCTGGCTGAAATGCTCAACGGTCAGCCCCGCGACGCCATGGGGCGCATTGACCAATGTCCATTGCAACGGACTGCTTTGCAGGGCCTCACGGATTTCTTCGGCGGCGTGGCGTTGCAGGCGATCGTCGAGGTCCGGTTCGTCGAGCACGGCGAAATCGCCCACCAGAAACAGCCGCGAAACATTGGCCAATTGCAGGCCATCGACCAGCGCGTCGACCGCGAGCACCTGTTCCACCGGCCCAAGCACGATGGACCTTTCGACGTGATCGCTGCTCAACGGCAGGCCCGGCGCATCCAGCAGGCAAATCACCGCCGAGCTTCCCGCAACGCTTTGATTGACCCGCTCGGCATCGAACAGATCGCCACTTTTTGTACGCAACCCCGGACGCGGCGCGAGCGCCGTCAAATCGTCGAGAATGGCGATGACTTCATGCTGACGACGCAGCAACTCAGCCATCAACGCACCGCCCAGGCTGGCCATGGCACCATAGAGCACCACTTTAACCGCTGGGGTTTCGGCATTTTTCATGGCTGATCCCTTTTCTTGTCCCTTCTATGGCGTGTGACATACGGGCAACGCCGAGGGTTCGAACCGATTTGCGAGGGCTTCAGATGCAACCGATCAAGGGCTACCACGCCCACGTCTATTTCGACGCCGCCTCCATCGACCAGGCACGCGCGTTATGCGAGCAAGTCGCTACGTTGTTTCCATTGAAAATGGGCCGCGTCCACGAACGCCCGGTCGGCCCGCACCCCGACTGGAGTTGCCAGTTGGCCTTCGGCCCGGAGCTGATCGGTGAAGTACTGCCCTGGCTGGCGCTCAATCGCAAAGGCTTGGTGGTGTTTTTGCACCCGGACACGGGCGATGATTTGCTTGATCACACCGAGCATGCGATCTGGATGGGCGCCATGAGGCCGCTGAATCTGGCTGTTTTTTGATGACGCCCGCCGCATTCGGCGGGCCGGTTGACCGTTCACTCAAAGCTTTCACCCACGAAAGCTGGCTGAAAGCTTCCCCCATTAGGATCGCCCCCACTGCCGGCAACAGACCGGTTGGCCAATCCGTGTGATACCCGCACGAACGGCCCAATTAACAACAACAATGGTGATTCTGATGTCCTCTGTAGCCCGCCTCCGCGCTGTCACTCCGTCCGTACGTCTCGTGCTGCCCGCTCTGCGCTGATCCCGCCCGATCCGCTCATTCCATTAGCCGCGCTACGCCCGGAGTATTCCCATGCTGACTTTCCTTGGCTTTGCCATGGTCATCACGTTCATGTTCCTGATCATGACCAAGCGCCTGTCCGCGCTGATTGCGCTGATCATCATCCCGATCCTGTTTGCCCTGTTCGGTGGTTTTGCGCCGAAGATCGGTCCGATGATGCTCGAAGGCATCACCAAGCTTGCGCCGACCGGCGTGATGCTGATGTTCGCCATTCTCTATTTCGCCCTGATGATCGACTCCGGTCTGTTCGACCCGGCCGTGCGCAAGATCCTCAAACTGGTCAAGGGTGACCCGCTGAAAGTTTCGGTCGGCACCGCCGTACTGGCGCTCGTCGTTTCCCTCGACGGTGACGGCGCGACCACTTACATGATCTGCGTGGCCGCCATGCTGCCGCTGTACAGCCGCATCGGCATGAGCCCGCGAATCATGGCCGGCCTGATCATCCTGGCCGGTGGCGTGATGAACATGACGCCATGGGGCGGCCCGACCGCCCGTGCTGCCAGTGCGTTGCACGTCGACCCTTCGGACATCTTCGTGCCGATGATTCCGGCCATGGCGGCCGGTGTGGTGGCGATTCTGCTCATTGCCTATTTCTACGGCAAACGTGAGCGAGCGCGTCTGGGTGAGTTGCACCTGATCGACGATGAGATCGATCACAGCGAAATCAGCGTTTCGCAGTTCCCGGACGCCCGTCGTCCGAAGCTGATCTGGTTCAACGGCGCCCTGACCTTCGGCCTGATGTGCACCCTGATCGCTGGCCTGTTGCCGCTGCCGGTGTTGTTCATGGTGGCGTTCAGTATTGCCATGATCGTCAACTATCCTTGCCTGCAAATGCAGAAGGACCGCGTCGCGGCTCACGCCGGCAGTGTGCTGGCAGTGGTCGGGCTGATCTTTGCGGCGGGTATCTTCACCGGTATCCTGTCGGGCACCGGCATGGTCGATGCGATGTCCAAGAGCCTGCTGGCGGTGATCCCGGATTTCCTCGGTCCTTACCTGGCCGTGATCACGGCACTGGTGAGCATGCCGTTCACGTTCTTCATGTCCAACGACGCGTTCTACTATGGCGTGTTGCCGGTGATGGCCGAAGCCGCCAGTCACTACGGCATCACCGCCGTGGAAATGGCCCGGGCCTCGATCGTCGGTCAGCCCGTTCACTTGCTCAGCCCGCTGGTGCCATCGACCTATCTGTTGGTGGCCCTGGCCGGGATTGATTTTGGCGACCACCAGCGGTTCACCCTCAAATGGGCGATCCTGGTTTGTATCTGCATTCTGATTGCTGCACTGCTGCTCGGGACTTTCCCGGTGTTCAGCACTCTATAAGCCCAAGACTCACCGTTTGCGGTCCTGGCTTCGTGGTTTGAAGCCAGGACCTTTTTCGGTTTAACACACGCTCAAAGGAATACACATGGATTGGCTGACCAACCCCGAAATCTGGGTTGCCTTCTTTACCCTGACCGCCCTGGAAATTGTCCTGGGTATCGATAACATCATCATGATTTCGATCCTGGTCAGCCGCATGCCCAAACACATGCAGCCGCGCACCCGGATCTTCGGTCTTGGCCTGGCCATGATCACGCGAATCCTGTTGCTGCTGTCGATCACTTGGGTCATGCGCCTCACCGCCGACCTGTTCGAAGTGTTCGGCCAGGGCATCTCCGGGCGTGACCTGATCCTGTTCTTCGGCGGGCTGTTCCTGCTGTGGAAAAGCTCGCAGGAGATGTACCACGCGCTGGAAGGTGAAGACGAAAGCGGCGACGAGCCTTCGGGCAAGGGCGGTAACTTTCTCTACACCATTATTCAGATCGCGATCATCGACATCGTCTTCTCGCTGGACTCGGTGATCACCGCGGTCGGCATGGTGTCCCATGTGCCAGTGATGGTGGCGGCGATCATCGTCGCGGTGCTGGTGATGATGGCGGCGTCGGGCAAGATCAGCGAATTCATCGACAAACATCCGTCGCTGAAGATGCTCGCGCTGTCGTTCCTGTTGGTGGTCGGTACGGTACTGATCGCTGAATCGTTCGACGTGCACGTACCCAAAGGTTACGTCTACTTCGCCATGGCGTTCTCGCTGGCGGTGGAAGCGATCAACATCAAACTGCGCGGCGCGATGGCCAAAAAGAAGCAGCAAGATCCGGTGAAACTGCGCAAGGACATTCCGGGGCAGTAACCCGCTAGTCCAGCAACACGCAACACCCCTTGTGGGAGCGGGCTTGCTCGCGAATGCAGTCGATCAGCCAACATTATTGTCGACTGATACGCCGCCTTCGCGAGCAAACCCGCTCCCACAGTTGTTTTGTACGTTGGCTAACACTCACTCCAGCAGGGAGGTGCCGGTGAAGTGCTGTTCATGACACTTGTGTTTCAATCATGGTTTTAGCTGTGCAATGCTGGCGCCCAGACCGTTAGCCAACTACAGCTTAAGTATCAAAAACGTAGAAACCGCGCGGTACCGTCAATTTGCCTCTCTGGGGCGCTGCCATTACAGGGGGTCTGCATGCTCACCCTGCTCAATCTGCTTTCCGCCGTCGCCCTGCTGATCTGGGGCACGCACATCGTCCGAACCGGCATCCTGCGGGTGTATGGCACCCAACTGCGCCATGTCATCGGCCAGAACATGGCCAAGCGCTGGCTGGCCTTTGTTGCGGGCATCGTCGTCACGGCGATGGTGCAAAGCAGCAACGCCACGGCGATGCTCGTCACCTCTTTCGTCGGCCAAGGGCTGATGGCGCTGACGCCGGCGCTGGCGACCATGCTCGGCGCCGATGTCGGTACCGCGCTGATGGCGCGGGTGCTGACGTTCGACTTGTCTTGGCTGTCGCCATTGCTGATTTTTCTTGGGGTGATTTTCTTTCTGTCGCGCAAACAGACGCGGCTCGGGCAAATGGGCCGGGTCAGCATCGGTTTGGGGCTGATCATTCTCGCGCTGCAACTGATCGTCGAGGCTGCTGCACCGATCACCCACGCCCAAGGGGTGAAGGTGATTTTCGCTTCGCTGACCGGCGACATCCTCCTCGACGCCCTGGTCGGCGCGCTGTTTGCGATGATTTCCTACTCCAGCCTCGCCGCTGTGCTTCTGACCGCTACCTTGGCCGGCGCCGCCGTGATCAGTCTGCCGGTGGCGATTGGCCTGGTGATCGGTGCCAACATCGGCAGCGGCGTGCTGGCGTTCATGAGCACCAGCATGCAGAACGCCGCTGGCCGGCAAGTGGCGCTGGGCAGCCTGTTGTACAAACTGATCGGCCTGCTGCTGATCATCCCGGTGCTCGACCCGCTTGTGCATTGGATCGACAGTCTGGATTTCAGCCCGCAGGAAATGGTCATCGGCTTCCACCTGCTCTACAACACCGCACGCTGTCTGATCCTGCTGCCGAGTGTCGGGCCGATGGCGCGTTTGTGCGCCTGGCTGCTGCCGGAACGGCCTGAGGTCAACGGCACCGCCAAACCACGTCACCTTGACCCGACCGCGCTGGTCACGCCAAGCCTGGCCTTGGCCAACGCCGTGCGCGAAACCCTGCGCATGGGCGATCTGCTCGACAACATGCTCGACGCGACCCTCGATGTGTTGCGCGGCAAGCAAACGGCGATCACCCAGGACATGCGTCGGATGACCGATGACGTAGAGTCGCTGTACAGCGCGATCAAGCTGTACCTGGCGCAAATGCCCCGCGAGGATCTTGGCGAGCAGGACAGTCGGCGCTGGGCGGAGATCATTGAACTGGCGATCAACCTCAAACTGGCCTGTGACTTGATCGAGCGCATGCTGCGCAAGGTCCAGCAGCAGAAGACCTCGCAACGCCGTTCGTTTTCCGAGGAAGGGCTGGAGGACCTGGCCGGGCTTCAACAGCAACTGATCGCCAACTTGCGGTTGGGGTTGTCGGTGTTTCTCAGCGGCGACAAGGAAAGCGCTCGCCAGTTGCTGCGCGAGAAACGGCGCTTCCGCGCACAGGAACGCCGTTTGGCCCATGCCCACGTCAGTCGTTTGCAACGCAAGATCGTGCAGAGTATTGAAACCAGTTCGTTGCACCTGGAGCTGATTGCCGACATGAAACGGCTCAATTCGCTGTTTTGCAGCAGCGCTTATGTAGTGCTGGAAACGGCGGACATCGGGGCGCTGGCGGCGGATGAAATGGCCGACATTACGCATTCGCCTTGAACGTCTGCGGCTAAGGTCAGTCAGTAACTCAGCGTTCAGCCTCAGGGACGCCTTCGCGAGCTTGCTCGCAAAGGCCATCTGCCTGACGACACGGATCTCCAAATCAGCCGTACGGAAGCCTGTTATGCGTTGCCTGTTGTTCGCCTGTCTGTTGCTCGGTTCACTCCCTTCCTTGGCCCTGGATCGTTTTCAGGTCGAAGGTTATGCGCTGCCCAACGGTTTGCAGTTGTTGCTCAAACCCGGCACCGAGCGCGGGCATGTCGCGATCCGGCTGGTGGTCGGCGTCGGTCTTGATGATTTTGACTGCGATGAAAAAGAGCTGCCGCACCTGCTTGAACACTTGCTGTTTAGTGGCATTGACGCCACCGGCGAAGGTGGCCTCGAAGAGCGCATGCAGGCCCTGGGCGGTGACTGGAACGCCTTCACCAGCAATGCCGATACCACCTTCGTCATCGAAGCTCCGGCGAAAAACCAGCGCAAGGTACTCGACCTGCTGCTGGCGCTGCTGACACAGACCCGCATCGACGACAACGCGATCAACGCCGCCAAACGTGTGGTCGAGCGTGAGGACGGCGGCCACTACACGCGCCTGCGCCGCTTTCTCGACCGCCAGGATCTGGGGCACAGCGCGAGCAATCAATTGGCGGTGGAGCTGGGCCTTAAATGCCCGCAGCGCGCCGAAGTCGCACATCTGACCCAGGCGCAACTGGAGAAGGTGCGCAAAGCCTGGTACGCGCCGAACAACATGACCCTGATTGTCGTCGGCGAGCTCGACAAACTGCTGCCGGCCTATCTGGAGCGGACGTGGGGCGCGCTTGATGCGGTCGAGCCCAGTGAGCACCGGCCGTTGCCGGATATCCGCACCAGCGCCGCCCATGAGCGCACCCTCACGCGCGGTTTTATCGGCGACAGCGCCAAGTTGCACTGGTTGGTGCCGGAGCCGGTGCTGGACGGTCAGTACGACGAGACGTTCAACATCCTCAAGGACTACCTCGACTGGGCGCTGTACCGACAGATTCGTCTCAACCATGGTTTGTCTTATGGGCCGTGGGCCGAGCGCGAAGTGTTTGGGGGCGTCGGGTTCATGAGCCTCAATGCTGACCTTGATCGCGATAACGTCGATGAAGCCATTGAGGTGCTGGAAGACATCAAGGCCGACCTGCTGAAAAACGGTCTCGATCCGGCCACCTTCGCCCGCATCAAACAGGCGGCCATCGCCCATCAGGCCTGGGCGGTGCAAGGCAACAGCGCGATGGCCGATTACTACTGGAGTGCGCTGGGCGACTACGAGGACGGCCGCTTCGCCAATCCCGCCCGCGAACTGCAAGGCGTGACGCTGGAAACGGCGAACAAGGCCATGCGCGAGTTGTTGCTGCAACCGGGGTATCTGCGTATCGAGAAGCCTTTGATCAGTGATGATCAGGTGTTGTGGCTGGCGGCGGGTGGACTGGGTGTGTTGCTGCTGATCCTGATCGTATGGCGCTTGCACCGCCGCAAATCCGCCGAACACTGAACCGGTGGGAGCGGGCTTGCTCGCGAACGCGGTGGGTCATGCAACAAATGCAGTGACGGATACGACGCCTTCGCGAGCAATCCCGCTCCCACAGGGGACTGTGGTGATTTTGCTGACCGGCAGCCTCGCCACACCGCTGTGCGAGCGGTACTCTGTCGAGGTTTTTTCCCACGACTGTTGCGAACCGCCCTCATGCCAAAACTGACCCTTCTGATCCAGCGCATTCTCGAACTGATGAAGCGCTATCCCGGGGTCATTGCGTTGGGTGGTTTCATCTCCGGGGTCGGCAGTTTCATTCTGGTCGACCGCCAGCAAGGGCTGGCGAGCTGGATCACCATCATCATGCTGCTGAGCTGGATCTGGCTGATGCTGGAAAACACCCTCACTGGCCTTTTTACGCGGATTTTCAAACGGGAAATCCCCCAGCCGCTGCTGCGTTACGCCACGCAGATGATTCACCAGGAAAGCCTGTTTTTCGTTCTGCCATTCTTCTTCATCACCACGACGTGGAACAGCAGCCAATTGATCTTCACCGGGCTGCTGAGCATCGCCGCGCTGATCTCCGTCATCGATCCGCTCTACTACAAATGGCTGGCGCCCCGGCGCTGGGCGTTTCTGGCGCTACACACCCTGACCCTGTTCGCGGCCCTCCTGACCGCACTGCCGGTGATCATGCACCTGACCACCTCGCAGAGCTTCAAATGGGCGCTGGGCATTGCCGTGCTGCTGTCGTTCCCGAGCCTGGCGTCGATCTTCCCGATCCGCACCGTGCGCAATGCGCTGGCGATCCTGTGCATCACCGTGGGTATCGGCGGTGTGGGTTGGGCGCTGCGCTCGTGGGTGCCGCCGGCAACGCTGTGGATGACTGACGTGGCGATCAGCACGCAGTTGCAGGATCGCACCCCCGGCGCGAGCCTCAAGCAAGTCAGCGCCGAGCAGATCCGTGGCGGTGGCCTCTACGCCTATACCGCGATCAACGCGCCACGCGGGCTCGATGAGCGGATTTATCACGTCTGGCAGTTCAACGGCAAAGAGGTCGACCGCATTGCTCTCGACATCCATGGCGGGCGTAAAGAAGGCTACCGGGCGTGGACGCACAAGCAGAACTTCCCCGGCAACCCGGCGGGCAAGTGGCAGGTACGGGTGCTGACCGAGGACGGCCAGGTGATCGGCGTGCTGCGCTTTGAAGTCACCGACAGCACAGCGATCAAAGAAAAGTAGTCGGGTTCGTGCTATTACGTATGCCAGCCTCATCAGCCGAAAAGCACGGAGTTTATGACCAGCAGCTCGACGACGGGCAGTGCCCAACTCGACACATCGACCACCCCTGCTCGCCTGCGAGTCAGCGGGGACTGGACGCTTGCCCATTACGCTGACCTCAAGCAACTGAGCGAAAAGCTCCACGGCCAATACGACGCCCATACGTCCATCGACCTGAATGACCTGGGCGCCCTCGATACCGCTGGCGCATCCTTGCTGGTCGAACTGCTCGGTTCCGAGCGCCTGGGCAAATCCGCTGAACATCCCGACTGTACGATTTCCCCGGCTGACCGCGCGTTGCTGCAGACGGTGTATCGCTCGCTGACCGATTTCTGCGTGCCGATCAAGGAGCCGGAAGTCAGCGTCAGCGTGCAACTGCTGACGCGCATCGGTCGCGCCGTGGAAACGGTCTGGCAGGACACCCTGCAAGTGCTGGGCTTCATCGGTCTGATTCTGGAAACCATCGCTCGCAGCGTGTTCCGCCCCAAGCGTTGGCGCATTACGCCAATCGTCGCGCACATCGAACAGACCGGCCTCGACGCTGCGCCGATCGTGGCGTTGCTGACCTTTCTGGTGGGCGCCGTGGTGGCTTTTCTTGGCGCGACGGTGCTGGCCAGTTTTGGGGCCAGTGTGTTCACCGTCGATCTGGTGGCGTTTTCATTTCTGCGTGAATTCGGCGTCTTGCTCACCGCGATTCTGATGGCCGGGCGCACCGCCAGCGCCTTCACCGCGCAAATCGGTTCGATGAAGGCCAACGAAGAGATCGATGCAATCCGCACACTTGGCCTTGACCCGATGGAACTGCTGGTGGTCCCACGGGTACTGGCGCTGCTGATCGCGCTGCCGATGCTGACGTTTCTGGCGATGCTCTGTGGGATCGTCGGCGGTGGCGTGGTCTGCGCGTTGTCGCTGGGAATTTCACCGGCGATGTTCCTCTCGCTGCTGCAATCGGACATCGGTGTTCAGCACTTTCTGGTGGGGTTGGTGAAAGCACCGGTCTTCGCCTTCCTGATCGCCGCGATTGGCTGTCTCGAAGGCTTCAAGGTCAGCGGCAGCGCCGAATCGGTCGGCGCCCACACCACGTCCGCCGTGGTGCAATCGATTTTCGTGGTGATCGTCCTCGATGCGGTGGCCGCGCTGTTCTTCATGGAGATGGGCTGGTGAGTCGTCCACCCTGCGCGCCCTCGGAGGCGGTGATCGAAGTCCGTGGCCTGTGCAACCGCTTTGGCAAGCAGAGCGTGCACGAAGGCCTCGACATGGATTTGTACAAAGGCGAAATCCTCGCCATGGTCGGCGGCTCTGGCAGCGGCAAATCGGTACTGCTGCGCAGTATCATCGGCCTGCGCCGGCCCAGCGAAGGCCGGGTGAACGTATTCGGCCAGAACCTGCCGAGCCTGTCCGGACATGAGCGCTCGCTGATCGAACGACGCTTCGGCGTGCTGTTTCAAAAAGGCGCACTGTTCTCCTCGTTGACGGTGACCGAGAACGTCGCTTTGCCCCTGATCGAGCATGCAGGGTTAAGCCGCAACGACGCCGAGCATCTGGCGGCGGTGAAACTGGCGCTGGCCGGGCTGCCGTTGTCGGCGGCGGACAAATACCCCGCGTCGCTGTCCGGCGGCATGATCAAGCGCGCGGCATTGGCCCGTGCATTGGCGCTGGATCCGGACATCCTGTTTCTCGACGAGCCCACCGCCGGTCTCGATCCGATCGGTGCGGCGGCGTTCGATCAACTGATCCTGACCCTGCGCGATGCGTTGGGCCTGAGTGTGTTTCTGGTCACCCACGACCTCGACACGCTCTACACCATCACCGACCGCGTGGCAGTGCTGGCGCAGAAAAAGGTGCTGGTCGCCGGTCCGATTGACGTCGTATCGGAAACCGATGACGCGTGGATTCACGAATATTTCCACGGCCCGCGCGGCCGCTCGGCGCTGGACGCCGCCAAACTGCTCAACGAGGTCTGATATGGAAACCCGAGCCCATCATGTGTTGATCGGCCTGTTCGCAGTGATTGTCGTGGCGGGCGCCCTGCTGTTCGGCCTGTGGCTGGCCAAGTCCAGTATCGATAGCGAGTTCAAGGATTACGAAGTCGTGTTCAACGAGGCGGTCAGCGGCCTGTCCAAGGGCAGCGCGGTGCAATACAGCGGGATCAAGGTCGGTGACGTGGTCAGCCTGCGTCTTGACCCCAAGGATCCCCGCCGGGTGTTGGCGCGGATTCGTCTGGGCGGTGACACTCCGATCAAGGAAGACACCCTGGCCAAACTGGCCCTGACCGGGATTACCGGCACCTCGATCATCCAGCTCAGCGGCGGCACGCCAAACAGTCCGAGCCTACGGGGCCATGACGGCAAATTACCGATCATTGTCGCGTCGCCCTCGCCCATCTCGCGGTTGCTCAATGACAGCAACGACTTGATGAGCGGCGTCACCGCACTGCTGCAAAACGCCAACCAGATGTTCTCCGCCGAAAACGTCGAGCGCGTGAGCAAAACCCTCGCCCACCTGGAACAGACCACCGGCTCGATCAACGATCAGCGTGGCGACCTGCGCCAAGCCATGCAGCAACTGGCGACGGTCGGCAAACAGGCCGGCAGCATGCTCGAACAGACTTCGCTGCTGATGCGCAACGCCAACGGTTTGCTCAACGACCAGGGCAAGCAGGCGCTGGGCAGTGCCCAGCAGGCGATGAAGTCGCTGGAGCAAAGCAGCGCCACGATCAACGGCCTGCTGAGCAAGAACCAGAATGCCCTCGACAACGGCCTGCAGGGTCTCAATGGTCTGGCGCCGGCCATCCGTGAATTGCGAGAGACGCTGACCTCGCTGCGCGCCATCTCGCAACGTCTTGAGGCCAACCCCAGCGGTTACCTGCTGGGCAGTGACAAGAACAAGGAGTTCACGCCATGAAGCTGACTCGACTCGCCCTCTTCGCCGCTGGTTTTGCCTTGATCGGCACGCTGATCGCGTCGTGCTCGATCCTGCCCCAGTCGCAGCCATCGGACGTTTATCGTCTGCCAGCCGCGCAGGTGCCTGCGCCGGCCGGTTCAGCGGCCACTCAGCACTGGTCGCTGCGGCTCAACAAATGGCAGGCCAGCGAAGCGCTGAACCGGCCGAACATCGCCGTGATTCCACAGGGCAACATGATCAGCAGCTACAAGGCGTCACGCTGGAGCGACCCCGCACCGGTGCTGTTGCGCAATCGGCTGCTCGAAGGCTTTACGCGTGATGGCCGGGTGACGTTGCTGAGCACCGATGACAGCTACTTCCAGGCGGATCTGGAACTGGGGGGGAATTTGCAGGCGTTTCAGACTGAATATCAGGGCGATAAGGCCAGCGTTGTCGTGCGGGTCGATGCGTTGCTGGTGCGTGGCTATGACCAGCGCATTCTGGCCAGCCGCCGGTTTGAAGAGCGCCAGCCCCTGAGTGATGTGCAGGTGCCGGCGGTGGTCGCCGGGTTTGGTCTGGCCAGTGATCGCCTGACCGCGAAGGTTGTGGCGTGGGCGGTCGAGCAAGGCCAGCAGTTCGCGCCCTCACCCAGACTTTAACCTTATCCATAATCCCTGTAGGCGCGGGCTCGCTCGCGAAGGCGGTGTGTCAGGCAATGCATACGTCGCCTGACACGCCCTCTTCGCGCACCCACAGGGGGATTTGTGGCTAACCGAAGAACCAGTAGCAGACGCCAATGGCGCCGAGTACCCCGGCCAGTTCGGCCAACAGCGCGCAACCTACCGCATGCCGCGCCCGCTGAATCCCCACCGCGCCGAAATACACCGCCAGCACATAGAACGTCGTCTCGGTACTGCCCTGAAGCGTCGCCGCCACCAGCGCCGGGAAGCTGTCGACACCGGAAGTCTGCATGGTTTCGATCAGCATCGCCCGCGCCGCGCTGCCGGAGAATGGCTTGACCATCGCCGTGGGCAGCGCATCGACAAAGCGTGTGTCCCCTCCGGCCCATTCGACCAGATGACGGATCCCGTCGAGGCCAAAATCCAGCGCTCCGGACGCACGGAGCACGCCGACGGCGCAGAGCATGGCCACCAGATACGGCAGCAGGTTCTTCGCTACATCGAAGCCTTCCTTCGCGCCTTCAACGAATGCTTCGTAGACCTTCACCTTACGTAGAGCACCCATCACCAGAAACAGCATGATCAGACCAAACAGCGTGAGATTGCCGAGGATCGACGACAATCCCGCCAAAGCGGTGGCCGACATTGTCCCCAGCAATGCCATGAAGGCGCCGAGCATCAACGCGCCGGGAATCAGATAGGCCAGCACCACCGGATCCCAGATCCGCAAACGCTGCATGAACGCCACCGACAGAAAGCCGACAATCGTCGAGCAACTGGTCGCCAGCAAAATCGGCAGGAACACCAGCGTCGGGTCAGGCGCGCCTTGCTGGGCGCGGTACATGAAGATCGTCACCGGCAGCAGGGTCAGGGAGGAGGCGTTGAGCACCAGGAACAGGATCTGCGCGTTGCTGGCGACGGTGGCGCTGGGGTTGAGTTCCTGCAGTGCCTTCATGGCTTTCAGGCCGATGGGCGTGGCGGCGTTGTCCAGGCCCAAGCCATTGGCGGCGAAGTTCAGGGTGATCAGGCCAAGGGCGGGGTGACCGGGCGGGACTTCCGGCATCAGTCGCAGGAACAGCGGGCCCAATACCTTGGCCAGCCATTCAACAATGCCGGCCTTCTCGGCGATGCGCAGAAAACCCAGCCACAGGGTGAGGGTGCCGAACAGCAGCACCATGACTTCGACCGACAGCTTGGCCATGGCAAAAATGCTTTCCACCATCGCCGCGAAAATCCCGGCATTACCGCCAATCAGCCACTGCGCCAGCGCCGACACGGCTGCCACGACGAAGAAGCCAAGCCACAGGCCATTAAGCATCAGTCAAATCCCTCGGAAGATGCGGCGAATAATAGCGGGGTGGCCAGAAACGACAAACCCCGGATTTTGTCCGGGGTTTGTCTGTGCATCACTGGCGGGGGCAATGAATGCTTGGCTCTGACTCAAATCCCCTGTGTGAGCAAGCCCACTGGCACAAGCAGCCAATCCCCACAGGGTTCAGCAATCAGTTCTTGGAGATCTCGCCCGCGGGCAGTTTTTCCTTGCTGCGCCAGTGCGGCAGGGAGTTCCAGTAGCGCTCGCCCTTGGCATCGTCGTACATGCCTTCCCAGCGCGAGATGACCAACACCGCCAGGGCGTTGCCGATCACGTTCAGTGCGGTACGGGCCATGTCCATGATGCGGTCGACACCGGCGATAAACGCCAAGCCTTCCAGCGGAATACCCACGCTGCCCAGCGTCGCCAGCAGCACCACGAAGGACACGCCCGGTACGCCGGCGATGCCTTTGGAGGTGACCATCAGGGTCAGGACCAGCAGCAGTTGCTGGCTGATCGACAGATCGATGCCGTACAACTGGGCAATGAAGATCGCCGCGATGGACTGGTACAGGGTCGAACCGTCGAGGTTGAACGAGTAACCGGTCGGCACCACGAAGCTGCAGATGGCTTTCGGCGCGCCGTAGGCTTCCATTTTCTCGATCACGCGTGGCAGCACGGTTTCCGAGGAGGCGGTGGAGTAGGCCAGCACCAGCTCATCCTTGAAGATGCGCATCAGCTTGAGCACCGAGAAGCCGAACAGCCTGGCGATCAGGCCCAGTACCACGAAGGCAAAGAAGGCGATGGCGACGTAAACCAGGATCACCAGTTTGGCCAGCGGCAGCAGGGAGGCGAAACCGAAGTTGGCGACGGTCACCGCGATCAGTGCGAATACGCCGATCGGCGCGTAGTTCATGATCATGTGGGTGACTTTGAACATGCTTTCCGACACGCCCTGGAACATCTTCACCAGCGGTTCACGCAGGTCCGACTGCAGGCTCGACAGACCGAGACCGAACAACACGGAGAAGAAGATGATCGGCAGCATTTCGCCGCGGGCCATGGCCGCGAAGATATTCGACGGGATCAGGTTGAGGATGGTCTCGATGAACGCATGTTCATGTTGTACTTCGGCGGCGGTCGCCTGGTACTTCGAGATGTCGACCGTGCCCAGGGTACTCATGTCGATGCCGGTGCCCGGATGGAACACGTTGGCCAGCAGCAGGCCGACGACGATGGCGATGGTGGTGACGATTTCGAAGTAGACGATTGTCTTCAGGCCGATACGCCCAAGCTTCTTGGCGTCGCCCACGCCGGCGATGCCGACGATCAGGGAGGAGATGACGATCGGGATCACGATCATCTTGATCAGACGGATAAAGATATCGCCTGCCGGTTGCAGGACGTTACTGATCCACCAGGCCTTTTCGGCACTGAAGTGGTTGAGCAACGCACCAATTGCAATACCCAGAACCAGACCGATGAGGATCTGCCAGGCGAGGCTGATTTTTGCCTTCTTCATTATCTTTACCCTTACTTGCGTTTGACTCAGGCACATGCAGGAACTGGAACGCTCTTTAGCGGAAAAGTCTATGCATCTGCCTCCGTATAAGGTGCCCCGAAGCGCGTATTTACGGCTCTTCGGCAGGCGAAAAAAGGCGCAACTATTCCGATGCAAGGTTGCGCCGTCTAATGCCGTAAACGCCTACCCTATGCTGAATCGGCATGAGATTTTTTAATTGAAACTCGCGTCCCAATCGGTTCGATTACGCCATTTAAGCCAGCAAAAGTGCCGTGAACCGGCCATTTCGGCGTAAGGTGGGTTGTTTTTTGAACGAGGAATTTCGACGTAAAATTTCGGAAAAGGCCTACGTTACAAGACCAATAGTCCTACTGTTTAAACGGTATCTTTCTCGATATACGGTCGCCCGGAAACACCGCGTAATGTTTTCGCGCGCAGTGTGAGCGATGGACAAGATGAGCTGGGCGCTCTGGATCAATGTTTTGATGGTTTGAAAGCTCAGCGCAAGTCCGTCAAGCCACAGAGGGCTGGCGAACTTGCGGCGCAGCTTTTTTCCCCTGACCCGGCCCTCTCGCAGGCACTCCTTGTACCCGTAGGTCACTGCGACCCTGTAACAGTCAGAGCGTCCCGGCCCCTTGGTCATGCGCCGGCCCTCCTCGGGCAGGTGCAATAAAGAGCAGCGGGGGGTGCTGCCCTTATGTTCGAAACCTAATACCAGTTCGGATCTTTCTTCAGGGTTTCCATCAGCAGATCCTGCATGCCCTCGTCGGGATTGCCGAGGAAGCGGTAGGTGGCATGTCGCGTTGGCGACTTGTCGGCCGGCAGTCCTTCGGGCACATCGACGAGCATGGCGTAAGCGTCTTTCTTGTCGAAACTGAACGCGACGATCAAGCGGTGGTTCAGGCATTTGTCTGCGGATTCGCAGAGAGGCCCGACCAGATACTTGTCGCCATCTTCCGTCACGGCAGTCATCTGTTGGTCAGGCGTGCCAGAGAGGTTCATCACCCACTCCGGCAGGCGCTCTTCCTTCTTCACCACGCCTTCCCAGGTTTCCCTGTATTGCGCATCGGAGCTCAACAACTCGTTGGCCCTTGTCTGGCCATCATTGGCCGCCATCGCCATGGCACTACCGCCCAGAAGCAGGGCGGCTGCCAGTGTCTTAAACGCAAGCGCACTCATCGTTAACCTCGGCCGCGACGGCCAAAGAAGAAGGAAGCGATGAACATCACCAGGAACACGACAAAGAGGATCTTGGCGATACCCGTGGCGGTGCCCGCGATACCACCGAAGCCCAATACGGCGGCGATGATGGCAATGATCAAGAACGTAATTGCCCAACTCAACATGGTGATTCTCCTTACTTCTCTATTTAGGGATGTTGCGTGTTCCGGCGCGTTGCGCCCGAATCTGTTTAATCCGTCAGAAAACCCAACGTTCTTCGCGTGGCAACTCATTGAGTGGCTGCGCTTGATCGACGTCCATCATGCGCATCGAGGCGCTCTCGGCCTGGCTGCTGCTGACGGCGCTGAAGTGTTTCTGCGTGCTGTGCTGGATCGAGATCAGCGGCTCAGGCTTCTGGCTGTTTTCCCAGCGCAGGTATTGCTGGCACACGATCAACGTGATCAACAGCGCAAGTACGCCAAACAGGCCTTGCTGGAGATGCAGTGGCGAGATACGCACTTGGGCGGCACGTTGGCGAGTCATCCTGGGTTCCTCACGCTTGTTCGTTTGGGGCAGTTCTGATCTGCCCGGGATGAGTGAGGTATTGCAGCCTGCATGCCAGTTTTTTGAATGAAAAAAATACAATAAAATCAATAACTTAAATGTAGTCTGAAAATAATTGGAGACGCATCCTGCACGATGGGTCATCTGTGGTCGTGCGGATTGCACGATTATTTCGTAGGAGTTTTCATTCTTATTGAATTGAGAGCAGGTCGTGGATGTCAGAAAAGGACGCAGGGAACGCCCTGCAAATCGGTGATTGTTTAAAAATTCAACAAAATCAGTGGATTAGCCGTAAAGGCATGAGAGAGCTACCCTCCTATGGCTGGCATCGTTCAGAATCAACCATGCAACTTGCCCGATTTTTTCGGGACTAACTCAAGACCAATCACTATGGAGCGTAGGAAAAATGGAATCTGCCACTGAGCATCAAGGCCGCATTCTGCTGGTGGACGATGAGTCCGCCATCCTGCGCACCTTCCGTTATTGCCTCGAAGACGAAGGCTATACAGTGGCCACCGCCAACAGCGCCGCTCAGGCCGATGCATTGCTGCAGCGCCAGGTGTTCGACCTGTGTTTCCTTGATTTGCGTCTGGGCGAGGACAATGGCCTCGACGTGCTGGCGCAAATGCGCGTTCAGGCACCTTGGATGCGTGTGGTCATCGTTACCGCGCATTCCGCTGTCGATACCGCCGTTGATGCGATTCAGGCCGGTGCCGCCGATTATCTGGTGAAACCATGCAGCCCTGACCAGTTGCGTCTGGCCACTGCCAAGCAACTGGAAGTGCGCCAACTCTCGGCACGTCTGGAAGCGCTCGAGGGCGAGATTCGCAAACCCAAGGATGGTCTCGACTCCCACAGCCCGGCGATGAAAGTCGTACTGGAGACCGCCCGTCAGGTGGCGGGCACCGACGCCAACATTCTTATTCTGGGTGAGTCCGGCACCGGTAAGGGTGAACTGGCCCGGGCGATCCATGGCTGGAGCAAGCGCGAGAAGAAATCCTGCGTGACCATCAACTGCCCGTCGCTGACGGCGGAATTGATGGAAAGCGAGCTGTTCGGTCACAGCCGTGGAGCCTTTACCGGGGCCAGCGAAAGTACCTTGGGTCGCGTGAACCAAGCCGACGGCGGCACGTTGTTTCTCGACGAGATCGGCGATTTTCCCCTGACATTGCAACCCAAGTTGCTGCGTTTCATTCAGGACAAAGAATACGAACGGGTAGGGGATCCGGTGACCCGACGCGCCGATGTGCGGATTTTGGCGGCGACCAACCTCAATCTTGAAGACATGGTGCGCGATGGCCGCTTCCGTGAAGACCTGTTGTATCGCCTCAACGTCATTACTCTGCATCTGCCGCCACTGCGCGAGCGTGCCGAAGACATCCTGACCCTGGCCGACCGTTTCCTTGCACGCTTCGTCAAAGAGTATGCACGCCCCGCACGGGGGTTCAGCGATGAGGCCCGTGAGGCGCTGCTGGGCTATCGCTGGCCGGGCAACATTCGTGAACTGCGCAACGTGGTCGAGCGGGCGAGCATCATCTGCCCGCAGGAGCGTGTTGAAATCACTCACTTGGGTATGGCCGAACAACCCGCGAACAATGCGCCAAGGGTCGGCGCGGCGCTGAGCCTGGACGAGTTGGAAAAAGCCCACATTGGCGCGGTGCTGGCCACTGCCGGCACGCTGGATCAAGCGGCGAAAACCCTGGGCATCGACGCCTCTACCCTGTATCGCAAGCGCAAGCAGTACAACCTGTGAGTGCGCGACGATGAAACCGGCGGTGAAGTTGCGCACGCGTCTGTTCCTCAGTATTTCCGCGTTGATTACTGTGGCCTTGCTCGGGCTGCTGCTCGGGCTGGTCAGCGTGATGCAAATGGCCAGGACTCAGGAAGCGACGATTAGCAGCAACTTCTTGACCCTGGATCTGGGACTCAAACTGCGCCAGACCCTCGGCGACCAGTTGGTGCTTATGCTTGCGGAGAAGCCCGACCCTGCGGCGTTCGAGGCGTCCAGGCAGCGTTACCTGCAATTACTGGATGAAGGTATTGCGCAAGAAGTAGGAGGGGAGGCCAGAGAGTACGGCTTCAAACAGGCCAAGTCGGACTATCTGAGTTTTCTCAAGGCATTCGATCTGTCCCGCGACCCGACCAACGTGCTCAGTAACAATCGTGATCTTAGAGAGCGCTTCAACACGTTGCGCAACGGATTGATCACCGAGCACAAGCACGCGCTGGATAACGTCAACGCGGTGCAGCACGAGGCCCGTGACCGGGCACTTTTGATCGCTGGCCTGCTCGGGCTGGTGGGGCTGGCGGTGTTGATCATCGGTTTCGTGACTGCGCACGCAATTGCCCGGCGCATTGGTGCGCCCATCGAGGCATTGGCCAAAGCGGCTGACAATATAGGTCAGGGCAATTTTGAAGTGACCCTGCCGACATCGACAGCGATGGAAGTGAATCTGCTGTCCCGTCGTTTTGGCCTGATGGCGCAAGCGCTGCGCGAGCATCAGGCCACCAACGTCGACGAACTGTTGGCCGGCCAGCAACGGTTGCAGGCCGTACTCGACTGCATCGATGACGGATTGCTGATGATTGATCGTGACGGGCATCTAGAGCACCTCAATCCGGTCGCCCAGCGTCAATTGGGCTGGGACGATGACCGTCTGGGCCAAGGCTTGGCCAGCGCTCTTGAGCGGCCGGAACTGGATGCACAACTGCAACTGGTGTTGCGTGGTGGCACCCTGGAGCGAGCGCCGGAGGATTTGAGCATCGAGGTCGACGGCGAATCCCGCTTGCTGACGTATAGCCTGACGCCGGTCAGCCACACCCAGGGCCATATCCTCGGCGCAGTGATGGTGTTGCACGACGTCACCGAGCAACGGGCCTTCGAACGGGTGCGCAGCGAGTTTGTGCTGCGTGCCTCCCATGAGTTGCGCACCCCGGTCACCGGTATGCACATGGCGTTTGGTCTGTTCCGTGAGCGGGCGAAGTTTCCAGCAGAGTCTCGCGAAGCCGACCTGCTCGACACCGTCAACGAAGAAATGCAGCGCCTGATGCAGTTGATCAATGACTTGCTGAACTTCTCGCGTTACCAGAACGGTTTGCAGAAGCTGACGCTGGCGCCCTGTTCCATTGAGGATTTGCTGAGGCAGGCGCAGTTGCGGTTTGCCGAAACGGCAGCGGAAAAAGGCGTCTCATTGGAGGTGGAGGTGCAAGGGGTATTGCCGCATCTGCAGGCCGATCAGGCGCAACTGGATCGGGTGCTCGACAATCTGATCGACAATGCCCTGCGTCACACTGCTCGCGATGGCCAGATTCGCTTGCAGGCGCGCCGTCATGGCGAGCGTGTGATTATCAGCGTTGAAGACAATGGCGAAGGCATTGCCTACGGTCAACAGGGGCGGATCTTCGAACCGTTCGTGCAGGTCGGGCGCAAGAAGGGCGGCGCCGGGCTCGGATTGGCGCTGTGCAAGGAAATCGTTCAGTTGCATGGCGGGCGGATGGGGGTTTATTCGCGGCCGGGGCAGGGCACGCAGTTCTATATGGCGCTGGCGGTTTAGGCCTCGTCATCCATTCGGCGTCCTGCAAGGCGTCGCCCACGGGTGATCAGTTCAATGAACTGCACCGCGCTCAGCGCATGGGCGAACAGCCAGCCCTGACCGAACTTCACACCTTCGCTGCTGAGCAGTTCGGCTTGTGACTCAAGCTCGATCCCTTCGGCAATTACCTTCAAATCCAGTGCCTGGGCCATGTGAATGATGTGCGGCGCAACACCACTGCTGGCAGCGTCATGGCCGAGTGCATCGATGAAGGCCTTGTCGATCTTCAGGCAGTCCACCGGCAGGGTTTGCAGGTACGCGAGGCTGCAATAGCCGGTGCCGAAATCATCGATCAACACTTGATGGCCAACATTGCGCAACGCTTGCAGGTTTTCCCGCGCCACCACCACATCGATCAAACCGCGTTCGGTGACTTCGAAGGCAATCTGCCGCGCAGCGACCCGGTGCAGCGTCAACAGCCGCGCCATGACCTGACCGATGCGCGGCACCATCACGTCGCAGGCCGCGAGATTCACTGAGATGTACAACTGCGGGTTGGCGCGCAACACCGGCCCCAGTTGTTCGAGCAAGCGCTGGAGGACGAAGTCGGTCATCTGGCGGATCTGCCCGGTATTTTCCGCCATGGGGATAAACAGATCAGGGCTGGTTAACGTGCCGTCAGGGCGCCGCCAGCGCAGCAGGGCTTCGGCGCCAACGCAGTTGCGGCTGTCAAGGTCGAAGATCGGTTGATAGAGCACCTGCAACTCGCCCCGGCGGATGGCCCCGTGCAGTTCGGCGTCCAGCGACTGGCGCTGGCGCACCAGTAAAAACACAAAAAAACCCAAGAACGCACCCAGTAGCGCACAGGCTGGAATCATCCACCACCAGATGGCAGGGATGTGCAAGGCGCTCCTCGGCGTGATCAGCACCAGTTGGTATTGCGGATTGTCAGTGGGCATCCGGTAGATCAACCGGTTCTGGGTGATTTGCAAAACATCGCGGCTTTTTTTCGGCCAGGTTTCTGCGGGGGGCCAGGCCTGAGCCGTCCCCAGAACCGGGATCGCTCGGGTGCCATGATCCAGCACCACGAGCAAGCTGCTGCCGGGCGACAGGTCAACCATGTCCGTCAAGTGTCCGCGCGAGGTCGCCACACGAAAATTGCCACGCCCGAGCATCAGCGCGGCACGGTTTTCATCGGGTTCGGTGGTGGTGTTCAGCCAATAGCTGTAGGTCGGGCCTTTGATGTCGGGAGGGCGCGCGACCGACAGGCCTTCCTGCCGTGGACGGTTGGAGCAGGTGCGCGTGGCGTCTTTGTAAGCGGCCTCGTAGACGAAGCGGTAGTTGAAGGTGACTTGCTGCAGCGTGGCGATCATTTCGTCATCGCAACGGCGCAACGGCTGGGCTTCCAGATCGTCGAGACTTTCGCGCAACTGGCCGAACAGTTGCTCGAGGCGTGCGAGAAAACGTTCGCCCTGAGCGTTCATTTCCTGGCTTTCACTTTGCTCGACATAGCGCGTGGCGATGAACATTGTGCCAGCGATCAACAGGCAGGTGCTGAGGACAGCCGCGATCATCGCCAAAAACCAAGGGCGATAAAACCAGCTACGCAGTGTCTCTCGGGTAGCAACCATCATGGAATATCCGAAGAGTTACCAATGAGTTATAGCTGCTGATTGCGCATTTGCCCTGACCGTCGGGCGGGCGTCATTATTTTGTCTGGTTGAGTACCAGCAACAGTGCTGCCGTTTGCGCGTCCGGTGTGCCGTCGAAACGCGCGGGGCGGAAATGCATCTGGAACGCAGCGATTACATGACGCGTCGCAACGTCCAGTTCGCCGGTCTGCGGAGTGTCGTAACCCAAATGGGCCAGTTGCTCCTGGAACCAGCTGATGCTCGGCAGTTCGCGGCTGTTGAACAGTGCCTGCTGACGGGCCACGGCTTGTTCATTGGGCCACACGCCAAGGCCTTGTTCGGCGAGTCGCTTCCAGGGGAACAACGGCCCCGGATCGAGCTTGCGCAAGGGCGCAATGTCGCTGTGACCGATGATGTGGCGTGGGCTGATGCCATTACGCTTGCTGATGTCCTTGAGCAGAACGATCAAGGCTTGAATCTGCGCTTCGCTGTAGGGATACCACAGGCGTCCGGTCGGGGTGTCCTTGAAACCCGGATTGACGATTTCGATACCGATGGAGCTTGAGTTGAGCCAGGTGCGGCCCTGCCATTGGCTTTCGCCGGCGTGCCAGGCGCGCTGACGTTCATCCATCAATTTGTAGACCGTCGCGTTTTTATCATCACCAATCAGGTAATGGCTGCTGACTTCGCCGTGGGTCAGCAATTGCAGCGAGCGCTCAAGCGAAGCGGAGGTGTAATGCACGACTACGAACTGGATGCGGCTGTCGTGATTGGCTGAAGGATGGCTGGTGTCGTAACGCGGGCCGCTGGCACAACCGGCAAGAACGAGCAGTGACGCGAGGAGGGCAAAGAATTTCATGGCAGAGGGCAATACACGCAAGTCAGTAATGCAACAGTGTAACGTACTGACTTGCGTCTAGATGATCAGCGGGTGGATTTAAACAAAATGGAACAATTTGCTCAGCCCAGTTCGATCCGGTTGCGCCCGGCATCTTTCGCGCGATAAAGCGCCTGATCGGCTCTTTTGATGACGAGATCGCTGTGTTCTCCCGCTCTGAACGAGGCGAGTCCCATCGAAAGGGTGATCGTGACCCGTTCGCCCTTGAAGTGGAACGGACACGCCTCGACGGCTGCCCGCAGGGTTTCCAGCAATTTTGCGCCGACCGCTGGCGGGGTGGCCGGTAGCAGCAGAACGAACTCTTCGCCGCCGAAACGAGCGATGAAGTCAGAGCCGCGCAGACGCTTGCGCAGCACGGTGGCGATGATCTTCAGCACCTTGTCGCCGGCCAGGTGGCCATAGTTGTCGTTGATCCGTTTGAAGTGATCAAGGTCGAGCATCGCCAGGCTCAAGGTGTTGCCGTGTTGCTGCCATTGCTTGATTTCATGTTCGAGGCGTTCGCTCCACGCGGCGCGGTTGGGCAGGCCGGTGAGCGGGTCGATCAAGGCCTTTTGGCGTTGTTCTTCAAGGTGCTCGCGAAAGCCCTGAGCCTCTTGCTCCATATGGGCCACACGTTCGGACAGACCTTTGAGTCGCGCCGCCACTTCCTGCTCGCGGGCATCGCGCTGCTTCTGGTGCTGATCCATGGTGCCGAGCAAACCTTCTAGATGGTTTTCCAGCACTTGCTTGAGGTCATCCAGATCTGCCGCTTCCTGCACGCTGGTCTGCAAGCCGTCGACTTGCTCACGGATCTGCGTGTCCATGGCCCGCGCCGCCGAGCTGTTGTCGGCATGGCCATCGCTGGCGGCTTGCAGGTTGCTCTGGAATGCTTCGAGGCGTTCGTTGAGTTGCTGCAGATACACTTCAAATTCGTGCTGGCCACTGTCGGTGATGGCCAGCATCAACGTCGCGAGATCGTCGAGGATCGGGATCAATTCGTACCAGTTCAGGCCGTGCTTGAGCCGGTCGCGCATGGCTTCGGCTTGCGGACGGTGACGTTCGGGCAGGGTCAGGTCGTCGAGCAGGCCGATCAGCGTGTCTTCGATGTGCTTGGCCACCGAGCTGTAGGACGGCTCTGGGGAGTCAGGCAGAGCGAACAGGATATCGTCCTCGGATTGCTCCGGGTCGATGGCTGCCAAGGCCTGAGCGATTGGCTCGGGCAAGGGCAGGCTGTCGAGGATCATCGGCGTTGGATCACCGGGGTGGATCAACTCGTCGGGGTTCAGGTTTGCGGGGATGACCGGGGGCGGAGCTGGCGCGGCAATGACTTCAGGCTCAGGCTCGATTATTTCTGCTTCGGTCGGGGCGCTGACCACTTCAACGGCGACCTTGGGCGGCACAAAGGCGAGTACTTGCGGTTCGGCCTGAATCGGGGTCGTTGGCGCGGGTGTTTCGATCGCTACGGCTGGCGCTGCTTGCTCAAGCACAGGAGCCGCAGGGAGTGGTTCGCTGATGTCGGTGGGAGCGACCGCTATGGGCTCGGACTCGGGCGCCGCGGCGGCGAGCGACGGCTCTTTGGGTGTTTCCTGCGCAGGCGCTTCTGGGGCTGACGCTGGCGTCTCCTCAGTGTCACGACTGCCAAACAAGCGTTGGAACAATCCCGGGCGCCCCGGTTCTGCCTGCGTCTCCAACTGGCTCAAGGCTTTGCCTTGCAAACCGCTCAGCTCACTCAGCAGCAGCGGCATTTCGCGGGCCTGACCCACCCGGCCGTCCAATTGTTTGGCGAATTTTTTCAGCGGTTGAGCGACGTCCCTTGGCAACGGCAAGGATTGCAACTGAGCGACCAGCGCGGTCAGCGCGGTGCTGACCTGTTCAATCCGGGTTTCGCGACGCTGCTCGGAATCGAGCACGGCTTTTTCCAGGCGTGGCAACAGGGCGGCGAGGCCGGCATCCATGTCGTCGGTGCGCACCACGTCGCGCATCTCTTTCATGCATTGATCAACGACGCGGTCGGTGCCTTCGGCCGCCAGCGTGCTGCGCACCAGCCCACGACGCAGCAAGTCGAGCCGGGCGGCCCAGCGGCGCTCAAGTTTGTCCTGTTGTTCGATGCTTTTGAGGTACTTCTCTTTCCAGCGCTGGGCGTCGTCGCTCATTCAGGGGTTCCGCGAGGGGCAGGACTCAACGCGGGGAATGCATCGGCCGTGAGCGAACCCGGCAAACGAATCTCCACCGCGACCGGCAGGTGATCGGAAATCGGTTGGGCCAGCACTTCGACCTTTTCCAGGGTCAGGGTCGGGCTGAGCAAAATATGATCAAGGCAGCGCTGAGGTCGCCAGCTGGGGAATGTCGCTTCCACCTGCGGGGCCAGCAAGCCGAGATCGCGTAACGGCGAGTGTTGCAGCAAATCGCTGGCATGGGTGTTCATGTCGCCCATCAACACCTGGTGCTTGTAACCACCGATCAGCTCGCGAATGTAGGCCAGTTGCAGGCTGCGCACGCGCGCGCCGAGGGCCAGGTGCATCATCACCACCACCAGCGCTTCCGGCCCTTCGCCGAAGCGCAGCAGGATCGCGCCGCGACCTTTCGGGCCGGGCAGCGGGTGATCTTCAATCGCCCATGGGCGCAGACGACTGAGCACGCCATTGCTGTGCTGAGCCAGTCGGCCGAGGTTGCGATTGAGTTGTTGATACCAGTAAGGGAAGGCGCCGAGGTGGGCCAGATGTTCGACCTGATTGACGTAGCCTGAGCGCAGGCTGCCGCCATCGGCTTCCTGCAGGGCGACCAGATCGAAATCGCCGAGCAGGTCGCCGATCTTTTGCAGATTGCCTGAGCGCCCGGTGTGCGGCAGAAAATGCTGCCAGCTTCGGGTCAGGTAATGGCGATAACGCTCGGTGCTGATGCCAACCTGAATGTTGAAACTGAGCAAGCGCAGACGCTGGTCTGCTGGCAGACCCGTAGACGCCAGGTGATGCTCGTTGACCTGCGGATCATGCAGGCCAACGATGCGTTCGGTTTTCCAGCGGCGCATGACGGTTGCCGCGCTTAGTTGGCAGCAGCCTTGTTAGCCGCTCGCTCTTTGGCGACCAGTTGATCAGCCAGTTGCAGAGCCTGCTCGGCACCACCGGCGGAGCCGATGTCGAAGCGGTACTTACCGTTGACGATCATGGTTGGAACACCGGAGATTTCATACTTCTTGGCCAGTTCTTTGGCTTTGCGGATCTGACCTTTGATGGCGAACGAGTCGAAGGTTGCCAGGAACTTGTCTTTGTCCACGCCCTGGGTGGCGAGGAAGTCAGCCATGTCGTTCTTGTCGGTCAGCTTCTTGTGTTCTTTCTGGATGGCGTTGAATACCGCGGCGTGAACCTTGTGTTCGACGCCCATGGCTTCCAGGGTCAGGAACATCTGACCGTGAGCGTCCCATGGGCCGCCGAACATGGCAGGAATGCGCACGAAATTCACATCTTTAGGCAGCTTTTCAACCCATGGGTTGATCACGGGCTCAAAGGCATAGCAATGCGGGCAGCCATACCAGAACAGCTCGACCACTTCGATCTTGCCAGGCTCTGCCACTGGCACCGGATTAGCCAGTTCAACATAAGGTGCGGCAGGGGCTTCAGCGGCCTGGGCGGTCACGCCGAACAGGCTGGCAGCGACGAGGGCGGCGCTGATGATCAGATTACGCATGCTTTACTCCTGGACAATTTGGGTCGCCTCGCGCGACCTGTTTTCTGACAGGTCCTGGCGGGCATGAGTTCTGTAGTGTAACGGCAGCGGCCACAAAAAAGGGCGGCCAAAGCCACCCTTTTTATACTTGCTGGGAAGGATTAATCGAGCGTTAACGTTGCAGGCGATGTGCATCACCCGCAACGCTCGAATCAAGGCGATCAGTGCAGGCCTTGAATGTAGCTGGAGACTGCCTCGATGTCCTTGTTGCTGAGCTTGGCAGCGATGCTGCGCATGATCATGGTGTCGCCATCGTTGGTGCGATCACCCTCACGGAAATCGGTCAACTGCTTGGCGATGTACTGAGCGTGTTGGCCACCCAGATGCGGGAAGCCGGCAGCTGCGTTGCCAGCGCCATTGGGCGAGTGGCAGCCGATGCACGATGGCATGCCTTGATCGAGCTTGCCGCCACGGAACAGCGCTTCACCGCGCGCGACGAGCTTGGGATCCGCTGCACCGACGCTGCCTTTCTGGCTGGCGAAGTAGGCGGCGAGGTCGGCCAGATCCTGATCGCTCAGGTTGGTCAACAGGCCGGTCATTTCCAGAACCGTGCGCTTGCCCGACTTGATGTCGTGCAGTTGCTTGGTCAGGTAGCGTTCACCTTGACCCGCCAGTTTCGGAAAGTTTGGCGCCATGCTGTTCCCGTCCGGGCCATGGCAGGCGCCGCAAACGGCGGCTTTTGCCTGGCCGGCGGCGGCATCACCGGCAGCATGGGCAAAGCCTGAGATTCCCACGGTCAACAGCAGACTCACGATCAATTTGTTCATCAGCTAATCCAACTACGGCTAAGGGTTAAGAGTTATGGGCCGGGCTTACTCTCGCTCATCCAAAGGATGATGGCCTGGTAATCCTCGGCACTGCAGTCCATGCACAAACCACGCGGCGGCATCGCCTTGAAACCCTGGGTCACGTGTTGCACCAGCGTCTCCATACCTTTCGCCAACCTCGGCGTCCAAGCCTTCTGATCGCCTCTTTTGGGCGCCATGGGGAGTTGGCCGGAATGACAGGCACCACAAACACGGTTGTACACGGCTTCCGGTTCCTGTGTAGCCTGTGCGCTGTAAAGCGGTATCAGGACTCCGGCAGCCAGCAGCCATTTCGTCATAAAACGACCTTTTCAGGGTTGAGAGCGTTCTGCGTTCTAATGCGCAATCAAGGTCTGTCGCTCTCCTGAGCTTCATCCTACGCTGGGACAAAGCACACACAAAATCTGCGGCATTATATACTGGCGTCACTGAAACGGAAGCGACACCGCGTTCCGGCGCCGCCCACATCGGAAATCTCATGCAACTCAAGAATCCCATCCTCGGCCTGTGCCAACAGTCCACGTTCATGCTCAGTGCCGCCAAAGTCGATCAATGCCCCGACGACGAAGGCTTTGAAGTGGCTTTCGCCGGTCGTTCCAACGCCGGCAAATCCAGCGCCCTGAACACCCTGACTCACGCCAGCCTGGCGCGCACCTCGAAAACCCCGGGGCGCACGCAACTGTTGAACTTCTTCAAGCTAGACGATGATCGGCGTCTGGTCGACCTTCCGGGCTACGGTTATGCAAAAGTGCCGATCCCGCTCAAGCAGCACTGGCAGCGTCACCTTGAGGCTTACCTCGGTGGCCGCGAGAGTTTGAAGGGGTTGATTCTGATGATGGACATCCGTCATCCAATGACCGACTTCGACCTGTTGATGCTCGACTGGGCCGTTGCGGCCGGCATGCCGATGCACATTCTGCTGACCAAGGCCGACAAGCTGACTTACGGCGCGGCCAAGAACACGCTGCTCAAAGTGCAGTCGGAAATTCGCAAGGGTTGGGGTGATCTGGTCACTATCCAGCTGTTCTCGGCGCCAAAACGCATGGGCCTGGAAGAGGCCTACACTGTGTTGGCAGGCTGGATGGAACTGGCTGACAAGGGCGCTGAAGCAGCGGCTGAGTAAGTGATTGCAAAATTGTCAGTGGCGCATTCTGGCAAGGGCGTCGCAGGCAATTTTTGGGCAAAAAAAGCCCCGGATTTCATTTGGGGAGGGAGAAATTCCGGGGTTCAAGTTCCGAACCGCTAGGGCGGGGTTCAGATATCTGCCAACACTTAACACAACATAGGAGCATCGAAGGGCTTCACCAGCCATTCAGTAACTCTGAGTCGTGTTCTTCCAGATTAGTTCAGATTTTTTTCAAAAAGCTTTGGAATAACCCCAAGAGCTTTTCGGACTAAGCGCATTTTCCGGGCTCTGCCGCGACGTCATGCCGCAGCAGAGCCGGTTTCAAATGGCTCAGTGAGCCTCATCCCAGTTGTTGCCCACGCCGACTTCCACCAGCAACGGCACATCCAGTTTCGCCGCTTCGCTCATGTGCACGCGAATCTCGGCGCTGACCTGCTCGACCAGATCCTCGCGAACCTCCAGCACCAGTTCATCGTGCACCTGCAGGATGACTTTGGCGTCCAGTCCGGACGTCGCCAACCAGTTGTCCACCGCCACCATGGCTTTCTTGATGATGTCCGCTGCGGTGCCCTGCATCGGCGCGTTGATCGCCGTGCGTTCGGCGGCGGCGCGTTCCTGTGGCTTGTTGGAGTTGATCTCCGGCAGGTACAGGCGCCGACCAAAGAAGGTCTCGACATAACCTTGATCCGCCGCTTGGGCGCGGGTGCGATCCATGTATTCGCGAACACCCGGATAACGGGCGAAGTAGGTATCGATGTAAGCCTTGGCGGTCTTGGTGTCGACGCCGATGTCCTTGCCGAGTTTCTGTGCGCCCATGCCGTAGATCAGACCGAAGTTGATCGCTTTGGCGCCGCGGCGCTGGTCGGAGGTGACTTCGTTGAGCTCCACCTTGAACACTTCGGCAGCGGTTGCGGTATGCACGTCCAGATTGTTGCGGAAGGCGTTCATCAAACCTTCGTCCTTGGACAGGTGCGCCATGATCCGCAGTTCGATCTGCGAATAGTCAGCCGCCAGCAGTTTGTAGCCTTTTGGCGCCACGAACGCCTGACGGATGCGCCGGCCTTCAGCGGTGCGTACCGGAATGTTCTGCAGGTTCGGATCGCTGGAGGACAAACGACCGGTCGAGGCCACCGCCTGATGGTACGACGTATGGATGCGCCCGGTACGCGGGTTGATCTGCTCCGGCAGGCGATCGGTGTAAGTGCTTTTCAGCTTGCTCATGGAACGGTGTTCCATCAGCACTTTCGGCAAGCGGTGATCGTCCTCGGCCAGTTTCGCCAGCACTTCTTCAGCGGTGGATGGCTGGCCCTTGGCGGTTTTCTTGAGTACCGGCAGGCCGAGCTTCTCGTAGAGAATCACGCCCAGTTGCTTGGGCGAGCCAAGGTTGAATTCTTCCCCCGCGATCTCGAACGCTTCGCGCTCCAGTGCGACCATTTTGTTACCCAGTTCAATACTCTGGATGCCGAGCAGTTCGGCATCGACGAACGCCCCTTGGCGCTCGATGCGCGCCAACACCGGTACCAGCGGGATTTCGATGTCGGTCAGCACGCTGGCCAGGCTTGGGATCGCGCTGAGTTTTTCGAACAACGTCTGGTGCAGACGCAGGGTGATGTCGGCGTCTTCGGCGGCATACGGCCCGGCCTGCTCCAGCGCAATCTGGTCGAACGTCAGCTGTTTGGCGCCTTTGCCAGCGATGTCCTGGAAACTCACGGTGGTGTGGTCCAGGTACTTCTGCGCCAGGCTGTCCATGTCGTGACGGGTGGCGGTGGAGTTGAGCACGTAGGACTCGAGCATCGTGTCGAAGGCGATGCCGCGCACGGTGATGCCTTCGTTCTGATCACCGCCGATGGCGCAGTTGGCCAGGATATTCATGTCGAACTTGGCGTGCTGGCCGACCTTGAGCTTGTTCGGGTCTTCCAGAATGGGCTTGAGCGCGCGCAGCACGGTGTCACGATCCAGTTGCTCAGGCACGCCGATGTAGGAGTGGGTCAACGGGATGTACGCCGCTTCGTTGGCCTGCACGGCGAACGACAGACCGACCAGTTGCGCCTGCTGCGCGTCGATGCCGGTGGTTTCGGTGTCGAAGGCGAACAGCTTGGCGCTCTTGAGTTTTTCCAGCCAGACGTCGAAACGCGCCTGATCGAGGATGGTCTCATAGGCGGCTTGGGCCGGAGCGGCCGGGGTCTCGGCCTCTGGCGTGCTGAACAGATCGCCCGCCGGCTCAGGCGCCGCAGCGCTGCTCAATTCCAGTCGTTTGGCGTCTCGATCGAGATCGTTGATCCAGCTCTTGAACTCCAGGAGCGTGTAAAGCTCGTAGAGCTTGGCCTGATCTTCGGCGCGCATCTGCAAATCGTCGAGTTCGACGTCCAGCGGCACGTCGATCTTGATGGTCGCCAGTTGATAGGAGAGGAACGCCATCTCCTTGTGCTCTTCGAGCTTGGCCGGCAGGGTTTTGGCGCCGCGAATCGGCAGGGTCGGCACGATGTCGAGATTGGCGTACAGCTCGGTGAGACCGCCATTCACGCCGACCAGCAGGCCGGACGCGGTTTTTGGGCCGATGCCGGGAACGCCCGGAATGTTGTCGGACGAATCGCCCATCAGCGCCAGATAATCGATGATCTGCTCCGGAGCGACGCCGAATTTCTCCTTCACGCCCTCCACGTCCATCGAACTACCGGACATCGTATTGACCAAGGTAATGTGGCCATCGACCAGTTGCGCCATGTCCTTGTCGCCGGTGGAGATGACCACCGGGCGATCCGCCGCCGCGCTGCTGCGCGCCAGGGTGCCGATCACGTCGTCAGCCTCGACGCCTTCCACGCACAGCAGCGGGAAGCCGAGAGCGATCACGCTCTGGTGCAGCGGCTCGATTTGCACGCGCATGTCGTCGGGCATGCTGGGGCGATTGGCCTTGTATTCGGCGTACATCTCATCGCGAAAGGTCCCGCCCTTGGCGTCGAAAACCACGGCGAACGGGCTGTCCGGGTACTGCTTGCGCAGACTCTTGAGCATGTTCAGCACACCCTTGACCGCACCGGTCGGCAGGCCTTTGGAGGTGGTCAACGGGGGCAGGGCGTGGAAAGCGCGGTACAGGTAAGACGAACCGTCCACCAGGACGAGGGGGGCTTGGCTCATGAGCAGAATCAACCTTTTCGGCGGGCCCGGCGCTAGAATAGCGGGACCGTTGACGACAAAGGGACAAGGTTATCATGCGTACGTTAAATCGCTTGCTGCTGGTCAGTTTGATTGCTGTCTCACCGTTGGCCGCAATGGCGGCAGATGATGCGCCGTCAAAGGAGCCGGAAGTTACCATTAACACGCACACGGAAGGCGACAAGGTTATCCAGGAATACAGTCGCAGTGGTTTCGTCTATGCGATCAAGGTCACGCCGAAGGGTGGCAAACCGTATTTCCTGGTGCGCGCCGATGGTACGGACGCGAACTACATTCGCTCCGACCAGCCGGATATGCTGATTCCGTCGTGGGAAATCTTTACCTGGAAGTAAGTTTCCCGACTTTTAATCGGCGTCGCCTGACCGCGACGCCTGAACTGAGCAGTTTTTAACCATGTCTGTGTTCACTCCCCTGGCTCGGCCCGAGCTGGAAACCTTTCTCGCCCCTTACGGGCTTGGCCGTCTGCTTGATTTCCAGGGGATCGCCGCCGGCAGCGAAAACACCAATTTCTTTATCAGCCTGGAGCAGGGCGAGTTTGTCCTGACCTTGGTCGAGCGCGGCCCGGTGCAGGAGATGCCGTTCTTCATCGACCTGCTCGACGTGCTGCACGAAGCCGATTTGCCGGTGCCTTACGCACTGCGCACCACCGAAGGCCAGGCGTTGCGGGAGCTCAAGGGCAAACCGGCGCTGCTGCAACCGCGCCTGGCCGGCAAGCACATCAAGGTCGCCAATGCTCAGCATTGCGCGCAGGTCGGCGAGTTGCAGGCGCATCTGCACCTGGCGACCCAGGGCGAGCGCATGATCAAGCGCACGACCGATCGTGGCCTCGACTGGATGCTGGAAGAGGGCACCGAGTTTCTCTCGCACCTGGCCGACGAGCCGCGTGCGCTGCTGCACAAAGCGCTGGATGAGATCACTGCGCAGAAAGAAAAAATTCTCGCGCTGCCACGGGCCAACATCCACGCCGACCTGTTCCGCGACAATGCGATGTTCGAAGGCACGCACCTGACCGGTCTGATCGACTTCTACAACGCCTGCTCGGGGCCGATGCTGTATGACGTGGCGATTGCCTTGAACGACTGGTGTTCGGACGATGACGGCTTGATCGACGGCCCGCGTGCCCGGGCTTTCCTCGGTGCCTATGCGGCGCTGCGGCCGTTCACGGCGGCGGAGGCTGAGTTGTGGCCGACGATGCTGCGCGTGGCGTGTGTGCGGTTCTGGCTGTCGCGGTTGATCGCGGCCGAACAGTTTGCCGGGCAGGACGTGTTGATTCACGATCCGAAGGAGTTTGAGCAGCGTTTGGCGCAACGCCAGCAGGTTCTCACCCCTCTACCGTTTGCCCTTTAAAAGCTTCGCGAGCAAGCCCGCCACCTTGGTTCTGTGTCATGCACACATCCAAGGTGGGAGCGGGCTCGCACGCGAATGGGCCGACACAGATGGCCGGGTTTAGAGAGACTCCAGGCAGCCGGCCAGATCATTGCCCAATTTTTCCAGCACCTGCTCATACCCCTGAGCAGTCGCCGGGGTGTACCCGCCCAGCGCATCGAGCTCGGCCAGTTTTACCGGCAGACCGGCCACCAGTGTTTCCGCCAGACGCGGGCGCAGTGGCGGCTCGCTGAATACACACGTCTTGCCTATTTCCTGCAAGCGTTTGCGCATTGCCGCCACGTGTTGCGCACCTGGCTGCACTTCCGCCGCTACGCTGAACACGCCGGTGTGCTTCAAGCCGTAAGCGTCTTCGAAGTAATCAAATGCTTCGTGAAAAACGAAGTACGGTTTGCCTTCAATGCTGGCCAGACGCTTCTTGAGCCGCTGATCCAAGGCATCCAGTCGTTCATCGAACGCCTTGGCGTTGTGCTGATAGCGCTCGGCATTGGCCGGGTCGGCGGCGCTTAGATCCGTTGCCATTTTGTCGGCAATAACGCGCGCGTTCACCGGCGATAGCCACAAATGCGCGTCCAGCGTGCCCGGACGGTGATCGTGATCATGCTCATCGGCGTCTTCGGCGTGGGAATGGCTGTCTTGCGCGAAATGACGCAATTTCAATCCCGGCAAATCCTGCACCGCCACGCTCGGCAGCTTCCGACCGCTCAGCACGCGCGGCAGGAACCCTTCCATGTCCGGGCCGATCCAGTAGAGCAGGTCCACCGATTGCACTTTCCGTACGTCGGATGGGCGCAGGGCATAGTTATGTGGCGAGGCGCCCGGCGGCAGCAGCACTTCGGGAGTCGCCACGCCGTCCTGCACCGCCGCTGCAATCAGTTGCAACGGTTTGATGCTGGTGAGGACTTTGACCTCGGCCTGAGCCGAACCGATCAGCAGGAAACTGGCGACAAATGCCGCAAAAACAGAAAAAAGTCGGGACACGATGACCACTCAAGGAGGCGAGAACGGGTAACATAATAACGTCTCTATCAAAACTCGTCGCCGCCCATGCCTATTACACCGATTGCCAGCCGTCCCCACGACCACTCTCATTGCGTGCACAGTGCTTTGTCCGAGGCCGATGCCTTGTGCGCCCAGAAAGGCCTGCGCCTGACCGCGTTGCGCCGCCGGGTGCTGGAGCTGGTGTGGCAGAGCCACAAGCCGCTGGGCGCTTATGACATCCTCGCGGTACTCAGCGAGCAGGACGGCCGCCGCGCCGCGCCGCCGACCGTCTATCGCGCACTGGATTTCCTTCTGGAAAACGGCCTGGTGCATCGCATTTCCTCGCTCAATGCCTTCGTCGGCTGCGTGCAGCCGGAGCACGCGCATCAGGGCCAGTTCCTGATCTGCCGCGACTGCCACGCCGCAATCGAACTTGAACAAAAATCCATCAGCGACGCGATCATCAACAGCGCCAGGGATGTCGGTTTCATCGTCGAAGCCCAGACCGTCGAAGTCGTCGGCCTGTGCTCCGGTTGCCAGGGGGCTTGATGAGCAACGCGCTGATCCGTCTGGAGCAGGTCGCCGTCACGTTTGCCGGGCAGACCGTGCTGGACAACATCGATTTGAGCGTCGAACCGGGACAGATCGTCACTCTGATCGGCCCCAACGGCGCCGGCAAAACCACGTTGGTGCGCGCCGTGCTCGGGTTGTTGAAGCCGGACAGCGGCAGCGTCTGGCGCAAGCCGAAGCTGCGCGTCGGCTATATGCCGCAAAAACTTCATGTCGACCCGACCCTGCCGCTCTCGGTGCTGCGTTTTCTGCGCTTGGTGCCGGGCGTCGATCGCCCGCGTGCACTGGCGGCGTTGAAGGAAGTGGGCGCCGAACACGTCATCGACAGCCCGGTACAAAGCGTTTCCGGCGGTGAAATGCAGCGCGTGCTGCTGGCCCGGGCGCTGTTACGCGAACCGGAGCTGTTAGTGCTCGACGAACCGGTGCAAGGCGTCGACGTTGCCGGTCAGGCCGAGTTGTACAGCCTGATCACCCGGCTGCGCGACCGCCATGGCTGCGGTGTACTGATGGTTTCTCACGATTTGCATCTGGTGATGAGCACCACCGATCAGGTGGTCTGCCTCAACCGTCACGTCTGCTGCTCCGGGCACCCCGAGCAAGTCAGCGGCGATCCGGCGTTCGTCGAGCTGTTCGGCAAGAACGCGCAGAGCCTGGCGATCTATCACCACCATCATGACCACGCCCACGACCTGCACGGTTCAGTGGTCAAGGGCCCGGTTTCGGGCCAACCCCACGTTCATGGAGACAACTGCAAGCATGGCTGATTTTCTGTTGTATGCCCTGCTTGCAGGTCTGGCGCTGGCGCTGGTTGCCGGGCCGTTGGGGTCTTTCGTGGTCTGGCGGCGCATGGCCTATTTCGGCGATACGTTGTCGCATGCGGCCCTGTTGGGGGTGGCCTTGGGCTTTGTGCTGGATGTCAGCCCGACGGTTGCCGTAACGGTCGGTTGCCTGCTGCTGGCGGTGCTGCTGGTGACGTTGCAACAGCGCCAGCCACTGGCGTCCGACACGCTTTTGGGAATTCTCGCACCGAGCACGCTCTCTCTCGGGCTGGTGGTACTAAGCTTCATGCATGAAGTGCGGATCGACCTGATGGCCTATCTGTTCGGCGACCTGCTGGCGATCAGCCCGACCGATCTGGCGTGGATCCTCGGCGGCAGCGCGGCGGTGCTGGTGTTGCTGGTGACACTGTGGCGCCCATTGCTGGCGATCACCGTGCATGAAGAGTTGGCCAAAGTCGAAGGCCTGCCGGTGGCCGGTCTGCGCATGGCGCTGATGCTGTTGATTGCGGTGGTGATCGCGGTGGCGATGAAAATCGTCGGGGTGTTGCTGATTACTTCGCTGTTGATCATCCCGGCGGCTGCGGCACAGCGTCATGCCCGTTCACCGGAGCAAATGGCCGTGGGCGCAAGCCTGCTGGGCATGCTCGCTGTGTGTGGCGGCCTGGCGCTGTCGTGGTTCAAGGACACCCCGGCCGGCCCGTCAATCGTTGTGACGGCGGCCGCACTGTTTCTGCTGAGTTTTGTTCTGCCCCGTCGAGGGGTGTAGACTTGCTCGCTTTTTGCGCAAATAGAGAGTCGCAGGAATGAAGCCGTTCGCCTCCCGTTATCTGCTCCTTGTCGCATTTTCACTGCTGCTGGGCGCCTGCCAAAGCACGCCACCGGTGGCTGAAGTCGCCGATGCGCGAGCTACGGCCATCGCACAGCTGGAGCAAAGCCTGGCCAGTAGCGAATTGGCCACTGCCGAAGACCAGTTGGCCGCCATGCAGGCCGAAACCCCCAACGATCAATCCCTTGAGCACTATCAGCGGCAATTGGCCGAGGCGTATCTGCGTCGTAGCCAGATCGTGCTGCAGAAGGGGGACGTGAATGCTGCGGCTACCGCGTTGAGCCGTGCGCGTGCGTTGATGCCGAAAGCGCCAGCGCTGACCGGTGGCGTCAACGGTGCCATCACCCAAGCGCGCAAGGCCGAACTGGAAAAGGCCGAAGCAGCGTTGTTGGCAGCCGAAGCCAAGCCGAAAGCCAAGGTGATTGATCCGACCGCCGAGAGCACTACGGTTGCGCTGAACATCACCGATAGCCGCAAACTTCGTCGGCAGCTCGATGCGATCGCCGCCGATGTGGTGAATTACGAATGTGAAGTGAGCATTCAGGCGCCCCGCACCAATGATTACCCTTGGTTGGCGACGTTGCTGACCAAGCGGGTGAAGAAATTGAATCCGGATTTCGATCTGAAAATCGAGAAACAGATTTTGCGCACGGTGCCGGCGCAGATGGTTCTAAGTCCGAAAAAGCCCTAAAAGCTTCGCAAGCAAGCCCGCTCCCACCCTTGATCCTCTGTGCCCACAAATTTTGTGTTCGACGCAGATCCAGAGTGGCAGCGGGCTTGCTCGCGAAGGTGTCCCTTCAGTCAGTGAATGACTTTTAGGCCGCAATGGCTTTCGCCTTGGGCTCGCGCGCCCAAACCCGATGCTGCCCGATCGCGGCAAAGAACGGTTTGGTCAGCGCACCAACATCCTTGCCCTCAAGCAGCCCGGCATCCGCCTCCAGCTTCAGCACATTCAGCAACTGCTTGGCGTCACCCTGCAACGCAATCGCCTTCAAATGCTTGTACGCCTCCAGCAGGTAGTGCAACGCCACGCCGTCACCGCTCAACGCCTTGATCGATGCCGCGCCACCCGGCACGAACACCGCATCAAAGATCACCGACGGCATACCTTCCATCGAGGCATCCACCGGCAGGCTTTTGCCATCAGCGGTTTTGACGGGTGCCGACGTCGGCCCGAGCAGTTTGGCGTGTGCCCCCTCAGCTTCAAGCGCTTTCTTCATGGCATCAATCGCCGCACCATCGACGCCGTTGGCCGCAAGAATGGCTACTTTTCGCGTCTTGATGTTCTCCGGCAACAGATTTGCCTGACTCAGTGCAGGGGATCGGTCCGGTGACGTTTTGCGCACCTCAATCGTGCCTTTGGCTGGCGCCGGCAAACCGAGGTTCTCGGCCACTCGCTTGGCCAGTTCCAGATCGATGTTGGCCAGAATTTCGTTCACCTGCCGCGCACGGATGAATTCGCGCTCGACCTTGCCCAACTCAAAGCTGTAAGCAGAAATGATGTGTTCCTGCTCATGCTTGCTCATGCTGTGAAAGAACAACCGTGCTTGAGAGAAGTGATCGCTGAACGACTCGCTGCGCTGGCGGATCTTGTTGGCGTCAATGCGTTCCGGATAGCTCTCGAAACCACCGTCCTGCGCGCCCGGCGGAGTTTCTTTCGGCCAGCCGCCATCAATCGAGTTCGGCTCGTAGGACGCACGGCCCTTGTCGATCACCGTGCGGTGCTGAGCATCGCGCTGACCGTTGTGGAACGGCGCCACCGGGCGATTGATCGGCAGTTCATGAAAGTTCGGCCCGCCGAGTCGGCTGATTTGCGTATCGGTGTAGGAAAACAGCCGACCTTGTAGCAATGGATCATTGGAAAAGTCGATTCCCGGGACGATGTGGCCCGGACAGAACGCAACCTGTTCAGTCTCGGCAAAGTAATTGTCCGGATTGCGGTTGAGGGTCATTTTGCCCAGCGGCGTGATCGGCACGATTTCTTCGGGGATCAACTTGGTCGGGTCGAGGATGTCGAAATCGAAGTCGTGCTCGTTTTCCTCCTCGATGACCTGCACGCCCAGTTCCCATTCCGGGTAGTCGCCCATCTCGATCGATTCCCAAAGGTCGCGACGGTGATAGTCCGTGTCCTTGCCGGCGAGTTTCTGCGCCTCATCCCACACCAGCGAGCAAGTGCCGGCGGTAGGGCGCCAGTGGAATTTGACGAAGCGCGATTTGCCTTCGGCGTTGATCAAACGGAAGGTGTGGATGCCAAAGCCCTGCATGCTGCGCAGGCTTTTGGGGATCGCCCGGTCGGACATCGCCCAAATGACCATGTGCGCCGATTCCGGGACCAGCGAGACGAAATCCCAGAAAGTGTCATGGGCCGAACCGCCGGTAGGGATTTCGTTGTGGGGCTCGGGTTTCACCGCATGGACGAAGTCGGGAAACTTGATCGCATCCTGAATGAAAAACACCGGCATGTTGTTGCCGACCAGATCGAAGTTGCCCTCATCTGTGTAGAACTTCACCGCGAAACCGCGTACGTCACGTACGGTATCGCCAGAGCCGCGTGGCCCCTGCACCGTGGAAAAGCGCACGAACACCGGAGTTTTCTTCCCCGGATCCTGTAGGAAGCCAGCCTTGGTCAGCGTGGCGTGATTCTCGTAGGCCTGAAAGAAGCCGTGAGCCCCGGTGCCGCGGGCGTGGACGATGCGTTCTGGAATCCGCTCGTGGTCAAAGTGCGTGATCTTTTCACGCATGATGAAATCTTCGAGCAGCGACGGCCCGCGGGCGCCGGCCGTCAGGGTGTTCTGGTTGTCGGCAATTTTTACGCCCTGATTGGTGCGCAGGGCCTGGCCGGTGGCGTCGGAGCGAAACTTCTCCAGGCTGTCGAGTTTGGCGTTGGTGTTGGCGCGATCCTTGGTATCGGTTCCGGCCAGTTGGCTTTTGTCAGCGGTGGGCTTCTTACTGCTCATCAGACGTAAACTCCTCGTTTGACCCCGAGGCTTGCCGGGGGCTCTTGAGTGGTTCCCGGGCACGGCACCCAGGGTTTTCAAGTCGCTTACCTAGTGACTGACGAGGATTTTGAGCGTTCCTTTTTTATGACCTTTGATCTTGTTATTGCCAAATCGAAGGTTAATTGAGAAATAAATGCTAAGAACCTCTATACGGACAGGCTAAAATGCGCGCCCGGCTAAACGCTGATCCTTTTCTAACGCGCCCCACAAGGTTCGCTACGTGATCGAGTTTCAAAACGTCCACAAGACTTACCGCGTCGCCGGTAAGGACATTCCCGCCCTGCACCCGACCAGCCTCTCGATCGAGAATGGTCAGGTCTTCGGCCTGATCGGTCATTCCGGTGCGGGCAAAAGTACCCTGCTGCGTCTGATCAATCGCCTGGAAGATTCCAGCGGCGGCAAGATCTTCGTCGACGGCGAAGAAGTCACCGCGCTGGACGCCAACGGCCTGCGTCGTTTCCGTCAGCAAGTCGGGATGATCTTCCAGCACTTCAACCTGCTGGCATCCAAGACGGTGGCCGACAACGTGGCGCTGCCGCTGACCCTGGCGGGCGAATTGTCGAGCAGTGAAATCGACAAGCGCGTGGCTGAGTTGCTGGCGCGGGTCGGTCTGTCCGATCACGCCAGGAAGTACCCGGCGCAATTGTCCGGCGGCCAGAAGCAGCGCGTCGGCATTGCCCGCGCCCTGGCGACCAAACCCAAGATTCTGCTCTGCGACGAAGCCACCAGCGCCCTTGACCCGCAGACCACCGCGTCGGTCCTGCAACTGCTGGCCGAGATCAATCGCGAGCTGAAACTGACCATCGTCCTGATCACCCACGAGATGGATGTGATCCGTCGCGTGTGCGATCAGGTTGGCGTGATGGATGCCGGCGTGATCGTCGAGCAAGGTTCGGTGGCCGATGTGTTCCTGCATCCGCAGCACCCGACCACCAAGCGTTTCGTGCAGGAAAGCGAGCAGATCGACGACAACGAACAGCGCGATGACTTCGCGCATGTGCCGGGTCGCATCGTGCGTCTGACTTTCCAGGGCGAAGCGACCTACGCGCCGTTGCTCGGTACCGTCGCCCGGGAAACCGGGGTCGACTACAGCATCCTCGCCGGTCGCATCGATCGCATCAAAGACATTCCGTACGGGCAATTGACCCTCGCCGTCACCGGTGGCGACATGGAAGCGGCGTTCGCCCGCTTCACCGCCGCTGACGTTCACATGGAGGTGCTGCGTTAATGGAACTGCTCAAGACTTTCTTCGAAAACATCGACTGGTTTGAAATCTGGCTGGCGACGGGCGACACCCTGCTGATGCTCGGCGGTTCGCTGCTGTTCACCGTGCTGCTCGGTTTGCCGCTGGGCGTGTTGCTGTTCTTGTGCAGCCCGCGTCAGTTACTCGAAGCCAAAGGCGTCTACGCCATGTTGTCGCTGGCGGTGAACATTCTGCGTTCGCTGCCGTTCATTATTCTGTTGATCGTGATGATCCCGTTCACGGTGCTGATCACCGGCACGTCGCTGGGCGTGGCCGGTGCGATTCCGCCGTTGGTGGTGGGTGCCACGCCGTTCTTCGCGCGTCTGGTGGAAACCGCCCTGCGTGAAGTCGATCGCGGCATCATCGAAGCGACCCAGTCGATGGGCGCGACGACCCGGCAGATCATCGTCAACGCTTTGCTGCCTGAGGCTCGTCCGGGGATCTTCGCGGCGATTACGGTGACGGCGATTACTCTGGTGTCCTACACGGCCATGGCCGGTGTCGTGGGCGCGGGTGGTCTGGGTGACCTGGCGATCCGCTTCGGCTATCAGCGTTTCCAGACTGACGTGATGATCGTCACCGTGGTCTTGCTGTTGATCCTGGTGCAAATGTTGCAAATGGTAGGTGACAGACTGGTCGTGCATTTCTCGCGCAAGTAACCGGTTTCGTCATTAATAAATGAGCCGGCCATTCGCTGGCAGGCGCCGCAAGCGGGTGCCTCAAATGGAGTTAGCTGAATGAAAAAACTGATCGTTGCCCTCGCCGCCGTGGCGGCTTTTTCGGCCCAGGCAGAAGAAACCCTGACCGTAGCCGCCACTCCGGTGCCGCACGCTGAAATCCTCGAGTTCGTGAAGCCGGCGCTGGCCAAAGAAGGCGTGGACCTGAAGGTCAAAGTCTTCACCGACTATGTTCAGCCGAACGTGCAGGTCGCGGAAAAGCGTCTGGACGCCAACTTCTTCCAGCACCAGCCGTACCTCGATGAGTTCAACAAGGCCAAGGGCACCCACCTGGTGGCTGTGACCGGCGTGCACCTGGAGCCGCTGGGCGCTTACTCCAGCAAGATCAAGGATCTCAAAGACCTGCCAAGCGGCGCTAACGTGGTGATCCCGAACGACGCCACCAACGGCGGCCGTGCGCTGTTGCTGCTGGCCAAGGCTGGCGTGATCAAGTTGAAGGATTCGAACAACATCCTGTCGACCGTCAAAGACATCGTCGAAAACCCGAAAGACCTGAAGATCCGTGAACTGGAAGCCGCGACCATTCCGCGCGTGCTGACTCAGGTCGACCTGGCGCTGATCAACACCAACTACGCGCTGGAAGCCAAGCTTGATCCATCCAAGGACGCGCTGGTGATCGAAGGCAATGACTCGCCTTACGTGAACATCCTGGTGTCCCGCGAGGACAACAAGGACAGCGACGCGATGAAGAAACTGGCTGCGGCGTTGCACAGCCCAGAAGTGAAGCAATTCATCACCGAGAAGTACAAAGGCGCGGTATTGCCGGCGTTCTGATTCAGAACGCGGCAATGAAAAAAGGGGCGCATTCGATGCGCCCCTTTTTTTGCCTGGAATATGGCCCCTGTGGAAGCGGGCTTGCTCGCGAAAGCGGTGTGTCAGTCAGTAGAGAGCTTGGCTGGACTGACGCCTTCGCGAGCACGCCCGCTCCCACCAGGGAACCGTGGTGTCTTTACTTGCGGTTAAGCATCACTGGCAACTGCGCGACAAGCTTGGCGTTGTTCAACGGTGCCCGAATAAACCCGCGCTGTGTCCCGTCCGGCCCGATCACCGCCAGGTTGCCGCTGTGATCAACCGTGTAATTGGGCTTGCTGGTATCGGCCGGGATAAACGGAATGCTCACCGCGTTGGCGACTTTCTGCAGCTCCTCGATCGAGTTCGGCGTCAGGCCGATGAACTGTGGATCGAAGTAGCCCAGGTACTGCTTCAACTGCTTCGGGTTATCGCGATTCGGGTCGACGCTGACCAGCACGATCTGCAACTTATCCACAGCCTCTTTGGGCAACTCGCTCTTGATCTGCCGCAGTTGGGCGAGGGTGGTCGGGCAGATGTCCGGGCAGAAGGTGTAGCCGAAGAACAACAGGCTCCACTTGCCTTTGAGCTCATTGATCGCGACCGGTTTGCCGTCCTGATCGGTCATCGTCACGTCCGGCAGGGTGCGGCTCTGCGGCAGCAGGATGATGCCGGCGTCGATCAGCGCGGTGGGGTCGCCCTGGCCCTTGCCGCTCAGCACTTTGTTAACGGTAAGTCCCAGGATCAGCGCGATCACGGCGACGAGGATGAAGACGGTTTTCTGGGTTCGAGTCATAGGTTCAACAGTAAGTAGTGGTCTACGAGCAGGGCGATGAACAACAGGAACAAGTAATAAATAGAGTACTTGAAGGTGTTGATCGCCGCGTGCGGCCGAGTGCCACGGTACAGCACCACGGCCCATTGCAGAAACCTTGCACCCAGGCCGAGGGCGCAGATCAGGTACAACACGCCGCTCATGTGGATCACATACGGCAGCAGGCTCACCGCGAGCAGGGCGAAGGTGTACAGCAGAATGTGCACCTTGGTGTAGTGCTCGCCGTGGGTGACCGGCAGCATCGGTATATCGGCCTTGGCGTATTCCTCTTTGCGGTGGATCGCCAGTGCCCAGAAGTGCGGCGGGGTCCAGGCGAAGATGATCAGCACCAGCAGTAACGGTTCGGCGCTGACATGGCCGGTGGCAGCGGTCCAGCCGAGCAGCGGTGGCGCGGCGCCGGCGAGGCCGCCGATGACGATGTTCTGCGGCGTCGCGCGTTTGAGAAAACCGGTGTAGATCACCGCGTAACCGAGCAACGAGGCCAGCGTCAGCCACGCCGTCAGCGCATTGGTAAAGGTCAGGAGAATCGCCTGACCAAGTAAGGCCAGCACCAGTGCAAAGGTCAACGCCGCTACTGGCGAGACGCGACCTTCAGCCAATGGCCGTTTGTGCGTGCGCGCCATCACTGCATCGATACGCCGATCCACCACATGATTGACCGCCGCCGCGCCACCGGCACACAGCGCAATACCCAGATTGCCAAACACCAGCACCGTCCACGGCACCCCGGCGCGGGTCGCGAGGAACATGCCGACCAGCGAGGTGATCAGCATCAACACCACGACTTTTGGTTTGGTCAGTTCCAGATAATCACGCCAGATCGCCTGAGTGGGACGTTCGCCAATCAGAATCGCCATGGCGTTTCTCCTTTTAGGGTGATGGGCGCAGCGCAGTGTTTACGTGGGCTCAGGCGCCAGCGCGCAAGCACCGGCTGCTTGACCCGGACCAGACTGGTGCGCGCGTGATAATTGACCAGCACCAAAGTCAGCAACAGCGCTGCGCCGCCGGCGTTGTGCGCCACGGCCACCGGCAGTGGCAGATGGAACATCACGTTGCTGATGCCAAGCGTGATTTGTGCGCCGAGGGCGATCAGCACCAGCCCGGCCAGCCGCGTCATGCCGACCACTTTCAGTTGCCAGGCCAGGCCGAGCAGCACCAGCGTCACCAGCAGCGCGCCGATGCGATGAGTCAGGTGAATCGCCGTGCGCGCATCGCTGTCGAGTTGTCCGCCCAGGTAATTGGGGCCGATGTGTTGAGTCAGGTGAAAACCGTTGGCGAAGTCGGCGGGCGGCAGCCATTGGCCGTGGCAGGTCGGGAAGTCGATGCAGGCGACTGCCGCATAGTTGGAGCTGACCCAGCCACCGAGCGCGATCTGGCCGATCACCAGCAACAATCCGGCAGTCGCCCAATATTGCAGACGTTTGGGCACGGTCAGCGCCGGTAGCACGCCGGACAATCTCAGGGTCAGCAAAAACAACAGACTCAGCGTCGCAAAGCCGCCGAGCAAATGCCCGGTGACCACTTGCGGCCAGAGCTTGAGCGTCACCGTCCACATGCCGAACGCCGCTTGCGCGAACACCACCGCCAGGAGAAACAGTGGCAGCTTCAACGGTTGTCCCGGATGACGACGGTTGACCCACGCACGCCCGGCCAGAATCGAAATGAGCAGGCCAAGGGTGCCGGCGAAGTAGCGGTGGATCATCTCGTTCCAGCCCTTGTGCGCCTCCACTGGCGAGTCGGGGTAATGCAGTTCGGCATGGGCCAGTTGGGCTTCGCTTTTCGGCACGCTGATAAACCCGTAGCAGCCCGGCCAGTCCGGACAGCCGAGGCCGGCGTGGGTCAGGCGGGTGTAGGCGCCAAGCAGCACGACAATCAGTGCCAGCAGGGTGGCAAACAGCGCGAGGCGAAATCCAGGTTTGGCCATGACGATGCCCTTATCCGATGTTCGACAGTTTCAGCAGGTGGCGCAGGTCGTTGAGCAGGTCCTTGCCCTTCACCTTCGGGTCGTAACGCAGCACAAGGTTGCCGTGGGGGTCGATGATCCACAGTTGCGGCGTGACCTTGTCGCCCGTCGTTTTGCTGAACACGGCGGCGTCCAGCCGATAGCGCTGCAATTGCGGGTATTCGCGGCTGAGTTTGGCTTGATAGTCGGTGCTCAGCGGTTGCGCGGCGGCGAGGGCGTGGCTGGCACGGCCGGCATCGCGGCCCAGGCCGATCTGGATTTGTCGCGCCAGGTACACCAGTTGCTGGCAATCCACCGCGCAATCTTTCGGCGCGGTCACCAGCATCTGCCAGCGCTCTTCATCGGCCTGCACGCCAAGGTCGGCGCGGGTCTGGCCGTTGCCGATCAGTTCGCCGTGATAGCTGCGACCTTCCGGCACCCAGAACTGCAATTTGTACATGCCGGTGGCGAGGATCATCGGGCCGACCACGCCGAGCACAATCAGCAGCAGTTGAAGGCGTCCGCGACGACGGCTGGCGGCAGGTTTCGCCTCAGACATGCTGGGTGGATTCATGGCCGTTCCCATGGTGTTTCTCCTTTGCGTTGTGCCAGCCGAGGTAGACATAGAGACCGAGCAGGGCGGTGGCCATGGCGAACCACTGCACGGCGTAACCGAGGTGTTTTTCCGGGCCCATGGCAACCACCGGCCAGTCGGCCTCGTAGCTGGCCGGGCCGGGCTCGGCGCGTAATTCATAAGCGAAGCCGTCGCGCTCGAGGGTTTTCCACAGCCTGGCCGGCTCGACGGCGGTGATGGTTTGCGGCCAGGTATTGCTGACCGGGTCGGCGTGCAGCTGGAAGGTTGCGCCGGGGGCGACGTAGACCCAGGCGTCGATGTTCAGCGCCTGGGTAGGCGTGGTGAATTGCGGCGGTACGCGTCGGTCCGGCCACGGCAGCCAGCCGCGATTGACCAGCAGCCACAATCCCGTGCGCTGATCCTGAAACGGTTGCAGCAACTCGACGCCGACCTTGCCGTTGCGCTGGCGGTTGTCGAGCAGCAGGCTGTGGGCGGTATCGAACTGGCCATAAAGGTGTACGCGGCGATAGGCCGGGTCGGCGCTGTGCAGCAACTCGCCGCTGGCCATAGGATCAGCGGCACGACGTTCGGCATAACTGGCGAGCAGGGCGGTTTTCGCTGCGCCACGGCCCAGTTGCCAGAAGCCCAGCGACACCAGCAACGGCAGCAACAACGCCACCACCACCGTCGGTATGACGCCCGGACGGAAGCGCATCATGGCCGCGCCACAAAGTCAGTCGTCGTGATCGCTATACTCAAACACATCGCCTGTCCCCCGGAGTCTTCCCATGCTCAAAACAGCCATCGTCCTGATGCTGATTGCCACGGTGATCAGCCTGTTCAGCGGCCTGTTTTTCCTGGTCAAGGACGACAGCAGTTCCAATCGCCTGGTCATCGCCTTGAGTGTTCGGGTGGCGTTGGCCGCTGCCACCGTCGGCTTGATCGCCTGGGGCTTTTACAGCGGCCAACTGGTGTCGCATGCGCCTTGGTAGTGCTGATTCTCAGAGCACGTAAACGAAAACGAACAAGCCGATCCACACCACGTCGACGAAGTGCCAATACCAGCTCGCCGCTTCGAAGCCGAACTGGTGCTCGTTGTCGAAGTGGCCCTTCATGATCCGCATCAGCATCACAAACAGAATGATCGTGCCGATGGTCACGTGGGCGCCGTGAAAACCGGTGAGCATGAAGAACGTCGCGCCATAAATGCCCGAACCCAGTGTCAGGCCCAGTTCGTGGTAGGCGTGCATGTATTCCTCAGCCTGGAAGCCGAGGAACGCGCAGCCCAGCAGCACGGTGATCGCCAGCCAGATTTTCAGCGCGCCGCGATGGCCCTTCTTCAAGGCGTGGTGGGCGATGGTGATGGTCACGCTGGAGCTGACCAGCAGAATCGTGTTGATCAGCGGCAGGCCCCACGGGCTGATGACTTCCTTGGGTGGCGGGAACAGTTTCGGATCCGGGGTGTGCAGCAGCGGCCAGGTGAACTGGAAGTTCGGCCACAGCATATGGGCAATGCCTTTGGGGCCTTCACCGCCGAGCGCCGGGCCGGAGATGTGACGCACGTAAAACAGCGCACCAAAGAAGGCGGCGAAGAACATCACCTCGGAGAAAATGAACCAACTCATGCCCCAGCGGAACGAGCGATCGAGTTGCGAGCTGTAGAGCCCCGCACGGCTTTCCTTGATCACCACCCCGAACCAGCCGAACAGCATGTACGCCAGTAACAGTCCGCCGACGAAAAAGATGTACGGCCCGTGGGATTCCGGGCGTGCAGCCTTCAGATCGTTGAACCAGGTGGCCAGGCCATACATGGTGATGGCCATGCCGAACGTGGCGATGATCGGCCATTTGCTCTGGGCCGGGACGTAATAGTGCTCATGAGTTGCCATTTATTGTTCTCCTTATCGGGCACGCTTAACCGCCAGTGTGTACAGCCACCGGTGGATGTCGGGCGGTGATATCGAACAGCGTGTAGGACAGCGTCAGGTGCTTCACATCCTTGGGCATGTCGCGGTCAACAATGAAACGCACCGGCATCTCGATCTGTTCACCGGGCTGCAGCACCTGCTGGGTAAAACAAAAGCACTCGGTCTTGTGGAAATACGCCGCCGCGTTGCTCGGCGCGATGCTCGGCACGGCTTGCGCACTCATTGGTTTGTCGGTGGGGTTGCGGGCGATAAAGATCATCTCGTTGACCGCCCCGGGGTTGGCCGTCAGCTCGTCGTGCTTGGGGTAGAAGTCCCACGGCATGTCGACGTTGTTGGTCGACAAAAACTGCACGCGCACCTGCCGCGAAGTGTCGACGACCTGCTCGCCCTCATACTGCCCGGCGGTCTTGCCATTGATACCCAAGGCTTTGCACATCACGTCGTAGATCGGCACCAGGGCGAAACCGAAAACAAACATCGCCACCACCACGCCGAGCAGGCGGGTGACCAGTTTCTTCAACGAAATCGAGTCAGCCATGGTTCCAGCCCTCAACCGAGAACCCCTGTGGGAGCAAGCCCCCTCCCACAAAGGCAAGGCGTTTCATTTCACTTCCGGCGGCGTAGTAAAGGTGTGATACGGCGCCGGTGATGGCACGCTCCACTCCAGGCCTTCGGCGCCATCCCATGGTTTGGCCGGTGCCGGCGGCCCGCCGCGAATGGTCTTGATCACGATGAACAGGAAGAAGATCTGCGTGGCGCCGAACATGAACGCGCCGATCGAGGAGACCATGTTGAAGTCGGCGAACTGCAGGTTGTAGTCCGGAATCCGCCGCGGCATTCCCGCAAGGCCGACAAAGTGCATCGGGAAGAAGGTCAGGTTCATGCCGACGAATGACAGCCAGAAGTGCAGCTTGCCGAGGGTTTCGTCGTACATGTGGCCGGTCCATTTCGGCAGCCAGTAGTACGTGGAGGCGAAGATCCCGAAAATCGCACCCGGCACCAGCACGTAGTGGAAATGCGCCACCACGAAGTAGGTGTCCTGATACTGGAAGTCCGCCGGGGCGATGGCCAGCATCAGCCCGGAGAACCCGCCGATCGAGAACAGGATCACGAACGCCACGGCAAACAGCATCGGCGTCTCGAAGGTCAGCGAGCCTTGCCACATGGTGCTCGCCCAGTTGAACACCTTGACCCCGGTCGGCACGGCGATCAGTAGTGTGGCGTACATGAAGAACAGCTCGCCGACCAGCGGAATGCCGACCACGAACATGTGGTGCGCCCAGACAATGAACGACAGGAACGCGATGCTCGCCGTCGCGTAGACCATCGAGGTGTAGCCGAACAGCGGTTTGCGCGAGAAGGTCGGGATGATCGAGCTGACGGCACCGAAGGCAGGCAGGATCATGATGTACACCTCGGGGTGGCCGAAGAACCAGAACACATGCTGGAACAAGACCGGGTCACCGCCACCGGCGGCGCTGAAGAAACTGGTGCCGAAGTGAATGTCCATCAGCATCATCGTCACGCACCCGGCCAGCACCGGCATCACCGCGATCAGCAGGAACGCGGTGATCAGCCAGGTCCAGACGAACAGCGGCATTTTCATCAACGTCATGCCGGGGGCGCGCAGGTTGAGGATGGTCGCGATCACGTTGATCGCGCCCATGATCGAACTGATCCCCATCAAATGGATGGCGAAGATGAAAAACGTCACGCTTTCCGGCGCGTAGGTGGTCGACAGCGGCGCATAGAACGTCCAGCCAAAGTTCGGCCCGCCACCGGGGGTGAACAGGGTCGACACCAGGATCAGGAACGCTGCCGGCAGCAGCCAGAAACTGAAGTTGTTCATCCGTGGCAGGGCCATGTCCGGCGCGCCGATCATCAACGGGATCATCCAGTTGGCGAGGCCGACGAACGCCGGCATCACCGCCCCGAAAACCATCACCAGACCGTGCATGGTGGTCATCTGGTTGAAGAACGCCGGTTCGACGATCTGCAATCCGGGCTGGAACAGCTCGGCGCGGATCACCATGGCGAACGAGCCGCCCAGCAAGAACATGGAAAACGCGAACCACAGGTACAGCGTGCCGATGTCCTTGTGGTTGGTGGTCAGCACCCAGCGCATCAGGCCTTTGGCGGGGCCGTGGGCGTGGTCGGCATGACCGTGGTCGTCGATGACAGCGCTCATGGCCGGTCTCCTTTACTTGAGTGGACGGGGCTGGCCGGGGCGCGCTGCCCCGGCCGGTTCACGAAGTACGCGATAGACCGGCTCATTTGCTTTGCGCCTGTTTCAGCTCCAGCACTTCTTTTGGCGTGACCATGTCGCCCTTGTTGTTGCCCCAGGCGTTACGTTCGTAAGTCACGACCGCTGCGATATCGACTTCCGACAGTTGCTTGCCGAACGCCGCCATGGCGGTGCCGGGTTTGCCGTGGAAGACAATGCTCAGGTGACCTTCTTTCGGCCCTGTGGCGATTTTCGAGCCTTTGAGCGCCGGGAACATCGGCGGCAGGCCCTGGCCTTCGGCCTGGTGACAGGCTACGCAGGTGGTGTGATAGACCTTGTCGCCGCGCTCCTTGAGCTCGTCGAGGGTCCATTCCTTGCTGGTCAGCTCTTTGAGCTGCGCGGCCTCGGCCTTACGCTCGGCGAGCCACTTGTCGTAGTCGGCCTTTTCCTTGACCTCGACCACGATCGGCATGAAGCCGTGATCCTTGCCGCACAATTCGGCGCACTGGCCACGGTAAATGCCGGGCTTGTCGATGCGCGTCCAGGCTTCGTTGACGAACCCAGGGATTGCATCGCGCTTGACTGCGAAGGCCGGCACCCACCATGAGTGGATGACGTCGGCTGAGGTTACGAGGAAGCGCACCTTGGCCCCGGTTGGCAGCACCAACGGCTTGTCGACCTCAAGCAGGTAGTGCTCGCCCTTGGCTTCCTTGTTATGGATCTGCTCGGCGGGGGTGGCCAGGTTGCTGAAGAACTCAACGTCCTGGCCCAGGTATTTGTAGTGCCACTTCCACTGATACCCGGTGATCTGGATATCGATATCCGGCTCACTGGTGTCGTACATCTTGATCAGGGTGGCGGTCGCCGGCACGGCCATCGCCACCAGAATCAGGAACGGCACGATGGTCCAGAGAATCTCGACGGTGGTGCTTTCGTGGAATTTTGCGGCGACCTGCCCGGTAGAACGGCGGTGCACCATCATCGACCAGAACATGGCGCCGAAGACGATGACCCCGATCACCACACAGATCCAGAAGATGGTCATGTGCAGGTCGAATACTGCGTGACTGATCTCAGTCGCTCCAGGCGCCATATTCACAGTCCAGGCCGCATTAGCCTGGCTGAAAATCGACCACAACAGGAGGCCCATCCAGACGTGTGGATGTCGCATCATTGCGGGTTCCCCTTATCGTTCTTGTTATCCCGTAGGCGCAACGCCTGCGGCAAGGGAGCGGCTGCATCAGACTACGAACTTGAATCGCCGGGCCTTGCTGCGTGGGCAGTCGGGCGTCATCAGCTAACTCCATTCAATGGCGAGTATAGACAGCGACTGGAAATTGCAATGTGAGGACGTAAATGAACTGAAACAGCCGGGACTTGCGTTCGAGGGCACGAATGGAGAAGGATGCAGACGAGTGGTGGCAAACGGATATAACGCGGGTGCATCAAGGATGAAATAATTATGACAAATGCGTCTTAGCATTTTTCGTAAGCCAGCTAACTTATGTCTTCCCTATTTCATTGCCTTGTTTCCTGGAGTTTTCATGAACACCGCCGCATTGCGCGAGCAGATCCAAACAGCCCAACAACATGAGAAAGACACCGGCCTGCTGACTCGTCAGCTGGAAAGCAAGCTGCCTCATTTACATCCGGCGATCCAATTGCCGGAAGCCGACGCCCAAGGCGTACTGACGCGTTTTGTCGCCGCCTACATCGAAGAAGTGCCAGACCTGCTGGATGCAGCCAATGAAGTCGCCAGGGAAGCGGGAATCGAATCGCAGATCAAACCGGTGCTGAAAATCGCCGAGCAGTATTTCCTCCAGCCGCCGGCCATCATCGCCGGGCACGTTGGCCTGGACAGCCTGCTGGACGAAGCCTATCTGGCGCACCGTTTTGTCGAAGAGGTCAACGACCTCTACATCAAGCATTTCGGCCAGCCACTGATCCCCCTGGACATGACGGTCGCCAACCTGATTGCTCACCAATTGATCGGTGAGGAATTTGCCAACCAACTGGACGAAGCTGTGCATCACGCCATCGACGAGATGCTCGACGAAGAGAGTTTTGCGCTGGAGTCGGTAGAGGCCTACCGCGAAAAACTCAGCAGCCCGGACACCGGCGCCGCGTGGAAACGCTGGCCGTGCATGGGCCGCCGACTGGGCGTGGGCCTGGAACTGGATCAACCGGCTGCCTGATTTAAAGGCGTGCGCAAATGCCAATGTGGGAGGGGGCTTGCTCCCGAAGGCGGTGTGTCAGTCACTAACAATGTCGACTGATCCACCGCTTTCGGGAGCAAGCCCCCTCCCACAGGGTTTGTGTTCAGGCGGGAAGATTTAGCCGGCCGTGCCGATCCCGGTGGTAGTACGAATCCGCCCCTCTAGCCTGCGCTTCAACCCACGCGACTCAATCAACAGTTTCGACCCCTTCGCCGCATTCGCCCGACCCCACTCCTCCAGCAACTCCAGACACGAATGGTCGATGTAGCTCAGGTTATTGAGCGGCACATGCACCGTCGTGCCCGTTGGAATCGTGTTCAGCACCTGCGTCAGCGCCGGCACCTTGAGGAACGTCGCCGCGCCGAGCAGGCGCAACTCCATCTCGCCTTGTTGCGGCAGATCGATCAGGCTGATTTTCAGTCGTGAAGCCTTGAACGCCAGTTTCAGCAAGGTCAGACCGAAACCGATCAGTACGCCGGTCAGCAGATCCGTGAAGATGATCGCCAGCGCCGTCGCGGCGTAGGTGAACATCGGCATCCGGCCATAACGGCTCAGACCACGGAAGACTTTCAGGTCCACCAGTTTGAAACCGGTATACACCAGCACACCCGCCAGACTCGCCACCGGAATGCTTTGCAGCACGCTCGATAACAACAGCACGAACGCCAGCAACCACAGGCCATGGAAAATCGTTGAGTAACGCGTGGTCGCACCGGCCTGAACGTTGGCCGAACTGCGCACGATCACCCCGGTCATCGGCAGCGCACCGACAAGACCGCAGAGCATGTTGCCCACACCCTGCGCCGACAGTTCTCGGTCGAAGTCCGAGCGTACGCCGCTGTGCATCCGATCGACCGCGGCCGCCGACAACAGGGTTTCGGCGCTGGCGATAAACGCTACGGCAAGCGCAGCGATCAGCAGCGTCGGATCCGCCAGACTGAGCAGATCCGCAGGTTTCAGCCAGTCGATGGCTTGCGCCAGGTTCGCCGGCACTTCAACCCGTTTCACCTGCAAGGCGAGCATCAGGCTGGCGCCCGTAGTCAGACCGACCCCCAGCAATGCGCCGGGAATGAAGCGCAGCGAATGCGGGCGCAATTTCTCCCACAGCCACATCACGGCAATGGTCGACAGCCCGAGCAGTCCGGCCTGCCAGCCGAATGACGGCAAGGCTTGCGCCACCGCACCGGGGAAAGCCGTGAGGTTATCCAGCCCGGAGGGCTTTGGTGAGGCGTCGAGCATCACATGGATTTGTGAGAGCACGATCAATACGCCGATCCCTGCGAGCATGCCGTACACCACCGCTGGCGCCGTGACGCGAAACCAGCAACCGAGCTTCAAGCGCCCGGCCACCCATTGCAGGAAACCTGCCAGCAACAGAATCGGCCCGAGCATCTCGATGCCGTGCTGTCGTACCAGTTCGAATACCAGCACCGCCAAACCCGCTGCCGGTCCGCTGACCTGCAGAGGGGAACCGGCCAGCCAACCCACCACCAGACCACCGATGATCCCAGTGATCAGCCCTTTGGCCGGTGGCAATCCCGACGCAATCGCAATACCCATGCACAGCGGCAGGGCGACCAGAAACACAACCACTGAAGCGAGCAACTCCCGTGGCAATACCGCTTTCAATTGAGCCGCACGCATGGCGATTCTCCCGAAGTTTTCTTCAGGCATGGCTTCGCCGAACCGCTGAAACAGCGGCCGGCGTCAAACCACACAGATTTTTAGGAAGATTTAGAAGCGCGCTTTGGGCGTCGCCACCGGAATCGGATGGCTGCCGTCGAGCGGCAGGAATCGACTCTGATCCGCGTCGTAAGCTTTGATTTCGCTGGTTTCGATGTTGTAGACCCAGCCATGGATGAACAGATGACCGTTCGCCATGCGTGAGGCTACCGAAGGATGGGTACGCAAGTGCTGCAATTGGGCGATGACGTTTTCCTCGGTGAGGATCGGCATGCTTTCTTTTTCGTCGGCGCAGTGACAGTTGTCGTGCACCATGGTTTTCGCGACTTCAGCGTGGCGCAGCCAGGCTTTGACCGTCGGCATTTTTTCCAGGCTGTCCGGGTTGAGCACCGCACGCATGGCGCCACAATCGGAGTGCCCGCAGATGATGATGTGCTGCACGCCCAGCGCCAGCACCGCGTATTCGATGGCGGTGGAAACGCCGCCGTTCATCTGGCCATAAGGTGGAACAACGTTGCCGACGTTACGCGTCACGAACAGATCGCCGGGTGAACTCTGAGTGATCAGCTCGGGGACGATGCGCGAATCGGCGCAGGTAATGAACATCGCCCGTGGCGATTGGGCCGTGGCGAGTTTCTTGAAGAGTTCTTCCTGCTGCGGGAAGACCTCATGATGAAAATGCAAAAAGCCGTCAACGATCTGTCGCAGCGCTGCATCGGCGGATTGCGCCTCAGGGGCTTGCGCCGACGCAGCCAACGGCTGTTTATCCTTGTCACTCATGATTCATCCTCTTTGGCGGATTCTGGGAGTCATTCCCGTGTATTCCGGTGTGAAGCCAGTGGCTGTTTAAAACATCCGGGTTATCCCGACCCGTCAGTCACTCGATGAACAAGGTAGCCGTCGAAACTTAATTCAAACTGAATCAAACGCTCTAGAACGTGTGTTCCAGGTCACAAAAAACGTGACTGAGGCAGTTCGACGGAAGGGTTCCAACCGCTCAACCATAGGTCAATTGTCGCTAAATCTAGGAAATCTGGCGACCCGGCGGACAGAAGGCTGTGCAATTTTTATCGGGCCTTGAGGTGGGTGAGTCCTCCCTTGCCGTGACAAGTCGTGGCGGCGTCGCTGGCGCTCAGCAATTGAGGGCAGAGCAGTGGGCCGAGCCAGTCCCTGGGTTAACCATACGAAACCTGATGAAACAGATGTTGAATGGCGTTGAAGATGATGGCCCGTATGATCCGAAGTGCCGAGACGTTCAATAAGGCAAATAAATTAAAAAAGGGATTTTTTATGACATCTGTTTTGCGTCCAAATAGTATCAAAGGTATTTTTCTAGAAAAGATGGAAATTTCGCTGCCTCGCAAAGAGATCATGGTGATCATGAACTTTGCAACTAAACAAAAACAACAGGATCCAGAAACAAAACTTATAACCGAAAAGTTGGTTGACATTAAACAGATTGCTGCAATATCACGCGATAACGGCAAAAATTTTGAGGTCGGGCCATACGGCGATATGGACGGTGACGGTGATATTGACCGTCATGACCGGGCGAAGTTGATCGCGTTGGCGAAGGCTTACAGTGGCATCGTCATTGCGTAAATAAAGACAAGGCCTGTATGAGTTCTCATACAGGCCTCGTTATATCCATGCATTGGCCCGTTTGCTAAATCAATGACATCTGCCGTCCTGGCGGACAGAAGGCTGTGCAATCGAGGTTGTAGCCCTCGCGGTGATTGAGTCCAAGACGCTTGATGGCTTTGGCGAAACGTTGCGCGAGCAGATCGGCAAACGGCCCTTCGCCCCGCATCCGTGCGCCGAAACGGCTGTCGTAGAGCTCGCCGCCACGGCTCTGGCGAATCAGGCTCAGCACATGCGCCGCCCTTTGCGGGTAATGCGCGTTCAGCCATTCTTCGAACAGCGGCGCCACTTCCAGCGGCAGGCGCAGCATCATGTACGCAGCACTTTGCGCGCCGGCGGCGTGGGCCTCGGTGAGCAGGCTCTCGATCTCGCTGTCGTTGATCATCGCAATCATTGGCGAACACAGCACGCCCACCGGAATTCCTGCTTCGCGCATCACCCGGATTGCCCTCAGCCGTGCCTTGGGCGCTGCGGCGCGGGGTTCGAGGATGCGCTTGAGCTCATCGTCCAGCGTCGTGAGGCTGATCATCACCGCCACCAGCCGTTGCTGCGCCAGTTCGGTCAGTAGATCGAGATCACGCAGGATCAGCGAGCCTTTGGTGACGATGGTCACCGGGTGTCGATAGCGCAAAAGCACTTCGAGGATCTGACGAGTGATCTTGTATTCGCGTTCGATTGGCTGATACGGATCGGTGTTGGAACCGAGATTGATCGGCGCGCATTGATAGCCTTTTTTCCCGAGTTGTTCTTCCAGTACCTGTGCGGCATTGGTCTTGGCGATCAGCTTCGTTTCAAAATCCAGACCCGGCGACATATCCCAATAGGCGTGGCTGGGTCGCGCGTAGCAATAGATGCAGCCGTGCTCGCAGCCACGATAGGGATTGATCGAACGATCAAAGGGCAAATCCGGCGACGTGTTACGAGTGATGATGGTCTTCGCGGTTTCGATCATCACCTCGGTGCCCTGCGTCTCGGGCACTTCCTGATACCAGCCGTCGTCCTCGGCCACCGAGCGGTTCGGCGCGAAACGGTTGTGCGGGTTGGTGGCGGTGCCGCGACCGCAGGGAGGGAGATGGCTGATCATTGAAGAATCTCGGGTCTGTATATGCATACAGTATCCGGTAATGCCCATCGTGATCCAGTACCGTTCAGCCATGCAGCTTGCTGATAGGTTTCTTAAATAGCCATAACTATGGAAAGCCGGCGATACATATGTTCCGTTGTATATGAAAATTATCAAATATAGTCTTGTTCAACTTTCAGGTACTGATGCCTGATTTTTAAACTAAAAGGACTTTATGTATGTCGTACCTCAATCAACGTGGTGTTTTTCTACAAATGATGCTGCCGGGTCCATCGGAACCCAATACCATTGTTTCCATGCAACTTGCCCGCAAGGAACTGGGTTGGAATGCCGAGGAGCAACTATCGACCGAGGCGTTGGTCGATTCCATTTACGTGGTGGCGGTATCCGCTGATCGCGGCAAGTCCTTCACCATCCGCACGGACAAGAAAGATGTCGACGGCGACGGTGACATTGAAGGCGATGACAAAGCCAAGTTGATGGCGCTGGCCAAGGCTTATGCAAGTATCGTTAATCCGTAAGGCGCACGGCGATAAATGCAAGAAAACCCTGCATGATTCACGCATGCAGGGTTTTTTGTCGGACAGTGTTTCGTCGACACCGTAGCAACCATGTCAGCGCTTATTTCAAATTTTAAAATCTCTCATTGACGCAAAGGAGACCGCGATTTTTCTGAAAATAAACTCATCGTCCAGATCAATATCGCCATCACCGTCTGCGTCCGTCGATCCTGACACTTTCTTATACATACCCTTGTCATAACCTGTGACGGTCACGACTGAATCCGGGCGAGTCAAATCGGAGTTCGCGACATTAAACAAACCAATGTTGACGTCGCCAAGTTTGCTCCCTGAGGCGTTGTCTCCAAATGAGATAAGTATGCATCGGTAAAGACGACCCGCACCGACGGTACTCAAACCGACCAAAGCAGAGGCGAGGTCGCTTGCCAGGGCATAATAGGATTCGTCATCCTCATCAATGTCACCGTCACCGTCACCGTCACCGTCACCGTCGCCCTCGACGTCGTCGACTCCGGTGACCGTGTCAAATTTTCCGTTGGCGGTATTGGCGTACGCCGTGACCACAACGTCGGGCATTGAATTAACTGCATCTCCATTGTTGTACCGGGAAATTACCGCTTCTGCCTTTCCGTCCCCATCCGTGTCTTTGAACTCATATAGCAATGAATAGCTCATGTCTTTGTGCTCCATACCAGGGCGATATTAAGGACAATTGCGTCTGCGTCCCTTTGCACCCTAAGTAACGTAAAGAAGAGTGTCTACTGTCAGAGTTGACAGGTGTCAGTATTTACAGTGGTTATTGTTCAGGCCAGACGACTGTATGGGTATACATCCTGTCAAGTCTGACAGTAGACCCGATTTCTCCCCAACTTTAATGTCCAGAAGCCTAGGCACGATTGTCGGTTGTACGGGCGAAATCAACTGAAAGGACTTGATCAATGGCTATCAGGATATTGCTGGAAATTGCGGATATGGACCGAGACGGAAATCCTGAGGTCGCGTTTTATCACTATGATGAAGACGCGACCGAAATGATGGACTACGACTACTCGCTCTTCGCCTCTTCATCGGAAGGCAATGGTCGTTATGACCTGATTTCCGAAGACGCCGTTGACGCCGATGGCGATGGTGACGTCGATAAATACGACAAAAAACTTTACCTGCAGTTAGCCGATGCCTTTGCGCAATTCAAGGGCTTTCAGTCCACGCGTTGAATTGCCCGCTGACACAGCAAAAACACCCATGCCATGTCAGCGGTATTCAAGCCTCGTTACTGCGCAGTAACTTGCCCCAGGTCATCCCCGGAAGTGGTCTGCGTATCGTTCTTGCGCAGGCTCGCGACATCGGCAGCGTTCACCGGCGCGCCCTTGTTACCCCAACTGCCGCGAATGAAGCTCACCACATCCGCCACTTCCTGATCCGACAACCGCCAGGCGAAGCCGGGCATGGTGAAGGTCGAAGGCGCGGTGTGCGTTGCCGGCAATGTCCCGCCCTTGAGCACGATGTGGATCAATGAGGTTGGATCTTCCGATTGCAGCACTGGATTACCTGCCAGCGCCGGGAATACCCGCGTATAGCCGTGGCCGTCGGTGCGGTGGCATGCCGCGCAGTTGTCGATGTAAACCGACGCGCCGCGCTGGCTGTCGTCACCGTTCCATAGGGCCTTGGCGGCTTTTTCATCGTACGAGTGCGGTTGATCGTTCGGATCAGTCGCTGGCAACGACTTCAGGTAGCGAGCAATTGCAGTCAGGTCGGCGTCGGTCATGTATTGCATGCTGTGGGTGACCACATCGCTCATGCCGCCGAACACTGCGCTGCGGTCACTGCGGCCGGTCTTGAGGAACTGCACCAGTTGCTCTTCGCTCCAACTGCCGAGGCCGTCCTTGTGATCGCCGCGCAGGCTCTTGGCGATCCAGCCTTCCAGTGGCGCGCTGCCGGCCAGGAACGTGCTGCCATCGGCCGCGCTCAGGGATTTTTCCTGCAGGGTCAGGGCACGCGGCGTGTGGCAGGCGCCGCAATGGCCCAGGCCTTCCACCAGGTACGCCCCACGGCTGATCACCGGATCATCCGATGTCGCTTTATAGCCCTCGACCTTCGGCGCAAACATCCAGCGCCAGCCCATCAGCGGCCAGCGCATGCTCAACGGCCATGGAATGTCGCTGGCCTTGTTCTGTTGCGCCACCGGTTCTACGCCCTGCATGAAATACGCGTATAGCGCTTTCATGTCGGTTTGGCTGACACGGGCGTAGGACGGATACGGCATCGCCGGGTACAACGTACTACCGTTTTTAGCGACACCATGACGTACGGCCTGATCAAAGTCCTCGAAGCTGTAATCACCGATGCCGGTTTTATCCGGAGTGATGTTGGTCGAATAGATCGTGCCGATCGGGGTTTCCATCGGCAGGCCACCAGCGAACGCCTTACCGTTTTTTGCAGTGTGGCAAGCCACACAGTCGCCGGCACGGGCGAGGTATTCGCCCATTTTGATCAAGGATTGATCAACTTCGGCGGCCTGCAAAGAGGCGCTGCCGAGCAGGGCCAAGGTCGCGATAACAAGATTTTTCATGGTCATCGCTCCTTACGCCTGAACCAGCGGGCCGGGGTTTTTCAGGTATTGCTCGCGGATCGCTTTTGCCGACCAGTAGGTCAACGCAGCCACCAGCCCGGTCGGGTTGTAGCCCAGGCCCTGCGGGAACGCTGAAGCGCCCGGCACGAAGACGTTATGCACGTCCCAGCTCTGCAAGTAGCGGTTCAGCGCGCTGGTCTTCGGATCGGTGCCCATGATCGCGCCACCGTTGAGGTGCGTGGTCTGGTAGGCCGCGGTGTTGAAGTGATCGCCAACGTTCTTGCCAATCACCGCAATGGCTTTCGGGCCCATCGCCTCGGCGACTTTGCCCATTTTCTCGACCATGAAGCGGTTCATTTTGATGTCGTTTTCCTGCCAGTCGAACGTCATCCGCAGCAGGGGCAAGCCGTAGGCATCGCGGTACACCGGGTCGAGATCGAGGTAGTTGCCTCTGTAGGATTGATGCGCGCCGTGAGCGTCCATCGACACCTGGTGGGTGTAGTAATCGGCGGTCGCGCGTTTCCAGGCACTGCCCCAGGCCGGAGTGCCCGGTGGGTTGGAGGTGCCGGCAATCGGTCGGCTGCCCGCCTGGTTGACCCACATTGGCGAACCGCCGACGAAGCCGTGCGGGCCGTGGTCGAAGTTGTCGGCGTTGAAGTCATCCAGCGCCACGCCGTTACCGCCGGCGCCGATGAAGTTGTTGGTGTGGGTGTCCTTGTCGAAGAACGCCTTGATGGTCGCCATGTTCTGGTAGGCGAAGTTACGCCCCACCACACCTTCGCCGCTGATGGGGTCGTAAGGTTTGCCAATCCCGGAAAGCAGCATCAGACGCACGTTGTGCAACTGGAAAGCACCGAGGATCACCAGGTCCGCCGGTTGCTCGATCTCGCGGCCCTGGCTGTCGACGTAAGTGACGCCGGTGGCTTTGGTTTTGCTGCTGTCGAGGTTGATCCGCAGCACATGGGCATTGGGTCGCAATTCGAAATTCGGCAGAGGCTTGAGCGCCGGCAGAATGTTCACGTTCGGCGAGGCCTTGGAATACATGTAGCAAACGTAACCGCTGCAGAACCCGCAGAAATTGCACGGGCCCATCTGCGCGCCGTAAGGATTGGTGTACGGGCCCGAGGTGTTGGCCGAAGGCAGGTTGTAGGGTTTGTAACCGACCTCCGTGGCCGCTTTGCCGAACAGCTGTGCGGACACGGTGTTTTTCTGTGCCTGCAGCGGGAACGGGTTGGAGCGATCCGGTGCGTAAGGGTTGCCCCCCTTGCCCTGACCGACCAATTGACCTTTCACGGTCCAGGCCTGGCCCGACGTGCCGAAAACCTTTTCGGCGAAATCGAAGAACGGCTCCAGTTCTTCATAGCTGACGCCGAAGTCCTGGATGGTCATGTCTTTGGGGATGAAGCTTTTGCCGTAACGCTCTTCGTAATGGCTGCGCATGCGCAACTCGATCGGGTCGACACGAAAGTGCACACCCGACCAGTGCAGCCCGGCGCCGCCGACGCCGTTGCCCGGGAGGAACGCGCCCAACTGGCGGTTGGGCAAGGCAATGTCGTTGACGCTATGGCGAATGGTCACGGTCTCTTTGGAAATGTCCTGGAAGAGTTTTTTCCGCACGCTGTAGGTCAGTTCGTCAATCACCTGTGGATAGTTGCCGTCGGGGTAGGTGTCTTGCATCGGCCCGCGCTCCAGCGCCAGCACGTTGAGCCCGGCCTCGGTCAGCTCTTTGGCCATGATCGCGCCCGTCCAGCCGAAACCGACGATCACGGCGTCGACCTTCTTCATTACCGTTGCCATTCTCACGCCCTCTCGCCGCGAATCGAAACTGCCGGAAAGGGGTATTGCTCGTTGCGTTCCACCCAATCCATGAAATCGGCGCGGGCGCCGGGGAAGCCGATCATGGTCCAGCCGACCATGCCTTTATTGCCGCCGTGGATCGGGTCGCAGAAGAATCCTTCCTTGGTGTTTTGCAGCAGCAGGTTGAAGAAAATCTTCGCGGGGACGGTATCGAATTGCGGTTTTCCGGCTTCGAGTTGTTTGAGTAAATCGTCTCGGGTAGCGCTGTCTTGGTCAGCAAATACTTTACCGTTGATGGATTTTGCCCACTGATCCGTGGCGGCGATGCCGAGGCGATAGATCTCTTTTGGCACGAGTTTGCTCTGCCAGCCCATCTCCGGCGCCGCGTCGGCGTTGAAGGGGCCTTGCATGTACCAAAGGGCGCCAGCGGCATACGGGGTGTTCATCTGACGATCAATGTATTGCGGCACGCCAGCTTCCAGCGCTCCCGGGCCTTGATCGTCGTTGGGGATCAGTTGCGCCACGGCGGCATGGATGAAGGCCCATTCTTGGGCGGTGAAATAGCTTGGCTGATAATCGTCGGCGTCAGCGCGAACCGGTTGCGTTGCGGGCGCAGGTTCAGGCGCGGCTTGCAGCACGCTGCTGCCCAGACCGGTACCGGCCAGGGTGACAACGGGAATCAGGGTCAGGGATTTGCGCAAAAACTCACGCCGCGGGTTGTCTCGATCTTCATCAGACATGTGGGGGGGCACCTCATCAGGCATTAAGGGTGGTCAGCCGTTTCTGCGAACGGCTTGAGGATTTTTCGTCGCGACGTGGCCGGGATGATCCGGAGAGCTGCAACATGATGTGACAAATGGTAGCAGCCTAAGCATTGAGATGAATCGTTTCAGTCGAAAAAAGCCGAAATGGCTGACCCGCTTTTCAGCGGATTGATGCCGATTCACATTTCTTTGACAGACGGCTCACGGGGCTTTGACCGGCAAACCTTGAAGCTTCAATTCTTCAAAAACCCGACACGGTCTACCCAGCATGTCTCGAGTGCGTTTTTTCCCCGCTTTGTGTTTGTCGCTTGTCGCCATGCTGCACCTGATCCCGGCCCAGGCGGCTGATACCGTGCCTTCCCGTCCCGAGGAGTGGGCGCAGCCGGTCGAGGTGCAATACAACCTGTTCCAGATGTCGCCGACCCTCTATCGCAGTGCATTGCCCGATAGCGGCGCGGTGCCGTTGTTGAAAAATCTCAAAGTGGCAACGGTGATCAACTTCTTGCCGGAGGCCGACAGTCGCTGGCTGTCCGAGCCAGGCATCAATCAAGTGCAGTTGTCCTATCGCACCAATCACGTTGATGACAGCGATGTGCTCAAGACTTTGCGCGCTATCCAGAGCGCCGAAGCCAAGGGCCCGGTGTTGATGCATTGCAAACACGGTTCTGACCGCACCGGCCTGATGGCAGCGATGTACCGCGTGGTGGTGCAAGGCTGGAGCAAAGAGGATGCCTTGAACGAGATGACCCAAGGTGGTTTCGGCGAAAGCGGCCATTTCAAGGATGGCATTCGCTACATGATGCAGGCCGATGTCGACAAGCTGCGCACTGCGCTGGCCAATGGTGATTGCAGCACCAGCGCGTTCGCCACCTGCTCGATGAAGAGCTGGTTTCAGACCGTCAATCTCAAGTGACCAGAGAATTCATTGAGGTGCGGCCGCAAAAAATTGCGTGTTGACCGGCTCGCCGAGAAACGCCTGCGCCGCGCTCAGCAACGAGCGCGAGTCGCCGGGGGAAAAGAACGCCTCGCGAAAATCCCGACCCGTTTGTGCGTCGAACACCCAGTCTCGCTGAAACCGCTTGAACACTTCGGTTGCCAGCACGCCAGACCATTTGTAGGCATAGACTGACGCCTCGTAACCGGTCACTAAATAGTCAAAGCCATAGGCGAAGCGGTGATAACCCGACATTCCTAGATGAGGCATTTCGCGTTGCACATCCTCGAACACTTGTTCGATGCTTCGGCCATCGCCATGAGTGTGGTGCAACTCCAGATCAAACAGCGCCGTCATCAGTAACATCGCGGTGGTCCGACTGGTGTGGGCGCCAATGGCGGCCAGCGCGGTGTTGACCCGCGCTTCTGTCAGGCGTTCGCCGCTCTGGTAATGCGCCGCCAGCCACACCAGAAACTCGGGTGACAGGCACCAGTGTTCAAACAACTGCCCGGCAAATTCGGCGGTATCACGCGCCAGTTGGGAAATCCCCGACAAGTTGCGATGGGGCGAGCGCGTCAGCACATGCTGCAGGCAATGGCCGAATTCGTGGAACAGCACCCGCAGGTTTTCATGGGAGAGCAGGCACGGGTGCTCGTCGGTGGCAGGGCTGAAATTGCAGTAGAGGCAAGCAATCGGCAGTGACGGCCGTCCCTCGGCATTGATTCGACGGGTGCGCAAGACGGAGGTGAAGGCGAAGTCGGCCGCGTCTTCGCGGTGATAGGGGTCAACATAGATATGCCCGATCACCTGCCCATGTTCACTGACCTCCAGTAGCCGTACGCTTTGATGCCAGTGGCTGGCGGTCGTCTGTTCGACGATGCTGATCCCGAACATGCGCTCGCTGAACAGACAAAGTCGGCGCAACGTGCCCTCCAGCGGGAAGTACTCACGCAAGCCTTTCAACGCACCGTTCAACTGCTGGAGGCGTAACTGCTCGGCGAGGAAGTCTTCATCCCACGCCTGGATATCCACAATCCCTTGGGTGTGCGCAAACGCTTTCAGGGCTTGGGCATCGCGCAGCAGGGCCGGCGTATTCAACGCCAGTTGCTGGCGCAAAAAAGCTTCAACCTGTGCAGCAGAGGTGGCCATGCGGTTTTCGAGACGCATCTGGACGAAATTCTCGAAGCCCAACAATTGGGCTTTCTCGTGACGCAATGCGATCAGCACCTTGAGTACCGGATCGTTATCGAGTTTTTTCGCCTGTGGGCCTAGATCCGACGCCCGGTTGATCCAGGCTGTGAAATAGGCCTCACGCAGCGCCCGGTTTTGCGCATGGGTCATGATTTGCCGGTAGGTGTTTTGCTCCAGCGTCAGCCGCCAGCCCACGTGTCCTGCCTCTTTGGCGTTGAGCGCCAGGCGCGCCTTCACTGCCGCAGACAAGCCTTCGAGCTGAGTGACATCGTCTATGCGTTGGCTCCACGCGGCGTTGGCCAGCTCCAGATGACTTCGAAAACGTTGCTCCGTTAGCCGGATCTCGCCATTCAAGCGGGCAAGTTTGCGCTGTTGTGCGAGCGGCAGTTCGATACCGGACAACCGGAATTTGCGCAGAATTTTCGCCAGAGACGCTTTGCGTTGATCGTCGAAACCGGTGGCGACCGAACTCTTCGCCAGCCGTTGATAACTGCGGTACAGCGCCAGGTCAGCGGTCTTGTCGGCTCTGTACTGAGCGGCAACGACGCTGCACAACGCGCTTTCCCTGAGCCAGTCCATATCGTTGGATTTGACCGTCGAAAGCGTGTCGATAACGGCCATGGCCTCAACCAGACGTGCATCGGTTTCGTCGATGGCCACGACCAGATCGTCCCAGCCCGGATGCTCAGCCTGGCTGGTGATCACCCTGGCAATGACCTGGCGGTTATCGGTCACGATCGCGTTGATGGCTGGCAGCAGATGTTCGGCGCGTATCGCCGACCACGGAGGCAGGGTCCAGTGTTGTAAAAGAGGGTTGGTGTGGAGCATGGCGTCTTCCTTGAGCGATGGCTGAAAGTGCCAGCCTAAGCAGGAAGCGCGGCAGAAGGGTGGTACATAGTTACCACCTTCCACCGCAATCGGTGGAAGGTGGCACTGACTCAGTGTTGTTCGTCGGGGTTTTTCTTCAATTTTGGATTCGGGAAGAACTGCACCGCCTGGACGCTCTTGTCTGCTGGCGGTTTGAGCGCGCTGGTATTGACCCGCGTGCCCAGTTCTTTGGGCACCGACAGCCCTTGCTCGTTGAGCGTGTCGGCGTAACCGCAGGCCACGCATTCGCGGTGTGGCACGCTGTCCTCGTTCCACATCATCAACTTGTCCGGCTCGCTGCACGCCGGGCAAACCGCCCCGGCGATAAAGCGCTTCTTGGTAATCACAGGCCCCTCACTCATGCTGCCGCGTCCTCACTCAGGCCGCTGTGGCGCAAGAGTGCGTCAATCGACGGCTCGCGACCACGGAAGTCGACGAACAGCACCATCGGCGCCTGCGAACCGCCACGCGCCAGAATCGCTTCGCGGAAAGCGCGGCCGGTTTCAGCGTTGAGCACGCCGTCTTCTTCGAATTTGGAGAAAGCATCCGCCGACAGCACTTCGGCCCACTTGTAGCTGTAGTAACCCGCCGCGTAACCGCCGGCAAAGATGTGCGCGAAGCTGTTGGGGAAGCGGTTGTAGGCCGGTGGACGCATCACCGACACCTCGTCGCGTACGCCTTCGAGCACCTGCGCGGCGCTGCGCCCGTCACCGTGGGTGGCGTGCAGTTCGAAGTCGAAAAGCGAGAACTCCAACTGACGCACCATCATCAGGCCAGACTGGAAATTCTTCGCCGCGAGCATTTTTTCCAGCAGATCCTGGGGCAGCGGCTCGCCGGTTTCGTAGTGACCGGAAATCAGCGCCAGGCCTTCCGGCTCCCAGCACCAGTTTTCCATGAACTGGCTTGGCAGCTCGACGGCGTCCCACGCCACGCCGTTGATCCCGGACACGCCGGCATGTTCGACGCGGGTCAGCAGGTGATGCAGGCCATGACCGAATTCGTGGAACAGGGTGGTGACTTCATCGTGGGTCAACAGCGCAGGTTTGCCGCTGTCGGCCGGGGTGAAGTTGCACACCAGATTGGCCACTGGGCTTTGCAGCACGCCGTCGACAGTGCGACGACGATCACGAGCGCCGTCCATCCAGGCACCGCCGCGCTTGTTGGCACGGGCATAGAGGTCGAAGAAGAAGCGGCCGACGTGCTGGCCGTTTTCCTTGATTTCGAACAGGCGCACGTCCGGGTGCCAGGTGTCGAAGCCTTTGAGCTCGGCAATCTCGATGCCGTACAGGCGTTGAACGATGGCGAATAGACCGCTCAGCACCTTGTCGATCGGGAAGTACGCGCGCAGGGTTTCCTGGGCGACGCTGTAGCGTTGTTCACGAAGTTTTTCGCCGTAGAAACCGCTGTCCCAGCTTTGCAGATCGGCGCAGCCCTGTTCGGCGGCGTAGGCACGCAATTGTTGCAGATCCTGCGCGGCAAACGGTTTGCTGCGCTTGGCCAGGTCGCGCAGGAAGCTCAGCACCTGATCGCTGGACTCGGCCATTTTCGTCGCCAGACTCAACTCGGAGAAACTGGCGAAGCCCAACAGTTGGGCCAGTTCCTGACGCAGATCCAGAATCTCTTCCATCACCGGGCCGTTGTCGTTCTGGCCAGCATTGGGGCCTTGATCCGAGGCGCGGGTGCAGTAGGCGGCGTAGACTTCTTCGCGCAGCGCGCGGTCCTGGGCATAGGTCATCACCGCGTAGTAGCTCGGGAATTCCAGGGTGATCAGCCAGCCGTCCAGACCTTTAGCCTGTGCGGCGGCAGCCATTTGCGCCTTGGCCGAATCGGTCAGGCCGGCGAGGGCGGCTTCGTCGGTGACGTGCTTGGTCCAGGCCTGAGTGGCGTCGAGCAGTTGGTTGGAGAAGCGGCTGCCCAGCTCGGACAGTTTGCTCTGCACTTCGGCGTAGCGCTTCTGTTCGGCTTCCGGAAGGTCGATACCCGACAGACGGAAATCGCGCAGGGCGTGTTCCAGAATGGTTTTTTGCGCCACGTCGAAACCGGCAGCTTGCGGGCTGTTGGCCAGGGCTTCATAGGCCTGGAACAATTCGCGGTTCTGGCCCATCTCGGTGGAGTAGGCGCTCAGGGCTGGCAGGCACGACTCGTAGGCATCACGCAGTTCGGCACTGTTGCACACGGCGTTGAGGTGGCTGACCGGGCTCCATGCCGCACCGAGGCGGTCATTGAGTTCGTCCATCGCCAGTACCAGGCCGGCCCATGTCGGGTTCTGGCCTTGGGTCTTGAGGATGTCGGCGATGGCGGCGCGGTTGTCGGCCAGGATGGTTTCAATGGCCGGCAGGACGTGTTCGGCACGGATCGTGGAGAACGGCGGCAGGTCGTAGGACTGCAGAAGAGGGTTGTTCACGCTCACGGTTGGCACCTTGGCTGGAAGAAACATGCGCCCATCTTAATTACAATCGACACTCACCGCAGCTATCGGCGACAGAGAGAGAACTAATCGTGTCCCTTCGCAAATACCAGAATCACACCCCGCAGTTGAGCAAAGGCGCATTTGTCGACGGCTCGGCGGTGGTGATCGGCGACGTCGAAATCGGCGAAGACAGCTCCGTCTGGCCGCTGACGGTTATTCGTGGCGACATGCACCGCATCCGCATCGGTGCGCGCACCAGCGTGCAGGACGGTTGCGTGTTGCACATTACCCACGCCGGCCCGTTCAACCCGGACGGCTTCGCGCTGCTGATTGGCGACGACGTGACCATTGCCCACAAAGTCATGCTCCACGGCTGCACGGTTGGCAGCCGCGTGTTGATCGGCATGGGCAGCATTGTCATGGACGGCGCGGTGGTCGAGGACGATGTGATCATCGGCGCTGGCAGCCTGGTGCCGCCGGGCAAACGTCTGGAAAGCGGCTTTCTGTATGTGGGCAGTCCGGTGAAACAGGTCCGTGCGCTGACCGATAAGGAAAACGCCTTCTTCACCTACAGCGCGGCGAATTACGTGAAGCTCAAGGATCTGCACCTGGCTGAAGGCTACGACCAGCTCTGAATCGACTTACACCTGCTCAGGATTTCTCATGCATTACCAGACCGTACTGTTCGACCTCGATGGCACCCTGACCGACCCGCGTGAGGGCATCACTCGTTCCATTCAGTTCGCCTTGAGCAAACTCGGCATCGACGAGCCGGACCTGACAAAGCTTGAGCATTTCATCGGCCCGCCGCTGTTGCAGGCGTTCATGCAGTTCTACGATTTCGACGAGGCCAAGGCCTGGGAGGCGGTGAATTTCTACCGCGAGCGTTTCAAGGTGACGGGACTGTACGAGAACCGCGTGTTCGACGGTGTCACGCCGTTGCTGGAAACCCTGAGTGGCCAAGGGCGGCAGCTGTATATCGCGACGTCCAAGCCATGGGTGTACGCCCGCGAGATCGCCCGGCACTTCGACTTTGCCCGACACTTCAAGGTGATCTACGGCAGCGAGCTGGATGGCACGCGGACCAACAAGGTCGAGTTGATTGCCCACCTGATTGCCGAGCAAGGGCTGAATCCGGCGGATACGCTGATGATCGGCGATCGTAAACATGACCTGATCGGTGCACGCAGCAATGGCCTGGATGGGGCGGCGGTGGGCTATGGGTTTGGCAGTTTTGAAGAGTTGAACGCTGAAGCGCCGGCTTATCACTTTGAAACGCTGGAGGAGTTGCATCAGGCGTTTTTGCAGAACCGATGAAATTGCGCTCCCACAGGGCCTGTATGTCGTGTGCAAGTCCAGTGTGGGAGCCGGCTTGCTCGCGAACAGGCCCGTTCAGTCAGCCATCATGAATCTGCCAGCGTTTTCAACGCTGCCTTACGCTCGAGCACCGGCAAATTCCCCAGCCTCTCCACCGCTGAATAAAACCTCACCCAATCACCTCCCACCTGCCTGAACAGCGCAGAAAACGCCGGCACCCACTGGTCGTACAGTCCAAACGGCAACAGCCGCGCATTGTTCAGCGGCGCATTGACCCACGCGTCATAGCGCTTGTCCCCGGCCCACTGACTATCCCGCATCACCCGGTAATCCCGGCGAAACTGTTCGAACTGCGCCGCTTTGCGCTCACGCATCTGCTCGGCCGGCAATGACTGGGCGTAGAGCTTTTCCAGACGTGAACGGGTATCGAGCACCAGTGCAATGAACTGGTCACGCTGTTTGAGTTTTGAGTCGTTATCCGCTGGCAATCCGCGAAACGCCCGCCATTGCCGGGTGCCTTCCTGCTCGACGAACGTGGCGAAGGACTCGTTGAACTCGGTGTCGTCTTTCACATAGAAGCGCTGATGGGCCAACTCATGAAAAATCAGTGTGGCCAACCGCTCGTCGCCCCAACCCATCATCGAATTGAGTATTGGGTCGTTGAACCAGCCCAGCGTGGAGTACGCCTCGACGCCGCCGATCGACACGTCCATGCCCTGCAGGCGTTGGATCGCGGCTTCGCCCCGGGCCGCGCTCTGGCTGTAGTAACCGCGATAGGCCACGCATCCGGCAATCGGGAAACAGTGGTTTTGCGGGGTCAGCGAAAACTCTTGGGTGGCGAACACATTCCACACCACAAACGGCCTTCCAATGTCGGCGTACAGGCGATAGCTCTGGTTATCCGGAAGGTGCAAGTGCTGGCTGGCGAAGGTGCGGGCCTTTTGTGACTGCGCCAAGTGTGCGCGTAACTTTACGTCGCGGCTTGGGTCGGCAATCACCTCGGCCACCGGCTCGCGGGCCCGCAGCAATTGCCATTGACCGCTGGCCAACTGGCCGTAGTAGCTGACGCTGGCGCAACCGTTGAGCAACAAAAGCATCACACCCGGAAACAAAATCCGAAAAACGCGATCAAGTAACCGATGGCTTGGAAGCGGCCTGATCAAAATAAGAAACCCCTGGAAAGTCTGCCCGCAAGACTATCCCGCCCATTGGAGCTGCGCTATGCGTATGTTGATGCTGACAGGAGGCCTGCTGACGCTGGCCGGATGTGCCGGATTTGGAGTGCCTGATCCTGACCCCTCGCAGGCCTGGATCGATCTGAATGCCCGGCAGCAGGACACGGCACTGCAAGCACTGCAAGTCGACCGCAAGGCTGCCATCGACAAACGCTATTTCGAGGTGCAGCCCGGCAGTCATGAGCTGACGGTGCGTTATCAGTTTCCGGTGGAAGCCACCAATATTGGTCCCGACGCCGAGCCGCTCTGGCGCGATTGCCAGTTGAACGTGAAATTCAATGATTTCAACGCCGGCCAGCGATATCAATTGCAGGCCGGCAGTATCGGTTTCCGACCTTGGGCCAAGCTCTATGACGAACAGCGCAAGGTCGTGGGGCAGGGCACTCCGGCTGGATGTCAGAAGACCTGATCGGCGCTATGCTCAATCTCCCATCCAAAGGACATTGATCATGCGCAGGTTGACGTTGTTGCTTGCTGCAAGTGTGGTTGCCGGTTGCCAGAGCCCGATGCCAGCGGCTGACCCCGGCAAGGCCTGGGTCGACTTCGCCATGCCCACCCCTGGCGGCAAAGTGCTGATGGCGGAACGGCTGGACAAACAGAGAATGCCGGACGGACGGTTTTTCCAGGTCACGCCGGGCAGTCACGAGTTGACGGTTCGCTTTGATTTCGAGGTGTTCGGCGGTGGCATGAGCATGAACACCGATCCGCAGGAGCGGCTGTGTTACCTGACCGTGCGTTACGATCATTTCGAGGCCGGGCAACGTTATCGTCTTGAAGCCAGGTCACTGGCCTTTACGCCGAGCGCCCGGTTGATCAATCGCCAAGGTCAGATCGTTGCCGAAGAACGGCAGGTCAACTGCGTGCCGTGATCGACCTCAATTGTCGTTTTTCTGATAGATGATCGCTTTGGTGCCGTTTTCGCATGTCCCTACGACCATGGCGATTTCGTGCTTTTCAGCCTCTTCCTTGCTGACGATTTCCAGCGTGTAGGAGGGCACGGCATTCGCCTGGATTTTGATTTCGATCTCGTTCTTCAATTCTTCACAGTCTTTGGGGGCGGCAAGAACCGAGGTGGCCAGTGCACTGCAAAAAATCGCCAAGCCAATACGTTTCATGAGAGAAGCTCCTTGAGGCAGCGCGCACGGGTGTGCGCTGAAGCTGCTGTCATTTATTCGACCATACTTTTACTCGGCGAGTTCTGACTTCGCTCACAGGTCTTGTTTATCGCTTCAGGCTTCGTGGGGATTTTCAGGTCGCTTTCGCAAGCAAGCCCGCTCCCACAACAGATCTTGTGAAACACCAAAGACCCTTTGTGGGCGCGGGCTTGCTCGCGAAGACGTCGGCCCAGCCAACGCCTGCTTAAGCGACCAGCGATGCCTCAAGGGTAATCTTCGCATTGAGTACCTTGGACACCGGGCACCCTTCCTTGGCCTTGTTGCTCAGTTCTTCAAACTGCGCCTGACTGGCTCCCGGGATCTTCGCCTTGAGAATCAGCTTCACCGCCGTGATCGCAAAACCGCCATCGACCTGGTCGAGGGTGACTTCAGCGTCGGTGTCGATGCTGTCGGCCTTCAGGCCTGCATCGCCGAGAATCATCGAGAACGCCATGGAGAAACAACCGGCATGTGCGGCGCCGATCAGTTCTTCCGGGTTGGTGCCCTTACCGCCTTCGAAACGGGCCTTGAAACCGTAGGGTGCTTCTCTGAGGACGCCGGTTTCAGTAGAAATCGAGCCGATACCGGTTTTCAGATCACCTGCCCAATGTGCGGATGCTTTCTTAACGATAGCCATGCTGCCTCCTCAAGATCAGACGCGGAACGCCGCGCCGTTGTGAATTTTGCTTGCAAGGGTTCTGAGGATAGACGTCGGGACAAAGTTCAGCTCGTCTGAATCGTTGACTTTTTTAGTAGGATTTTTCGTTCTGCTATTGAAACTCGGGTATATGCCCTCATTGCACAAAACACGCTTATGATTCGGCAGGTTTTCGTTTGCAAGAAAAACCTGCCTCCTCACTCGGAGACGCAGGTTTATGAAGCAACTGTCCGACGTAAAATTTTCCACCCTCGACCTGGTGCCAGTGCGCGAGAACGGCAGCCCGGCGCAATCGCTGCGCAACTCGCTGAACCTGGCGCAGCATGTCGAGAAACTCGGCTATACGCGGTTCTGGGTGGCTGAACATCACAACATGGACGGCATCGCCAGTTCCGCTACCTCGGTGCTGCTCGGTTATCTGGCCGGGGGTACGTCAACCATCCGCGTCGGCTCCGGCGGCGTCATGCTGCCCAACCATGCGCCACTGGTGATTGCCGAGCAGTTCGGCACGCTGGAAAGCCTGTATCCGGGGCGGATCGACTTGGGGCTGGGCCGCGCGCCCGGCTCCGATCAAATGACCGCCCGTGCCCTGCGCCGCGAGCGTTCCGGCAGTGCCGATGATTTCCCGGAAGACGTCGCCGAACTGGCGCGCTTCCTCGGCCCGCGCACCCCGGAGCAACGAGTCATCGCGATGCCCGGCACCGGCACCCATGTGCCGATCTGGCTCCTTGGTTCCAGCCTGTTCAGTGCACAACTGGCCGGCGAGCGCGGTTTGCCCTACGCCTTCGCCTCACATTTCGCACCGCGCTTGATGCATGAGGCGATCCGCGTCTACCGCAATCACTTCAAACCGTCGGCAGTGCTCGACAAACCGTATGTGATGCTCGGTGTGCCGCTGGTTGCAGCAGATACCGATGAGCAGGCGGATTACCTGGCGACTTCGGTGTACCAGCGCATTCTCGCGTTGATGCGTGGACAAAGCCTGGTGCAACGCCCTCCCGTGAAAACCATGGACGGCCTGTGGCGGCCTCACGAGCGTGAAGCGGTCGGCGATTTCCTCGGTCTGGCGATGGTCGGCAGCCCGCAGAAAATCCGCGCCAAACTGGAAATGCTGGTTGAACAGACCCAGGCCGATGAGCTGATTTTCACCTGCGATCTGTATGAACATGCTGATCGCCTGCATTCCTATGAGTTGCTGGCGCAGGTGATGAATAACTAGATTGCCCTATTATTCATTAAACGTAACAACCTTCTAAAAAAGTAGAGAGTCTGGAATAATGATGGCGAATTGAAATCAATGTTCGGTAGAGGGAAAGATGAGCGGAAATTTTCAGGATGATGCGCGTGAGAAGCAAATGTGCGAGCTTTTCAACCTTCGCAAAGATGAAACGGAAGGACGATCAGGTATTGACGCCTTCTTAGATCTGGAATCCGGTTCGATCCCTTTCGAATTGAAGACTACATCAAAGGGCTCGGTCACAACGGTTCGTGACTTCGGTCTTGATCATATTAAAAAATGGAAGGGTAAGCACTGGCTGATTGGCTTCTTTCATGCGGGAAATAATTATTATGTTTATGGCTCTCCGTGTGCAATGGCGCCTTGGATTGCGTCTAAAGAAACTTATATTGCGCCAGATATAGCGTTGGCAGCAATTGCTGCGTCGAAGTTAAGTCTAAGTGATGTGTTCGATGCATTGGGTCGGAAAGATGTTTATAGCATCGAAGACGCAAAAGCCCTACAGAAGAAGCAGTATAGTGCTGCTCGCTATTTAGAATTGATGGATAGGAGTTTTGGTTATAGTCCAGAACGAATGCTTGAAATTCTTAAAGAAAGAACTATTTATCTAATGACTAGAGGGAGTACGCTTAATAACCCACACATCCCTCTTAGCTATTTCGAGGGATGGGTGCGGATTGAGAAAAACCACGCTAATGAATTACGGGCGTTGGTTTTAGAGTATATGGGTTAACTTATTCGTTAAGATTGATTGCTTCAAGCAGTTTTTTCGCGACTTGATAGGCAACAGGTGGGGCAACCGAATTTCCGATTTGCCCCAATACTTGATATACAGCGCCGGCGAATTTCCAGTCCTCTGGGAAGCCTTGTAATATCGCTACATCCTGTACAGATAGCCTAAAATGATCTTCCTTTGCTGGAAATATTGAAGCAGAAACTCTGTCACTCTGTACGCCATTTGGCCAGATTTCCATATCCCCCCAAGTTTTTTGACCTGCAGAGCTGTTTAGAATTGAAGTGGTGTTTCTTTTTCCTGTAAATGCACTTCGGATTGTAGGTGCGAGGTCATCATATCCGATGTCAGATAATCCGAGGGCCATGCGAACCCCCATCGTTTTTGGCAGTATGTTGTCGAATAGAGGAGTCGCATTTTTTTGAGATTTAAATAGGGCGCTTGCATCATGCGTTGGCGTTGGTGATTTAAATTTTTGCAGATCCTTCGCATATTTGAAGCCAACAAAAAAAACCCTGCGGCGAATTTGAGGAACACCATAATCAGCAGCATTCATTTCGAATTTTACAATGTGGTAATCTGGAAGCTTGTCAAGAATTTGGACTTTTACGAAGCTTTCAAATTTAGGGTTCAGTATTCCTAGTACGTTTTCTGCCACAAAAGCACGTGGGCTGATCGAGTTAACCGCTCTTATGAACTCTCCCCACATGTTCCGTTCATCGTCCATTCCCTTTTGCTCACCGGCGATAGAAAATGGTTGGCAAGGTGGACCGCCATGAATTATGTCGACTTGGCCGTTGTAGGAATCCCACTCAACTTTCGTCACATCTCCATCTTGTTGTCCGCCGAAAACATTCCAGTTCGATCTATTTTTCTGGAGTGTTTCTTTGCATATTGGAATGAGCTCATATGAGGCTACGTGTTCGTAACCTGCTCTATCGAAACCAAGGTCAAGTCCTCCGCCACCAGAGAACAGACTTAGGCAGCGTAAGCCGTTGCGTTCAAGTTGAGGCATGAGATTACACGGATTCAACCTCGGGGAATTAATATCATGGCATGATTTAATTAAGCCGAGTTCCGCGGAGGATTTAGCTAATCGCGAATCCTGAGAGGTTTGGCGATAAACAGCGCGCTGCTCATCTGTTAGCACGTATTCCTTCTTGGAGGAGTTTTTATAGACTGATGAACTTGTTTCCATAATAGAAATCCCCCGAGGAGCCAAAACTGGCGGCTATACTATCAGGGAGATTTGGAAATGTCAGCTGCTTTCTGATGATATGTGACGTAAGCGATTGTAGATTTATAAAAAGCCGACGCATGAGCGTCGGCTTTTGCATTTCAGGCGCGATCAACCGCGCTTGTAGACGATTTCCTTGGTGCCGCCTTCACAACTGCCGACCACCTTGCCGTCAGTCGCTGCACCCTTATCGACGATCTCCAGCGAATACCCGGCAACCCCCTTGGCATCCAGCTTCGCCGCAATCTCGCTCTTGAGCTCGTCACAAGGCTTGCCAGCAGCAAACGCGCCACCCGCAAGGCTCAACAAACCTACTGCCAATATGAACTTCTTCATCGGTCGCACTCCCTGGTCGGATTAATAGAGGCGGGCATCGGAGCATTGGCCCGATGCGCTCACCCTGTAGCGCTTTGCCATTCCTATGGCACTCGGCCAGCGCGCAAGTTCAGAAGTGTAGACCCAACTCAGCTACTGGCGATCCGGAAGCCGACTTTGAGCGTCACTTGAAAGTGCGCGGCCTTGCCGTCCTTGATGTGACCACGGGTGTCGATCACTTCGAACCATTCCAGATGCTTGATGCTTTTGTTGGCTTCGGCCAGCGCGTTGTTGATGGCGTCCTCGATGCTGTTGGTGGAAGAACCGACCAGCTCGACTTTCTTGTACGTGTGATGGTCACTCATGACGATCTCCTAGGCGTGTGGATTTGAGACTAGCAGTGAATTGCACTGTTGATTTCGGTGGCTACACGCAAGCGAAGTTCAGATTTTCTGCACTTTCTCAAACCGCTGAAGTCCCAATCAACACACGCCACTCATCACCAATGCAGGAGAGCCACCATGGCCAACACCTCTTTACGTAAAGCCTCGTTGCAAAGCATGGAAGCCGAGATCGAGAGTCTGCTCAAATCGTTGGAAAGCCTCAAAGACGACGCTTCGGACGAGTCGCGCAAGACCCTCAAGGCGCTCAAAAGCAACGCCGAGAGTGCGCTGAAACACTCGCGCCACCTGCTCAGCGATGCCTATGAAGAAGTCAAAGTGAAAACCCGCGAGACCGGGCTCGCCACCCGTGATTACGCTCAGGAACATCCTTGGACAACGGCCGGTGTGGCGGTCGGTGCACTGGGCCTGCTCGCGGCCTACTTGCTGTTCAAGCGCGGCGAATGATCCGGCTGGCGCAGCTCGTTCTTGAGCCATTGCGCCAGTTGCCGGGCGCGCCCGTCTGCGGCGCGTTTGGGTAGCCACAGCGCCAGTTGCGCCGGGGTTTCACAGAAGCCCCACGGCGCAACCAGGCGACCAGCCTTCAAGTCTTCAGTCACCAGCGGCTCCGGCGCGATTGCCACCCCCAGTCCCGCCACTGCGGCCTCCAGCAAGTAATACAAATGCTCGAAACCTTGCCCGAGCTTCAACGTTTTGGCGTCGAGGCGGTTTTGCTGTGCCCAACTGGGCCAGGCTTGCGGGCGCGATGTGGTGTGCAGCAATGGCTCATCGAGCAAAGCCTCGGCAGATGCCCTTTGCAGGCGTTGATAGCCGCTGAATAGTGGGCTCATCACCGGGCCGATGCGCTCGGCAGCTAATTCATACACCTGCATGTCCGCCGGCCATGGCGGCTCGGCGAACAACAGCAAAGCATCGAGCCCGGGACGTCGAGGGTCAAGATCGCCCTCACCGGCCGACAGATGCAGGCGCAAATCCGGCAGATCGGCATTCAGCCGTCCCAAGCGTGGAATGAACCAACGCGCCAGCAGGCTTCCGGAACAACCGAGCACAAATGGCGCGTCGGCAGTGCTTTGGGTTAATTCGGTGCAAACACTGCGCAACCGATCAAAGGCTTCAGCGCTGGCGTCGCGTAGACGCACGCCTGCATCTGTGAGTTTCAAGCCGCGTCCATCCTTGATGAACAGGCTGAGACCTAGGTGCTCTTCCAGCACCTTGAGCTGACGACTGACCGCGCCATGGGTGACGTGCAGTTGTTCGGCCGCCTGACTGACGCTGTTCAGGCGTGCGGTGGCTTCGAAGGCGCGCAAAGCGTTCAGCGGGGGAAGGTCATGGCTCATGGTATCTGTGAGTTTTCCTGACAGGTTGCGGCGATCTTATCGGTTTTCAGCATAGAAGGTCAGGGGTAGAGTGGTCGTCATTGTCTTTTGACCCCCTGGAGCAAACCATGACCCAGACTTCGCACAACGCCGATCTGCGTAACGGCCCTGACGCCAACGGCCTGTTCGGCTCGTTCGGTGGCCGCTACGTGGCGGAAACCCTGATGCCGTTGATCCTCGATCTGGCCCGCGAGTACGAAGGGGCCAAAGAAGATCCTGCCTTCAAAGAAGAACTGGCCTACTTCCAGCGCGACTACGTCGGACGTCCCAGTCCGTTGTATTTCGCCGAACGTCTGACCGAGTTCTGCGGTGGCGCCAAGATCTACCTCAAGCGCGAAGAGCTGAACCACACTGGCGCGCACAAGATCAACAACTGCATCGGCCAGATCCTGCTGGCGCGGCGCATGGGCAAGAAACGCATCATCGCCGAGACCGGCGCTGGCATGCACGGCGTGGCAACTGCCACCGTGGCTGCGCGCTTCGGTCTGGACTGCGTGATCTACATGGGCACTACCGACATCGAGCGTCAGCAGGCCAACGTGTTCCGCATGAAGTTGCTGGGGGCCGAAGTGATCCCGGTGGTCGCCGGCACCGGCACCCTGAAGGACGCGATGAACGAAGCCCTGCGTGACTGGGTGACCAATGTCGACAGCACTTTCTACCTGATCGGCACCGTGGCCGGGCCGCACCCGTATCCCGCGATGGTTCGCGACTTCCAGGCCGTGATCGGCAAGGAAACCCGCGACCAACTGCAAGCCCAGGAAGGTCGCCTGCCGGACAGCCTGGTGGCCTGCATCGGCGGTGGCTCCAATGCCATGGGCCTGTTTCACCCGTTCCTCGACGACAAAAGCGTTGAAATCATCGGTGTTGAAGCGGCCGGTTACGGCATCGAAACCGGCAAGCATGCGGCCAGCCTCAACGGCGGCGTACCGGGTGTATTGCACGGCAACCGTACCTTCCTGCTGCAGGACGACGACGGCCAGATCATTGACGCGCACTCGATTTCCGCCGGTCTCGACTATCCGGGCATCGGTCCGGAACATGCCTGGTTGCATGACATCGGCCGCGTGCAGTACACCTCGGTGACCGACGATGAAGCCCTCGCTGCGTTCCACAAATGCTGCCGCCTGGAAGGGATCATTCCTGCCCTGGAAAGCGCTCATGCCCTGGCTGAAGTGTTCAAACGCGCACCGAAGCTGCCCAAGGATCACCTGATGGTGGTCAACCTGTCCGGTCGTGGTGACAAAGACATGCAGACCGTGATGCACCATATGGAACAGTCGCAGCAGGAGAAACACTGATGAGCCGCCTGCAAACCCGTTTTGCTGAACTCAAGGAACACAATCGCGCCGCGCTGGTGACCTTCGTCACCGCCGGTGACCCGGACTACGACACCTCGCTGGCGATCCTCAAAGGCCTGCCGAAAGCCGGTGCCGATGTGATCGAGTTGGGCATGCCGTTCACCGATCCGATGGCGGACGGCCCGGCCATCCAACTGGCCAACATCCGTGCGCTGGGTGCCAGGCAGAATCTGGCGAAAACCCTGCAAATGGTTCGCGAATTCCGTGAAGGCAACAGCGACACGCCGTTGGTGCTGATGGGCTACTTCAACCCGATCCACAAGTTTGGCGTTGAGCGTTTCATTGCTGAAGCCAAAGACGCGGGCGTCGATGGCCTGATCGTGGTCGACATGCCACCGGAGCACAACGAAGAGCTGTGCGACCCGGCCCAGGCTGCCGGTCTGGACTTCATCCGTCTGACGACTCCGACCACGGATGACGCGCGTCTGCCGAAGGTGCTTAACGGCAGTTCCGGATTTGTTTACTACGTCTCGGTGGCCGGTGTCACCGGTGCCGGTGCAGCGACGCTGGAACACGTCGAAGAGGCGGTCACTCGCCTGCGCCGCCACACGGATCTGCCGATCAGCATCGGTTTTGGCATTCGTACGCCGGAACAAGCGGCGGCCATTGCGCGTCTGGCAGACGGTGTTGTGGTGGGGTCGGCGCTGATCGATCACATTGCTAATGCCACGACGCCCGATCAGGCGATCGACGGCGTGCTGAGCCTGTGCTCGGCGCTGGCCGAAGGCGTGCGTAAGGCCCGGGTCAGTTGAAGGTAAAGTTCCTGATACAGAGGAATTAGCACCTCGCGGCACAGCCTAACCAAGCAAGACCGAGGGATTCAGAACCACGTTCTGAATCCCTTTTTGCTGTTAGTGCAATGAGGAACCCCCCATGAAAATGCCGAAACGTCTGATTGCCAGTCTGGGCGTGCTGATGATCAGCGCGACACCGCTGCTGGCCAGCGCTGATCAGCGCGATGATCACGACCGCGGCGGCCCGCAGCAGGGCCACTACGATAACCGCGGGGACAATCGCGGCAACGATCACCATGGCCCACAGAACAACCACCGAGGTGGCCCGCCGCCGCGCGACTTCGGCCCGGTGCGCCAGACCATTCGCGACAACCACGGCTACTTCGTGCGCGGCGCACCGCCGCCACCGGGCATCCATCTGGTACGAGGCCGGCCGCTGCCCCACGGATATTACGGTGAGCGCCTGGAGGGTCGTGCGTTAGGTCGTTTGCCGGTCTATCCGGGTTACGAATGGCGCCGGGCCGGGCGCGATATCGTGCTGATCGCGGTGGGTACCGGGATCGTGTATGAAATTCTGGATGGGGTTTTGTACTGATTCACAGGCAATAAAAAAGATCGCAGCCCAGGCGGCGATCTTTCGCGTCAGGGCAACTCCAGCCCGCCCGAGGCTTTGTGCAGTTTGCGCAAATGCTCGCCAATGTGTTTCACATTGGCTTCACTCGCGGCAATCTCGGCCGCGCGCTTGGGTTCAAGCAGCTTGCGCACCTCCGTGTCCAGATCGCCGGAAAGCGCCAGGAGCTTTTTCTGCCGCTGGCTGCTTTCCGCTTGCAGTCGGCTGAACTCGCTCGGTTGCGGCAAGCCGTAACCCTTGGAATCAAGCAATTCTGCCGGGCGACTGAGGAAACCGCTGTTGGCGAGGATTTGCTGCAAAGTCGCGTTGGCCTTGTCCATCCCGCCGTTATCCAGTTCGCGTTCACCGAGGTAGCGCTGCTTGACCTCGTCCTGAGCCAGCAGCAGTTGCCGGCGAAAACTGGCCTGCTCCAACAGCAGCAGTGCGGCGCTGGTGCGCAGGTCGGCGCGATCAAACCACGGACGGCGTTCCTCGGCCGACAACGATAGCCACTCCTCGACGCTGTTCTGTTTGATCGGTAATTGTTTCTTCAGTACAGCGAACATCGCTTGATAGCGATCGCGGAACGAGTCGAAGCGATACCCCAGGCGCAGAGCCTCCTTCGGATCGTCCAGCACGCTGGTGTCGGCGAGGCCGCGTCCTTTAAGCACTTCCAGCAAACCATTGGGCATGATGCTGTCCAGGCCGACGAGCTGAGCGTTGTTGCTGCCGCTGCGCAACAGCTTCAGGCCTTCCACTGCGCAATTGTTGGACAGGAAGAAGTAGTTGCCGTCGTAGCTCCAGTGCATCTCGGCGGCGTGTTCGACCACGCCTTCAATCTCGCTGCGTGACAGGTTCAGCGGCACCGATGCAAGGCTGCGCAGCTCGGTTTTGGTGTATTCATCGATGACCTGCGCCAGTGGCAAGACGAACAGCCGCGAAGGGTATTTGCCGACCAAGCCGTCCCAACTCGACAGTTGTACATCGCCCACGAAGGCGCGGTAGGACAGCACCAGATGCTGGTCCAGATCGAGCCGGCAATCCGGGCCACGTGGCCGACCCGGTGCGCAAATCACCAGACGCAACATGCTGTGGCCCCAACGGCTGACCCAGTTCTGGTTGGCCTCGGCGAGCAGGTAGTCGACGGCGTACACCCGCTCCGGATCGACTTGTCCCAACGGCTGCTTGGCGAAGTCGTTGCCCGCATTGAGAAACGCGAAACTCTTGCTGCAAGTGTCCTTGGCGGGCGGCGCCCAGCCAAAGTGTTCCTTGTAATAGCGGTACAGCGCCGGGCGGCGGCAGGCGTAGCTCGGGTCGAGGAGGAAATACTCCATGTTGACCGCGACGAACTCTTTCGGACTGGAGATTTCGTACAGATCCGGGCTGCGGGCAATCTGGCGGTTGTGTTGTTCGCGCTCGCCACGACGACCGACGTATTGCTGCCAACCGGCGAGATCGAGCAGGCGTGGGTCATCACTGAGGGTGAAGCGGCGGCCGTTCTGGCCACGGCACTCATCGGGAAGACCGATCAGCCCGGCGCTGTTGAAACGTCGGGTGCAGCGCTGGATCAGCGTGCGCTCGGCACTCGGCCACAGGCGCGCGCGATCATAAATATGGGTGACTTCGTGCAGCACCGTGGCGAGCAGTTCCTGGCGCACAGTACCGTGGGGGCGATTGGTTTTTTCTTTGGCCGCGCTGCCGTCGGTGAGGCTGTCGAGCAGTTTGCGGTTTAGATCGAGCTCGGCAACCAGCGTGGCCTGGCCGTAGGCATTGCCGGGCATGTCGTCGGTCCAGCCAACGTCGATGTGCCGGTCCAGCCGCTCGATGAAGCTGGGCGGCAAGGCCTGCATGGCTTCATCGATCAGCGCTTGACTGGCCTGTTGTTGCGCGGCGCTCAGACCGTCGGTCTTGAGCCGCAATTGCAGGCCGGCGTGGGCGCTGTTGCCTAGCAGCAACAACGCCCCGGCCAGCAGCCAGGCGCCGAGTGATTTCACAGTGCGAGGATGGCTTCGGCGAGGACCTGATCGCTGGCGTCGCGAGCTTCCGGTACGCGAGTGCGCAAGGTATTGAGAGCGGCTTCCAGGTGTGCGCCGCGAATATCACCGTTGCTGGCGACAAAACTGGCGGCATCGTCGTGGGCTTCGCGGATGATTTTCGAGTCGCGAATCGAGGTGGTGGTATCGGACGTGAAATCGATGCTGCGCTGGGAGGCACGAACGATGATGTTACTGGTGGCTACCAGGGTGTGCGCCTGGGCCACATCGGCCAACAAAAACAGGCCAAGGGTGGCAGCAATCAGCGGGCTACGCATGGAACGACTCCGGAAGGACAAGGGTAGCTATTGGACGAGAATTGCCTGTGCCAGTTCACGGTCGCTTACATGAAGTTTCGGCCGGGTTTTGCGCAGGTAATGCAGCGCTGATTCCAGTCGAGCGCCTCGCAATTCACCGTCAGTGGCTACAAACGCTGCCGCGTCATCGTGAGCGGCGAGCACCAGTTTACGGTCGAACGGCGCGGAAGACACCATGCCGGTCGCCCAAAGGCTCACTACGGTGTTCTGCGTGGAGACATCGAAAGCATAGGCCGGTGTCACCCAGCAGGCGGTTAACACTACGGAAGGGATAAGCAGTTTTTGAAAAAAGTGCATAAGACTCGGTAACTGTTAGCGAGCCTCAAGGCTAGCGCAATGCCCGGGCCAGAGCCAGCGCCAAAAACATCGGGACACGACCGGCGTGTCCCTTCATGCCACGTTGATTCAGATCGCAAGAATCGCTTGGGCCAGTTGTGCATCGGTCGCGCTCAACTGTGGTGCTTGATGGCGGATAAGATCCAGCGCGCTTTCCAGCTTCACGCCACGGATCTGGCCTTCGCTGGCAACGAAGCTGGCCGCGTCGTCACGGGCGGCGAGTACTGTTTTGTTGTCACGCAACGACGAGGTGGCGTCGGAGGTAGCATCGGAAGAAGACTTGAGCGCACCAACAACGGCGTCGGTGGTCACGATGAAGCTGGAGGCGCTGGCATTGGCAGCCACGGCCAGCAGGGCGGCAGCGCTGAGCAGGCGAAGACGGGACATGATGTATCTCCTGTGGATAAACCGTATTGAGAGGTGGCTCGGTATCTGAGGAGTCAGACGCCAATGGCACAGCATTCGCCACGTTCTGCGTGGATATTAGGCCTGCAGACGAAGTTCGCACAGTGGGCAGAATGCTAGCGCCAGAAGGTTTTCTCCAGTTCATTCAGCCGATCGGCGTGGCTTAGCCCCAGATCCGCGAGATCCCGCCCATCCAGTTGCGTCAATAGACGCCGCGTCCTGGCTCGTTCAAGGCCTTGGCAGAAGCGGCGCAACAGGCGTTTTACGAGGTTGCAGCGAAGGGCGGGTTGTAAAGAAGCTGCTGAAACATCCTGTAAGCCATTCATGACAGATTCCTTTTTACTGGCAAGGTCGGAAAGTCATGTTGAACCCGTTGCAGGCAAGGGGGCAGATACATCCGTTTTAAATTGTACTGGTTCAGGTTCGGTATTCTTATAACTGTACTGTTGTTTGTAGCTGCCACCTGTAATGCATGTTTTCCTCGCCTGAAACGACAAAACCCGTCGCGGTTTCCCGCGACGGGTTTTGTTTGTTCAATTCGGGTTGCTGGCGGTGGGTCTAACGACCAGAGCCAGCGACGCTACTTAGCGCCAGAACGGCTTGCTCAGCTCTTCGTAGCGTTGTGCTTCGCTGATACCGGCGTCAGCCAGCAGACGCGAATCCAGACGAGCCAGTTGGTGGCGGCTGGAGATGCGGCGCTGCCACAACATCAGGTTGGCGATAACGCGCAAAGGCAGGGAAGCCTGGGTTTTTGCAGCTTTGTCTTCGAAGAACAGATCGGAACTGAGTGTACGTTCCATGGTTGACATCCTTCCGCTTGTGGCGGGATTAGGTAGTGGTTTAACTGGTGCCCATGATCCTCTCGTTTGCCTAGTCTCTCTAGATACAGTTCAACTGTATTGTGAGTGACCAGTTAACTGTTTAAAGGCGGTGTACGGGTCAAAATTGAGCAAACTGTACCTGTCTGCACTAACTCGGTGCGTTTTCGGGTGAGGCGGGCGTATTTGTAGGTAAATACTGTAGGAAATGACCAGTACAGAAGTACAGTTTTCGCAAGGAAGGCAATTTTAAAAAATCCATCGACGCAAACTGTGTTTGCGTCGATGGATTATCTGTGCGGATTACACCGCCAGCATGCGTCCGGTTTCTTCCAGGTTAATGTGCCAGCTCAAGGCTTCACGCAGGATATGCGGGGTGTGACCACCGATTGCACAGGCCGCAGTGAAGTAGTCATCCAGTGCCTGACGAAAGTCCGGATGCACACAATTATCGATGATTACCCGCGCGCGCTCCCGTGGCGCCAGCCCACGCAGATCCGCCAGGCCCACCTCGGTCACCAGAATGTCAACGTCGTGCTCGGTGTGGTCAACGTGGCTGACCATCGGCACCACGCTGGAAATCGCGCCACCCTTGGCGATCGATTTGGTCACGAACACCGCCAGATGTGCGTTGCGCGCGAAGTCACCGGAACCGCCGATACCGTTCATCATCCGTGTGCCGCAGACGTGGGTCGAGTTCACATTGCCGTAGATGTCGAACTCCAGCGCCGTGTTGATGCCGATAATGCCCAGGCGCCGTACGACTTCTGGATGGTTGGAGATCTCCTGTGGGCGCAGTACCAGTTTGTCTTTGTATTTCTCCAGGTTGCCGAACACGTCGCTGTTGCGGCGTTCCGACAAGGTGATCGAACTGCCCGAAGCGAAACTCAGCTTGCCGGCATCGATCAGGTCGAACGTCGAATCCTGCAGCACTTCGGAGTACATGGTCAGGTCTTCGAACGGTGAGTCGATCAGGCCGCACATCACCGCGTTGGCGATGTTGCCGATCCCGGCTTGCAGCGGGCCAAGCTTGTTGGTCATGCGCCCGGCATCGACTTCCTGCTTGAAGAAGGTGATCAGGTGATCGGCGATGGCGTTGGTGTCGGCATCCGGCGACGATACGGTCGATGGCGAGTCCGCCTGCTGCGTGATGACGATGGCCACGATTTTTTCCGGCGGAATCGGGATCGCTGTGCTGCCAATGCGGTCGTCGACCTTCACCAGCGGGATTGGCGTGCGCGTCGGACGATACGTCGGGATATAAATGTCATGCAGGCCTTCCAGGTTGGCGTTGTGCGCCAGGTTGATCTCGACGATGACCTGTTTGGCGAAAATCGCGAAGCTCGCTGAGTTGCCCACCGAGGTGGTCGGCACGATGTGGCCCTGTTCAGTGATGGCCACGGCTTCGATCACCGCGATGTCCGGCAGCTTCAGTTGCTGATTGCGCAGTTGCTCGACGGTTTCCGACAGATGCTGGTCAATGAACATCACTTGGCCGGCGTTGATCGCCTTGCGCAAGGTGCTGTCGACCTGAAACGGCATGCGTCGCGACAGCACGCCGGCTTCGGTCAGTTGCTTGTCGAGGTCGTTGCCCAGGCTCGCGCCGGTCATCAGGCTGATCTTCAGTGGCGTGACCTTGGCGCGTTCGGCCAACGCGTGAGGGACGGCTTTGGCTTCGCCGGCGCGGGTGAATCCGCTCATGCCGACGGTCATGCCGTCCTCAATCAAAGCGGCGGCGTCGGCGGCGCTCATCACTTTATCCAACAACGAAGGCAGGCGAATACGGTCACGGTACATGGATTATTATCTCGGGAAGCGAGTATCAGGATGCGCAGTCTAGTGAATTTCGCGGGCGCCTGTCCCGCTACCAAGGTCGCAAAAGAGGCGTCTATTTAGCGGGTTTGAAGTAAAACACCGTTACCGGATCTGCAACAACGCGGCATATTGTCCGATTGTTTTCGCCAACGAAAACGCCCCGACAAATCGGGGCGTTCGGTATTGCTGCGGGGTGATTACTCGACCGCTTTAACCATGTCTTCGATAACTTTTTTCGCGTCGCCGAACACCATCATGGTCTTGTCCAGGTAGAACAGTTCGTTGTCCAGACCGGCATAGCCGCTGGCCATCGAGCGTTTGTTGACGATGATGGTCTTGGCCTTGAACGCTTCGAGAATCGGCATGCCGGCAATTGGCGATTTCGGATCGTTCTTCGCGGCCGGGTTGACCACGTCGTTCGCGCCGAGCACCAGCACCACGTCGGCCTGGCCGAACTCGGAGTTGATGTCTTCCATCTCGAACACCTGGTCGTAAGGCACTTCGGCCTCGGCCAGCAGGACGTTCATGTGCCCTGGCATCCGCCCGGCCACCGGGTGGATTGCGTACTTCACGGTCACGCCACGGTGGGTCAGCTTCTCGGTCAGCTCTTTCAGAGCATGCTGTGCACGCGCTACCGCCAGACCGTAGCCCGGTACGATGATCACGGTGTCGGCGTTGGTCAGCAGGAAGGTCGCATCGTCAGCCGAACCGGATTTCACCGGACGTGCTTCTTTCGCGCCAGCCGGGCCAGCGTCGGCCGTGTTGCCGAAACCGCCGAGCAGTACATTAAAGAAGGAACGGTTCATCGCCTTGCACATGATGTACGAGAGGATCGCACCGCTCGAACCCACCAGCGAACCGGCGATGATCAGCATCGAGTTGTTCAGCGAGAAACCGATACCTGCCGCTGCCCAGCCGGAATAGCTGTTGAGCATCGACACCACCACCGGCATGTCGGCGCCGCCGATCGGAATGATGATCAGCACGCCCATCACGAACGCCAGCGCCAGCATCAGCGCGAAGGCGGTGAGGTTGCCGGTGAGCATGAAGGTCAGGCCGAGCACCAGCGTCGTCAGACCCAACACCGCGTTGAGCTTGTGCTGACCGGCAAACTGTACCGGTGCGCCCTGGAACAGACGGAACTTGTACTTGCCCGAGAGCTTGCCGAACGCGATCACCGAACCGGAGAAGGTGATTGCACCGATGGCTGCACCGAGGAACAACTCCAGACGATTGCCCGCCGGAATCGAGTCGCCCAAGTGTTTAACGATGCCCAGCGACTGCGGCTCGACCACTGCGGCAATGGCGATGAACACCGCGGCCAGACCGATCATGCTGTGCATGAACGCGACCAGTTCCGGCATCTTGGTCATTTCAACGCGCTTGGCCATGATCGAACCGGCGGTGCCGCCGATCAGCAAGCCAACGATGACGTAACCGATGCCGGCGGTGGCCAGTTCAGCACCCAGCTTATAGATGAGGCCGACGGTGGTGAGGATGGCCAGTGCCATGCCGAGCATGCCGAACAGGTTGCCGCGCCGCGATGTGGTCGGGTGCGACAGGCCTTTGAGGGCCTGGATGAAGCAGATCGACGCGATCAGGTAGAGCGTCGTGACGAGATTCATGCTCATTACTTCGGCGCCTCTTCTTTTACTTTCGGGGCTTTCTTCTTGAACATCTCAAGCATGCGGCGGGTGACCAGGAAGCCACCGAACACATTGACCGCCGCCAATGCCACGGCGAGGGTGCCCATGGTTTTGCCCAGCGGCGTGACGGTCAGCGCAGCGGCGAGCATGGCACCGACGATCACAATGGCTGAAATGGCGTTAGTCACCGCCATCAACGGCGTGTGCAGCGCAGGCGTCACGTTCCAGACCACGTGGTAACCGACATAAATCGCCAGCACGAAGATGATCAGGTTGTAGATACCGGGGGAGATAAGCTCTTCCATCGTCTGAATCCCTGCTTAGGCGTTTTTGCGGATGACTTGGCCGTCGCGGCACATCAGGCACGCGGCGACGATGTCGTCTTCGAGGTTCACTTCGAACTGGCCTTCTTTGGTGAAGACCAGCTTCAGGAAGTCCAACAGATTGCGCGCGTACAGCGCCGAGGCGTCTGCAGCGACTTCACCGGCCAGATTGGTCGGGCCGCAAAGGGTCACGCCGTTCTCGATCACCACCTGATCGGCCACGGTCAGCGGGCAGTTGCCGCCCTGAGCCGCCGCGAGATCGATGACCACCGACCCCGGTTTCATCTGCGCCACGGTATCGGCGCTCAACAGCGTCGGTGCCTTGCGGCCCGGAATCAACGCGGTAGTGATGACGATGTCAGCTTGCTTGGCGCGCTCGTGCACAGCCTGGGCCTGACGCTGCATCCAGCTCGCCGGCATTGGTCGTGCGTAACCGCCGACACCGACGGCGCATTCGCGCTCTTCATCGGTCTCGTAGGGCACGTCGACGAACTTGGCGCCGAGGGATTCGATCTGTTCCTTCACGGCCGGACGTACGTCGGACGCTTCGATCACCGCTCCCAGACGTTTCGCTGTCGCGATCGCCTGCAAACCCGCCACACCTGCACCGAGGATCAGCACGCGCGCCGCTTTCACGGTGCCCGCCGCCGTCATCAGCATCGGCATGAAACGCGGATAGTAGTGAGCGGCCAGCAACACAGCCTTGTAGCCGGCAATGTTCGCCTGGGACGACAACACATCGAGACTCTGCGCCCGCGAGGTGCGTGGTGCCGCCTCCAGGGCGAACGCGGTAATCCCGCACTCGGCCATTTTGGCGATGGTTTCGTTATTGAACGGGTTGAGCATGCCCACCAGCACCGTGCCACGCTTGATCAGCGTCAGCTCGGCGTCGCTCGGGGCGACCACTTTGAGAATCAGCTCGGCACCGAACGCGTCATTGGCACTGCCAATCGTTGCGCCTGCCGCTTCATAGGCACTGTCGACAACACTGGCCTTAATGCCGGCGCCGGTTTGCACAGTGACCTTATGACCTTGGCTGATCAGCTTTTTAATGGTTTCCGGGGTTGCAGCAACCCGTGTTTCACCGGTCTGGGTTTCGAGAGGAACACCAATGTGCACGTCAAATCTCCTGCGTGATCTTATTGAGTAAACCCAGGCACTGCGGATGGTGCGACTGGGGCGGCCGATCAGCACGATCCCGCCGAATCAAGGCGGGGCGCGGCATTTTGCAGGCGAACTTTATGCCCTTCAAGGGATTATGACGGGTGACGGAAAATTAACTACAAGTCATCCCGTGACCGAATGTCGCAGATGACCGGCTGAACCCCTTGCAGGCCGTGCTTTTCAAGGATTCTGGCTGAATTTGAAATTTTTTCTCATCGGTGACGTGAATAGGCAGTGATGAGTCGTGAATAGAGGCTCAAAGCCACGCCATTAGGCGTTTGTGGGACGTCTGTACGACTTTCGGATACAGTCTGTGAAAATGCGACAAATATTTATATCTGTAGCGCTTTTCATTTGCTGACTACGGAGTCAACTACGGCGAAGAGCCTTTATCCTTCAAGGCTGTAGCTGTTCGCCTGATTCACCAGCCAATCGCGAAATGCCTTTAGAGACGCTGATTCGACCTTTCGCTCCGGAATCATCAGGTAATAAGCTTTGATGCTGGACAGGGCCTGCGGGTTGGCAATCACCAAGCGCTTCTCCCCCAATTCCCGCTGGATCAGGAAGGGCGGAATCAGCGCGATGCCCATGTCGTGCATGGCCGCTTGGGCGAGCATGGAGAATAGCTCGTAACGCGGGCCTGTCATGTCGCGAGGGATATTCAAGTGCTGGGAGTTAAACCACTGGCGCCAGGCATAGGGACGAGTGGTTTGCTGCAGTAAAGGTAGATCGGCGATTTCTTGGGCTGTCAGGTGTGTCTTGTTACCGAGTAGGGCGGGGCTGCACACCGGCATCGGATTCTCGCCCATCAACCTGTGGGATTCGGTACCGGACCAATCCGCGTCGCCGAAGTAGATCGCGGCGTCGAACTCGGTGTCGGCAAACAGGAACGGCCGGGTGCGGTTGGTCAGATTGACCGTCACTTCCGGATGCTTGAGCTGGAAATCCTTCAGTCGTGGCAGCAGCCATTGCGTACCGAATGTCGGCACCACCGCCAGTTCGATCACGTTGGTCCCCTGTTGGCCCATCACCGACAGCGTATCCCGTTCAACTGCATCGAGTTGGGTCGCCACCCGGCGGCTGTAGGAAAGTCCCGCTTCGGTCAGCTTCACCCCACGTCTCGAGCGTCGGAACAGTTCTACGCTGAGGAACTCCTCAAGGCTGGCGATCTGTCGGCAAATGGCGCCTTGGGTGAGGGAAAGTTCTTCGGCAGCTTTGGTAAAGCTCTCGTGCCGCGCGGCGGCCTCGAAGCTGATCAGGGCAGTTGTGCTGGGGATCTTTCTGCGCATGTACATCAACCTCACTAATGCGCCGCATAAAAGGCATTTAGCGACGTTTCGGAGTGAGAAATTAGCACAACAGAATGCGAAATCCTCGTTTGCCGTGACGACGAACCGCGCCTAGGATCAATGCCACGTTAATTCACCGATTTGCGAGGACACACTCATGGGCGGTAAAGCTAGCTTCAACTGGATCGATCCCCTGCTGCTGGATCAACAGCTCACTGAAGAAGAGCGCATGATCCGCGACACCGCCGAGCAGTTCGCTCAACAGAGCCTCGCACCGCGTGTCCTCGAAGCCTTCCGCCATGAGAAGACTGACCCGGCGATCTTCCGCGAGATGGGGGAGGTCGGCCTGTTGGGCGCAACCATCCCGGAGCAATACGGTGGCAGCGGCCTCAACTATGTCAGCTACGGCTTGATTGCCCGTGAAGTGGAGCGTGTCGATTCCGGCTATCGCTCGATGATGAGCGTGCAGTCCTCGCTGGTGATGGTGCCGATCAACGAATTCGGCACCGAAGCGCAGAAGCAGAAATACCTGCCAAAACTGGCGTCCGGCGAATGGATCGGCTGCTTCGGTCTGACCGAGCCGAACCACGGTTCCGACCCGGGCGCGATGATTACCCGGGCTCGCAAGGTCGACGGCGGTTACAGCCTGACCGGCGCGAAGATGTGGATCACCAACAGCCCGATCGCCGACGTGTTCGTGGTGTGGGCCAAGGACGATGCTGGCGACATCCGTGGCTTCGTACTGGAGAAAGGCTGGAAAGGGCTGAGCGCTCCGGCGATTCACGGCAAGGTCGGCCTGCGTGCTTCGATCACCGGTGAGATCGTGATGGACAACGTGTTCGTGCCGCAAGAGAACATTTTCCCGGACGTGCGCGGTCTGAAAGGTCCTTTCACCTGCCTCAACTCCGCGCGCTACGGCATTTCCTGGGGCGCACTGGGCGCTGCCGAATTCTGCTGGCACACCGCTCGCCAATACACGCTGGATCGCCAGCAGTTCGGCCGACCACTGGCTGCTACTCAATTGATTCAGAAGAAGCTCGCCGACATGCAAACCGAGATCACGTTGGCGCTGCAAGGCTGCTTGCGTCTGGGTCGTATGAAGGACGAAGGCACGGCTGCCGTTGAAATCACGTCGATCATGAAACGCAACTCGTGTGGCAAGTCGCTGGATATCGCCCGTATGGCCCGTGACATGCTCGGTGGTAATGGCATTTCCGACGAGTTCGGTGTGGCCCGTCATCTGGTCAACCTGGAAGTGGTGAATACCTATGAAGGTACCCACGACGTTCACGCGCTGATCCTCGGGCGTGCGCAAACCGGTCTGCAGGCGTTCTATTAATAGGAGAGCGACCATGGGCGCGCTGTCGCATCTGCGGGTACTGGATTTATCGCGAGTGCTGGCCGGGCCTTGGGCCGGGCAGATCCTCGCCGACCTTGGCGCTGAGGTGATCAAGGTCGAGCGCCCGGGCAATGGTGATGATACTCGCGCCTGGGGGCCGCCCTTCCTTAAAGACGCCTATGGCGAGAACACGTCCGAAGCCGCGTATTACCTGTCGGCCAACCGTAACAAGCAATCGGTGACCATCGACTTCACCCGCCCTGAAGGGCAAAAACTTGTGCGGGAACTGGCGGCCAAGTCCGACATCTTGATCGAGAACTTCAAGGTCGGCGGCTTGGCGGCTTATGGGTTGGATTACGAGTCGCTGAAGGCAGTCAATCCGGATCTGATCTACTGCTCGATCACCGGCTTCGGTCAGACCGGGCCGTATTCCAAGCGCGCTGGTTATGACTTCATGATTCAGGGGCTGGGCGGACTGATGAGTCTGACCGGTCGACCTGAGGGTGATGAGGGGGCGGGGCCGGTGAAGGTCGGGGTGGCGCTGACGGATATTCTGACGGGGCTCTATTCGACGGTGGCGATCCTCGCGGCACTGGCCCATCGCGATCATGACGGTGGGGGGCAGCACATCGATATGGCGTTGCTGGATGTGCAGGTGGCCTGCCTGGCTAACCAGGCGATGAACTACCTGACTACTGGCAATGCGCCTAAGCGTCTTGGCAATGCGCATCCCAACATCGTGCCTTATCAGGACTTCCCGACGGCTGATGGTGATTTCATTCTTACCGTGGGTAATGACGGTCAGTTCCGCAAATTCGCGGAAGTGGCGGGGCAACCGCAGTGGGCTGATGATCCGCGTTTCGCTACTAATAAGCTGCGGGTGGCGAATCGGGCGGTGCTGATTCCCCTCATCCGACAGGCGACGGTGTTCAAGACTACGGCTGAATGGGTGGCCCAGTTGGAGCTGGCGGGTGTGCCGTGCGGGCCGATCAACGATCTGTCGCAGGTATTTGATGATCCGCAAGTCAAGGCGCGGGGGTTGGCAATTGAATTGCCGCATGCGTTGGCAGGGATGGTACCCCAGGTGGCGAGCCCTATTCGGATGTCGCAGACCCCGGTCGAGTATCGCCGAGCGCCTCCTTTATTGGGTGAGCACACGCTGGAGGTATTACAGCGGGTATTGGGTTTGGAGGCGGGAGCGGTTGCTACGCTGAAGGAGGAGGGGGTGCTCTGACCATTTCTTCTATATAGAGAAATGGTGTTTCGATCCTGGTTAGAGGCGGATCTGGATGTTTTTTAACCGATCTGCAAGTGATTGATAGAAAAGCGAAATTAACGGTTGACGGCAGATTCTGGAAGCCTATAATTCGCCCCACTTCCGGCGCAGTCGAAACGGAAAACTCCTTGAGATTCAATGAGTTATGAAGTTTTCGGCAGCAAGTTGCTTCAGTTCATCGAAGTCAGAAAGAAGTTGAAAAAGAGGTGTTGACAGCAGCGTGTAACGCTGTAGAATTCGCCTCCCGCTGACGAGAGATCGAAGGCGCAAGTGGTTGAAGTTGTTGAAGAATTCTTCGAAAACTTCTGAAAA
>NZ_CAXAOQ010000020.1:0-121063 GCF_963970575.1 Pseudomonas sp. EA_65y_Pfl2_P74
AGCAGTGAAACGATGCATCGCCGATGGTAGTGTGGGGTTTCCCCATGTGAGAGTAGGTCATCGTCAAGATTAAATTCCGAAACCCCAATTGCGAAAGCAGTTGGGGTTTTGTTTTGCCCGCAGGAAAGTTCTTACAGCCCGTAGGGCCTTCTTCCGGCTGTCACAACCTGCCGACAGTGCTAAGGTTCTGCCCTGGCTTTTGTTCTTTCCCAAGGAAGCTTTTATGCCGGACGCCCAGTCCCTCAACGCTGCATTCATGGTGGTTCAGAGCAATAGCCTGGATGAACTGCGCAGCCTGGTGGTCAGCATAATGCGGCGCTATCCACTGGCCCCCCTGGAAAACGAAATTGCTCTGGTCCAGAGCAACGGTATTGCCCAGTGGCTCAAATTGGCCTTGGCCGAAGATCCTGAAGACGATGACCTCGGCGGCTGCGGTATCGCCGCCGCGATTGATGTGCAATTGCCTGGCAGTTTCATGTGGCAGCTCTACCGCATGGTCTTGGGCCGAGATGAAATTCCAGCCAAATCCCTGCTTGATAAAGCTCCGCTGACCTGGCGGCTCATGCGCCTGCTACCTCAGGTCATCGACCGTCCGCATTTCGAACCACTGCAACGCTTTCTCACTCACGACACCGACTTGCGCAAGCGCTATCAGTTATCCGAGCGTCTGGCGGATCTCTTTGACCAGTACCAGGTATATAGAGCCGACTGGCTGGAGGATTGGGCTGAGGGACGGCATCAATTGCGCAACGTCAGAGGCGAAGTAAAACCACTGCCGCCTACCAGTTGCTGGCAAGCCGAGTTGTGGCGTGCGTTGCTGGATGACGTTGGAGAGTTGGGCATGGCTCAAAGTCGTGCCGGTGTTCATCAGCGATTTATCGAACGCATCAATACGATTGAAGAAGCCCCAAAAGGGATTCCTTCGCGAGTGATCGTTTTCGGGATTTCTTCCTTGCCAGCCCAAGTGCTTGAAGCACTGGCCGGGCTCGCACGTTTCAGTCAGGTTCTGCTGTGTGTACACAACCCATGTCGTCATCACTGGGCCGATATCGTCGCTGATAAGGACTTACTGCGTCATCAATACAAGCGCCAGTCCCGCAGGAGCGGTATGCCGGTGATCCTGGATCAGGAAACACTGCACCAACATGCCCACCCGCTTCTCGCAGCATGGGGCAAGCAAGGTCGTGACTACATCAACTTGCTCGACAGCTATGACGATCCGAATAGCTATCGCGCAGCTTTCCGCGACGGACGTATCGATCTGTTCAGTGAGACCCGGCCACAGAATCTGCTTAATCAACTACAGGACGACATCCTGGAACTGCGGCCACTCAATGAGACACGCGAGCACTGGCCTCCTGTTGAGCTGAACGAAGATCAGTCGATCCGTTTTCACATTGCCCACAGCGCCCAACGCGAAGTTGAAATCCTCCATGACCAGCTGTTGGCACGCTTCAGTGCCAACCCGGATTTACGGCCGCGCGATGTAATTGTGATGGTGCCGGACATCGACAGCTATGCCCCGCATATCCGTGCAGTGTTTGGTCAGCTTGATCGACATGACCCACGTTGCATCCCATTTACCCTGGCGGATCAGGGCCAGCGTGGTCGGGATCCATTGCTGATCGCCGTCGAGCATCTACTTAAACTGCCTGACAGCCGCTTTCCGGTGAGCGAAATTCTCGACCTGCTTGACGTTCCAGCATTACGTGCGCGTTTCGGTATGGAGGAGCGCGATTTACCGACGCTGCATCGCTGGATCGAAGGCGCCGGCGTGCGCTGGGGAATGAACGCTGAACAACGTGCCGGTCTAGGCTTGCCGGACGAACTGGAGCAGAACAGCTGGCATTTTGGCTTGCGCCGAATGTTGCTGGGCTATGCCGTTGGCAGCGCCAATGCCTGTGCGGGTATCGAACCCTACGACGAAATCGGCGGATTGGATGCTGCACTGATCGGGCCATTGGTTGCCTTGCTCGATGCACTGGAACTCGCTCATCAGGAACTCACGCAACCGGCTCAACCCAACGTGTGGGGTCATCGCTTACAGGCGCTGATGCAGTTGTTCTTCAAGGCCAGCAACGAGCACGATGACTACCTGCTCACCCAGTTGGAAGAGCTTCGTGAAACCTGGCTGGAGACCTGCGAGGCTGTGGGCCTGAAAGATGAATTGCCGCTGACCGTGGTTCGCGAGGCCTGGCTCGCTGGACTGGATCAGGGCAGACTGTCCCAACGCTTTCTCGCCGGTGCAGTAAATTTTTGTACGTTGATGCCCATGCGTGCCATTCCCTTCAAACTCGTCTGTTTGCTGGGGATGAACGACGGCGATTACCCCCGCGCGCAACCGCCGCTCGATTTCGATCTTATGGGCAGCGATTACCGTCCGGGAGATCGTTCCCGGCGAGAGGATGATCGCTATCTTTTGCTCGAGGCGCTGCTGTCTGCCCGTCATCAGCTCTACATCAGTTGGGTCGGCCGCAGCATTCGTGACAACAGTGAGCGGCCGGCTTCGGTGCTGATCGGCCAGTTGCGCGATCACCTTGCCAGCGGTTGGCGATTAGTCGACGAACGTCAGGATTTATTGCACGCCATGACCGAGGAGCATCCGCTGCAACCGTTCAGTGCGCGCTATTTTCATGAGGGCGATCAACTGTTCAGCTATGCCAGCGAATGGCAGGTATTGCATCAACATCAGGCGCCCCAAAACGAGGTGGAGTTGCTCGCTCCGTTTGTTCAAGAAGAGCCGCTGAGCCTTACCCTGCTGCAGGACTTCTTGCGTAACCCCGTCCGACACTTTTTCACCCAGCGCCTCAAGGTGTATTTCGAAGCCGCCGAAGCGCCGCTCGCCGACGAAGAGCCTTTTGTCCTGGACGCTTTGCAGCGATATACACTCAGCGACAGCTTGCTCGAAGCTGCGCTCAGACAGCCGGATAATGTCGAGCAGGCGCTCGCGGTTCAAGCCCTGCGTTTGCAAAACAGCGGACTTCTACCCATGGCCGGTTTTGGTGAATGTCTGCAACGTGAGTTGATCGAGCCGTTACCCGATCTGTTGCAGCGCTATCAACAGTTACTGACGTTATGGCCGACACCGTTGACCAGTGCCATCCCGATCTCTATGGAGCTGCAGGGCTTACGCCTTGAAGGTTGGCTTTCGGGCTTGCATCAACGTGCCGACGGTGGCGTGTTGTCAGTCACGACCATCCCCAACAGCATCGGCTCGATCAAGAATCGCAAATGGCATCGACTGACCAAGCCTTGGGTTAATCACTTGGTCGCCTGCGCCAGCGGACTTCCGATGGCCACGGCGTTGGTGGCCAGCGATGACACCTTGCTGCTCGAACCGATGGAGCCAGACAGAGCTGTTCGTTTCCTTGGGGATCTTCTTCTCGCCTGGCAGGCTGGAATGCGGCAACCACTGCCGATCGCGGTAAAGACCGCATTCGCCTGGTTATCACAGACTGATCCGCTCAAGGCTGAAGCCGCGGCGCGTAAAGCCTATGAGGGTGATGGCCAAACCAGTGAGGGCGAGCGCCGCGAAAGCCCGGCGCTGTCACGGCAATATGCCGACTTTGAGGCCTTACTCGCAGACGAGACGTTCTCCGGTTGGTGCGATACCTTGTATCGTCCTTTGCTTGAAGCGCCCTGGCGTTCGTTGTCCAGCGAAGGAGCTCGGTCATGAGCAAGAAAATACCGCTGGCTCTGGCATTCCCATTACGTGGTAGCCAGTTGATCGAAGCCAGTGCCGGCACCGGTAAAACCTTCACTATTTCTGCGCTGTATCTGCGTCTGATTCTGGGCCATGGCGGCGAATCGAATGGTTTTGCCCGAGAACTGTTGCCACCGCAGATTCTTGTGGTGACGTTCACCGATGCTGCCACGAAAGAGTTGCGCGAGCGAATTCGCACTCGCCTTGCCGAGGCCGCGCGCTTCTTCAGAGACGAGATACCCGCTCCTGACGGATTGATCGCGCAGATGCGCGAACAATTCGAATCTCAGCAATGGCCCGGTTGCGCCAACCGTCTCGATATCGCCGCGCAATGGATGGACGAAGCGGCGGTTTCCACCATTCACAGTTGGTGTCAGCGCATGTTGCGCGAGCACGCTTTCGACAGCGGCAGCCTGTTCACTCAGTCGCTGGAGACTGATCACAGCGATTTGCTCGGGGAAGTGCTGCGCGATTACTGGCGACTGTTCTGTTATCCGATGCAGGGCGATGCCTTGAATTGGGTTCGCAGCAATTGGGGCGGGCCTGCTGCGTTGTTGCCTCGGGTGCGTGGCCTGTTCGCCAGTGAACGCGACAGCGACGAAGGCAAGCCCCCGGCGGAGCTGATCGACGAGTGTCTGCAAGAGCGCCGTGCAGCGCTGATCGAACTGAAAATGCCTTGGCGTCAGTGGGCTGACGAGTTACTCGCCATCTGTCATCAGGGCGTCGCGAGCAAAACCGTCGACGGTCGCAAGATGCAGGCGCGCTACTTTGAACCGTGGTTCGAGAAGCTCAAAGCCTGGGCCGAGGACGAGTGCCTCGAGCAGCTCGACATCGGCACCGGATTCACTCGACTGACGCCCGACGGTATGGCTGAGGCCTGGAAAGGCCATGTCCCACGTCATCCCGGGCTGGATGCCATGTCGAGCCTCAAATCGAGTCTCGATGCTTTGCCGACCCCCGACGCCGCCGTTCTGCAACATGCCGCCAAATGGGTAGGTGCGCGTTTTGAGGAAGAGAAGCGTCGCCGCGCCGAAATGGGCTTTGACGACATGCTATTGCGCCTGGATGCAGCCCTGCAATCTGACGGGGGCGAGCGCCTCGCGACGTTGATCCGCGAACAGTTCCCGGTCGCGTTGATCGACGAATTCCAGGACACCGATCCGGTGCAGTACCGAATCTTCGAGAGCATTTACCGCATCGAAGAAAACAATCCGGATACCGGTCTGTTTCTGATCGGCGACCCGAAGCAGGCGATCTACGCGTTCCGCGGTGCGGACATCTACACCTATCTGCGCGCCCGGCAAGCCACGACAGGCCGACTGCATACATTGGGCACCAACTTCCGTTCAAGCCATGGCATGGTGGACGCGGTCAACCACATATTCGAACGCGCCGAATCCCGGGAGCAGGGACGCGGCGCGTTTTTGTTCCGGGAGAAAAACGGTGAGAACCCGGTGCCGTTTCAACCTGTCGACGCGCAGGGCCGTAAAGAAACACTGCAGATTGCCGGGCAAGACGTTGCGGCGCTGAATGTCTGGCTATTGTCTTCCGATCAGCCCCTTTCTGGCGTGGTCTATCGTCAGCAGTTGGCATCGGCATGTGCCAGTGAAATCACCGCGTTGCTCAATGGGGGGCAAGCAGGTGTTGCTGGATTCGTACAAGAGGGTAAAGACTTCAGAGGTCTGCGCCCTTCTGACATCGCGATCCTGGTGCGTGACGGTAAAGAGGCCCAGGCTGTGCGCGGCGAACTCGCTGCCCGTGGCGTGCGCAGCGTGTATCTGTCGGACAAGGATTCGGTATTCGCCGCGCAAGAAGCTCACGACCTGCTGTCCTGGCTTAAGGCTTGCGCCGAACCGGATGTCGAGCGCTCGCTCAAGGCCGCGCTGGCCTGCATCACCCTGAACCTGCCATTGGCGGAGCTGGAGCGTCTGAATCAGGACGAACTGGTGTGGGAAGCTCGCGTCATGCAGTTCCGTGGCTACCGTGAGCTGTGGCGCAAACAAGGCGTCCTGCCGATGTTGCGACGCCTGCTGCACGATTTTCATTTGCCGCAAACCCTGATGACCCGCAGTGACGGTGAGCGCGTGCTGACCAACCTTTTGCACCTGTCCGAGCTGATGCAGCAAGCCGCTGCGGAGCTGGATGGTGAGCAAGCGTTGATCCGCCACTTGGCCGAGCTTCTGGCGTTGTCCGGTCAGGCCGGTGAAGAGCAGATTCTGCGTTTGGAAAGTGATGAGCAACTGGTCAAAGTCGTGACCATTCACAAGTCCAAAGGCCTTGAGTATCCCTTGGTATTTCTGCCCTTCATCTGTTCGGCCAAACCAGTGGATGGCAGCCGGTTGCCGCTGCATTACCACGATGCATCGGGCAAGGCTCAAGTGAGTCTGAGGCCGACGGCCGAATTGATTGCGCAAGCGGACGACGAACGTCTGGCCGAGGATCTGCGCTTGCTCTACGTGGCCCTGACCCGTGCGCAGCATGCTTGTTGGCTGGGAGTGACGGATCTCAAACGCGGCAATAACAACAGCTCGGTGCTGCACCTTTCGGCGCTGGGTTACTTGCTGGGTGGCGGAGCATCTCTGGGGGAGTCCAGTGCGCTGAATCGCTGGCTGCAAGACCTGCAACGCGACTGCCCGGCAATCAGCACGGGTGAAATGCCCCAGGCCGCCGACGAGCATTACCTGCCTCCACGCAATGACGCTGTGCTCTGTGCCACGCTATCGCCCAAGCGCAAGGCCAGTGAAAACTGGTGGATTGCGTCCTACAGTGCATTGCGCATCAGCGACATTTTGAGTGTGGGCAGTGATGAAGCGCCTGACAGTCCTCAAGCACAAAAGTTGTTTGATGATGAACGCCTTGATCCCGATGCTCCGCGAGACATCATTGCCGGCGGTGCGGATATTCATCGTTTCCCTCGTGGTCCCAACCCGGGAACGTTCCTTCACGGTCTGCTGGAGTGGGCAGGTGAAGACAGTTTTGCCGTTTCCCGCGAGGCGCTGGAGGATGCGATTGCCCGTCGCTGCAACCTTCGTGGATGGGAAGGCTGGATCACCACCCTGAGTGACTGGCTGCAACATCTGCTCAAATCCCCGTTGCCAATCGCTGACGGGCAGCCTCCCGTCATTCTTGAGCAATTGAAGCAGTACCGCGTCGAGATGGAGTTCTGGTTCGCCAGCCATAAAGTCGACGTAGTCAAACTCGACGAACTGGTGCGTCAGTACACCCACAATGGCGTGGCACGGGTGGCGGCAGAGCCGGTGCAGCTCAATGGCATGTTCAAAGGATTCATCGACCTGACCTTTGAACACGATGGTCGTTATTACGTGGCCGACTACAAATCCAACTGGCTGGGCGTTGATGAACTGGCCTACACCGCGCAGGCCATGGAGCAGTCGATCCTCGACAACCGCTACGACCTGCAATACGTGTTGTACCTGTTGGCGTTACATCGTCAGCTCAAGGCTCGCTTGCCAGATTACGATTACGACCGGCATCTCGGCGGTGCGCTGTATCTGTTTCTGCGCGGGACTCGCGCAGACAGTCGCGGTGTATATTTTGCCCGTCCGCCCCGTGAATTGATTGAGCGCCTCGACCGGATGTTCCAAGGCAAACCCGAACCCAAGGCCGAGCCCGCATGGGAACAGGGAGTCCTGCTATGAGTCGCACCTTCGACGATCTGCTGCCGACCCCGTTGACAGCCGACAGCCTGTCCTCGCTCTCGCCTCTGACCCGTGCTGAAGACTTGCTGTTGCTGCTCAATCGTTGGGTTGAGCGAGGTTGGTTGCGTGCGCTCGACAAGGCGTTCGTGGCATTTCTTCACGAGCTTGAGCCGGATACCGATCCACTGGTATTGCTCGCTGCGGCACTGACCAGCCATCAGCTCGGGCATGGCCATGTGTGTCTGGATTTATTTGAAACCCTTAAAGCCCCGGATTTTGCCCTGTCGCTCCCGCCCGAAGGCGATGTGCAAGGGGGTGTGCTGTTATTGCCCTCGCAACTGCTTGAAACGCTCGATGGCGCCCATTGGTGCAAGGTTCTGGCGGGTAGTCCCTTGGTCGCCCTGGCGGCGGATAGCCGTGATGCGGCGCAACAGCGGCCGTTGGTCTTGTCATCAAAGCGGTTGTACCTGCGACGCTATTGGGCTTACGAGCGCCGTATCGATTCGGCGCTACGCCAACGTCTCGCCCAAGTTGAGGCGACGCCGGGTGATCTGCCGCAGCGACTGGATGAACTGTTCGGCTCAGCCAAGCCTGGCGAGGTGGTCGACTGGCAGAAACTCGCCTGTGCTCTTGCCACGCGGGGTGCCTTCAGCATTATCACGGGCGGTCCCGGCACCGGTAAAACCACCACCGTGGTGCGTTTGCTCGCGCTGCTTCAGGCGCCGGCGGTCGAGGCAGGCCTACCACTGCGCATTCGTCTGGCAGCACCGACTGGCAAAGCGGCTGCGCGGTTGACCGAGTCGATCAGTCAGCAAGTGCAAACGCTGACAGTCGCCGAAAACGTGCGGGCCAAGATCCCCTGCGACGTCACCACGGTGCATCGCTTGCTTGGCAGCCGTCCCGGCACCCGGCACTTCCGGCACCATGCCGGTAACCGCTTGCCATTGGATGTGCTGGTGGTCGACGAAGCGTCGATGATTGATCTGGAAATGATGGCCAATCTGCTCGACGCGTTGCCGCCGCATGCGCGTTTGGTGTTACTGGGCGACAAGGATCAACTGGCCTCCGTGGAGGCCGGTGCGGTGCTGGGGGATCTGTGCCGTGATGCCGAAGACGGTTGGTACAGCCCGCAGACCCGGCAGTGGCTGGAGTCGGTCAGCGGCGAATCCCTGGCGGCCGGCGGTTTGCATGAAGACCTCGACGGTTCCCATCCATTGGCTCAGCAAGTGGTCATGTTGCGTCACTCGCGGCGCTTCGGCGAGGGCAGCGGCATCGGCCAGCTCGCGCGACGGGTCAATCAGCAGTTACCGGAGGAGGCGCGGCAGTTGCTGGCGACGGGGCACTATGACGATGTGTTTTCGTTGCTGCTCAAGGGCGAGCACGATCACAAACTGGAGCGCCTGCTGCTCGAAGGCCATGGCGATGGCCCGCAAGGTTATCGGCATTATCTGAGTGTGCTGCGCAATCAGCGTCCACCTCTGGGCAGGCCGCTCGAGCATCCGGACTGGATCAGTTGGGCCCGTGAAGTCTTACAAGCGTTCGACACCTTTCAGTTGTTGTGCGCGGTGCGCAAAGGGCCATGGGGTGTTGAAGGCCTCAACCAACGCATCACCGCCGCGCTGCTCAAGGCACGTCTGATCGAGAACGACCAGCAATGGTACGAAGGCCGCCCGGTACTGATGACCCGTAACGACTACGGTCTTGGTTTGATGAACGGTGACATTGGCATCGCCCTCAAACTGCCGGAACGCGAAGGGCCTGACGCTGGAAAGCCGGTATTGCGCGTAGCCTTCCCGCGTAATGACGGTCAGGGCGGGGTACGTTTCGTGTTGCCGAGTCGGCTCAATGACGTCGAAACCGTTTACGCCATGACCGTGCACAAATCCCAGGGCTCGGAGTTCGCCCACACGGCGCTGATTCTGCCGGATGCCTTGAATCCCGTGTTGACCAAGGAATTGATCTACACCGGTATTACCCGGGCCAAGCACTGGTTCACACTGATCGAACCGCGCACCGGTGTATTTGAAGAGGCGGTACAGCGCAAGGTCAAGCGTCTGAGCGGGCTCATGCTGGAACTGGAGGAGGGTGCCGAGCCTCTTTGAAGGTAAACGCAAAGATTTTCGGTAATTTCTGACCAGTCAGTCAGGGGTCGCTGTTTCGCTGGTGATTCACCGCTGTGCTATCGTTGCGGCATCATTTCGCTGCGATTGAAGAGAATACCTGCATGAAGGTGGCTTTCTGGGCGACAGAGCGCGTGGTTCGCTGCAAGCACGTAGTGCTTGTCGGTCTGCTCTGGTTGTTGGCGGGTGTGGCTGTCGCGCAACCGCAAACGCCGACGGGCATGGCTGAGCAGCGTGCCCGTTCTGTCACCAAGGTCGTTCTTGGCATCCTCAGCTACGCACGCTGGCCAGTGGAACCTGCGCAGTTGCACCTGTGCATCGTCGGCCCCACCGAATACACCGATGACCTGGTCAAAGGCACCACTCAAGCCACCGGCAGGCCGGTCATTGTGCGTCGCCTGCTGGCCGACAACCCGGCCATCGTCAGTGAATGCGATGCGGTGTACATCGGCAAACTGACCGCAGATGAACGCAGTCGCCTGTTCACTTCACTGATTGGTCATCCGGTGTTGAGCATCAGCGAAGGCGACGATCAGTGCACGGTCGGCAGCCTGTTCTGCCTGCGGGTGGGCGACGATCAGGTGGCCTTCGAAGTCAATCTCGACTCCGTTGCGCGTAGCGGCGTGCGCATTCATCCAAGCGTGTTGCAACTGTCCCGTCGTAAACCGGCGGCGCCATGAAACGGTTCAGTTCCAAAGTTCGTCCCACTCTGGGCTCGGTCATCGGTCGCGGGCATTTGATTGTGGCGCTGGTGGCTGTGGCAATGGCCAGTGTTTCGCTGACCCTGCTGGGCGTTCTGGCGCTGCGGGTCTATGCGGATCACAACTTGCACCTGATTGCGCGCTCGATCAGTTACACCGTCGAAGCGGCGGTGGTGTTTAACGACAAGGCTGCGGCCACCGAAGCGTTGGCATTGATTGCCTCCACCGAGGAGGTCGCCGATGCCCAGGTGCTCGATGCTCAAGGCCAACTGATAGCGCGCTGGCAGCGACCGGAGAACGGCTTGATCTCCGAACTGGAAATGCAGACCGCCCGCGCCATCCTGGAGAAACCGATCAGCCTGCCGATCCTCCATCAGGATCGTGAAATTGGACGCATCCTGCTCACGGGGCATGGCGGCAGTCTGATGCGCTTTCTGCTGAGCGGTCTGGCGGGGATCCTTCTCTGTACCGCGATCAGTGCCTGGGTGGCGCTCTATCTGGCGCGTCGGCAGTTGCGTGGCATTATCGGCCCGCTGCACAGCCTCGCTACGGTGGCCCACGCCGCCCGCAGTGAGCGAGCACTGGACCGTCGCGTGCCGCCGGCGCAGATCGCCGAGCTCGACAACCTCGGCAACGACTTCAATGCCTTGCTCGACGAGCTCGAATCCTGGCAAAGCCATCTGCAAAGCGAAAACGAAACCCTTGCCCACCAAGCCAGCCACGACAGCCTGACCGGGTTGCCTAACCGGGCATTTTTCGAGGGCCGCTTGATCCGTGCCCTGCGCACCGCCAGCAAGCTCAACGAGCGGGTGGCGGTGTTGTTTCTTGACAGTGATCGCTTCAAAGGGATCAACGACAATTTCGGCCATGCCGCCGGCGACGCGGTGTTGGTGGCCATCGCCAATCGTGTCCGTGCGCAATTGCGTGAGGAGGATCTGGTGGCGCGACTGGGCGGTGATGAGTTCGCCGTGTTGCTCACGCCGCTGCACAAAGTCGAAGATGCCGAGCGCATTGGCGACAAGATTCTCACCAGCATGGACATGCCCATCGCGCTGCCCGGCGACAGCAGTGTCGTGACTTCGCTCAGCATCGGCATCGCGGTTTATCCCGATCATGGCGTCACGCCGGGTGCTTTGCTCGATGCTGCCGACGCGGCAATGTATCAAGCCAAGCGCTTGTCTCGCGGCGCTCAATTCACCGCTGGGTCGGAGCACCCGGTCGATTCCGTTCAAACCAGGAGCTGACTCTCGTGTTCACACTTTCAATTCGCATTATTTCTGCCCTGCTGTTGTTGGCCTCACTGGCCCTGACCGGTTGCCAGACTGCCCCGCAAAAGGGGCTGACCCCGGCACAAGTCGCAGTGCTTAAACAACAAGGCTTCGAGCTGACCGACGAAGGCTGGGAGTTTGGTCTGTCCGGTAAGGTGTTGTTTGGCAGCGATGTTGAAAGCCTGAACACACAAAGCACCGAGATCGTCGAGCACATCGGCAAAGCATTGATGGGTGTCGGCATCGAGCGCGTGCGGGTCGATGGTCACACCGATGCTTCAGGCCAGGAAAATTACAATCAGCAACTCTCGCTACGCCGCGCCAAGAGTGTTGCCAAAGTGCTCGCCACAGTCGGCATGAAGCAAGAGAACATTCAATTGCAAGGCCTGGGCAGCAGCGAGCCAGTGGCGTCCAACGACACCGCGGCGGGCCGTACGGAAAACCGTCGGGTGTCGATTGTGGTCAGCGCTGATTAATCGGCAAACCGCATCTCCCGAGTCTGCCCCATCAACAGACCCTGATTACGCTCGGTCACCTCACGGATGTAATCCCACAACAGGGTGATCCGCTTCAACTTGCGCAAGTCCTCACGGCAGTACATCCAGAACTTCAAGGAATTCAGGTTAACCCAATGATTACGGGGGCTAACCGCCATGAGTATCCTTGAAGTTCGACCTGCTGTTACAAGCACCGTTACAACCCTCGCTTTTCCCTCGAAGCCGACCACAAGGCTCGCTAAGCCCTATCACTACAGACGCAACGGTATTTACTACATGCGTCTCAGGACTACGGGTAGCACCACTGAGGCTGCTGCGGTTTCTCTTCAGACCAGCAACAGGCGGGACGCATTGGACGCCTCAGAGCAGCTCGCTGGATTCGTCAGGGCCTTTCATCTGGAGAACCCCGAGGCGCCGTGGAGCAAGCTGAAAGAACATTTCCGTGCTGTCTCGGTGGAACTGTTTGAGTCAGGACGTGATGGTAACGTCACGCAGGTGTGGGGCGATTTGCACGATAGTAATGCTGGACCTGTTGGCGGTTCGACCAGGCCCGTGAAGTCCGTAGAGAACGTTCCTGTGTCCCTTTCTGTACTGTCGCCAGCGATGACGTTTGAGATTTTCTCGGCGCTCTACTTGGCTGACCGTGGGCAAGACCAAAAAACCTCAACCCTGAAGGAAACCAAGATTTGCCATGGAACAATCGCGTCGGCTCTTGGAGAACTGGACATGCAGACTCACTCACGGGCGGATCTCGTAGCACTGCGTGAGCACCGTGTTAAGCAGCTCGGATGGGGCGCCGGATATCCAGCAAACTTATTTTTTCAGGCTGCTACACAAGCGACCCCACCCTATAGCTATTTCCAAAAATCGGCGGGGCCAGGAACTGGCTGGATCGAGTGATGTAGCGATCTTTATCGCTCGCTCACACCTTCAGTTTAACCGCCGTGCAGGATGACAGTCCTTTGGTGTGGGCGGGTCTTGATTACAGCACTACATCTTTGTCTTTCAACGCTATTTCTATCACCTGCTCTGGGGATAGTTGCTGTGGATAATCTGCTTCATCGAAGTATTCGTCTGGCCAGAAGATCAGATCGGATATGCGTGCATTGGGTATGTTGATTGCCAACATGCTCAACCAGAACTCGACTTCATGGTCATCGCCATCACCCTCCATAACCCTTCGAGCCAGCTCAACCAACTCTTGCTTGGTCACGTCGGTCACGCGCCGCTCATACGGTGTTGCTAAGACCTTGCGAACCCATGTGTCGTGAGATTGCCCACCATAGATTCCCTGAAAGTCGATGAACTCAAGTGCGGTCATTGCTTCCCGATTGAATGCTGCCACCTGACTCTGGGTGTGTTCTTCGTGCCCGCAATCAATTTCTTCGGAAAGTTTCGTCAGTCGAGCAACCAAAGACTCGTCCAGCAACGGAGGCATTAAATCAGGGCGAAGCTCCATATTTTCTTTCACACTCCATTGATTATTCTTTGAATCCCGGCAAGCCTTGAGCGGCGCAGGTCAGCTCAAATTACAGGTGAGCTGGAAGATAAAACCCGGGTCGAAAATTCGCCTGCCTGCTAAAGCCTCAATGGCTGCGAGCTATGCGACGCTAAGGTTATAACCCTCATCTCCGCGTTGAGGTGAAGACCAGTTCATGATTTTAGCTAACTGAACATCACACCCGTTCGGAAGGTCGATCTCAAAAGCTAAAAATTCGGTTTCTTTGTCAAAAGCTTCAACGGTGTATTTCACGGTTCGACCTCGCGAGTCTTATTTGCGTCTTTAGTTTGCTGTCCAGTCTCGGGATCAAACTCCCCGAGGTGCTTGCCGCGTTTGTTGTACATCTCAACAGCACCATGCTGGCTATCCCACTCGAGAATACTGCCATCCCTAGTTTTCCACCGTTTGCGCAGCCCCCCGCTGATCATGGGAAGCTCCTCTCCGAAGTGGCGGTTTTCCAGCTTATCGACATCGTGGACTTTCCCACCCTTGGCTACTTCGTCTGCATGGTGCAGCTCGAATGATCCACGCTTTCCCCGCTCTATCCCTATAGCGTGCCTTTGGTTCTTGCTTGCCTGTTCGCACGAGAGGACTGGCAATCGAAAATTTTCAGCCTCGTACACCAATAAAAAGATCTAATTCAGTTGGCAATTGCTCATTCATTGCAGTTGAAATTTGCCGGACTTGCTCAGGCGTTAGTAGAAGCTCGCCATCACATTCAGCCGCAAGACTTTGCCATCCGAGAATACCCATTACCGCTTTTTCAAATTCAGGCAGAACTGTTAAAGAGTACTTCAACGAGTCGTCTTCGTTATCTTCGTCCAAAAAACCGCTGATCCATAAATGCATGGTTTTTTCTCTCTATTTAGGGGTGGTTCTTCCGGGTTTTGCTGCCTTGGTTTGCTCGCCTGTTTCCGCGTCGAACTCCCCCAAGTGCTTGCCCTGCTTGTCGTACATTTCAACTGCTCCGTGCTGGCTGTCCCATTCGTAAATTCGGCCCTTACTGTCCTTCCAGCGAGCGCGTTTTTTGCCACCGCCTTGAACAGAGCTTTTGCTTCTCGTGCTTACTGCGTCGGGAAATGCTGCCAGCCCGTCAGCGGGGGCCGGGTGATAGCTATGGTCACCTGATACGCTCAGCGAAATGTAAATCGGCTGAATATCGGCGTTAGGAAATGTGATGATTGCATCTTGGTAGTCTGGTGGATGCACCGGATTGACCAATATTTTATTGGCCTGTTCGGTCGGCGGATAAACCCACACTGGTGGCAATTGCGGAGCACCTTCCAGTGCAGGAATGCCCAGTACGCCATCTGGGTTTACCGCTGGCGTCCAAGTGAGCCCAATCCCGTTGCCGATGTCAGCAACATATGTCTCACCGACTTTATCGCCCTTGATGACAGGGACATTCTCCCAGTCCGTTTTACCGCCCGTGTAGAAGCCGTAGGCGTTAACGGAGCCATCCGGCAAAGTCTTCACGTTGACGCGTACACGGGTGCGGCCAGTTTCAAGCGTTGCGTATTGATCGTTGTTGTAGAAGGCGCTATCAGGTGAAATGCTGGTGTTCGGGATCAGCATCCCAACCGTACCTGTTACAAAGCCAGCAGCAACAACACCTGATCCTTTCAGCAGGCCCAGTGATAGCGACCCGCCAAGACGTTTAGCAATTGCACTGCCAGTAGCAGACCCGCCCACCAGTTGGAGTGGGGTGCCTTGGGCGGTAATCGCTGCCCCGGTTCCAAGCACAGCCCACAGTCCGTAGTCGGCCAGTTTCTCAACAGGCACAAACCCGGATGGGTTCTTGTGGTCGATCACACCATCAGGGAGGTTGCAGCTCTTGGCAAACACACAGCCCATTGTGTCGGGCTTGTCTTCTGGTTTTGGTGATAGGTCTTTGTATTCCGCCCAACGCTGGGCATGGATATCGACAGGCTCAACACCGCTGTAGCGGTAGCCCTTTGGCGGGTTGGGTACATAGCCAGACATGCCGCTTCCTTTCGTCCTTGGGGAGTTCCAGCCTGTAGCTGGGCAGCATCGACGTTGCGGGAAGCTCATGCAATGGCTGTAGGACAAATCCCAAAAGCCGTGCTGAAAGTTCCCTATGTTCCATGTCAATTGCTGGAGGTGCGGAGGATAAATGGTTGGGAAAGGACTTTGAATGGTGGCAGTTTGCCGTAGCGCTTTCATCGCAATCTTCGACAATGCAGCCGCCATGACAGCGTTAAATTCGAACAATCAAGATATGGGCTTCGATGCGCTTTCAAAGTTACAAGTCGTGTACCAACCCCTGTTACAAAACGGTTGAAAAGGGCGTGCTGACCTCGCTACGATCCGGCCACCTGATTCCTTGAAAGCCTGTCAGTCAGCAAACCGCATCTCCCGAGTCTGCCCCATCAACAGACCCTGATTACGCTCGGTCACCTCACGGATGTAATCCCACAACAGGGTGATCCGCTTCAACTTGCGCAGGTCCTCACGGCAGTACATCCAGAACTGTCGGGTGATGTCGATTTCCTCCGGCAACACTGGCAGCAGGCGCGGGTCCTGTGCGGCGAGGAAGCACGGCAGAATTGCCAGTGAGCGCCCCTGCTGCGCTGCGACGTATTGCGCGATCACGCTGGTGCTGCGCAGGTTTGCGCTGGCGCCTGGCAGCACGTTCGCCAGGTACAACAGCTCCGAGCTGAACGCCAGATCATCCACATAACTGATGAATTGATGCTTACTCAGATCGGCCGAGCGGCGGATGGGTGGGTGTTGGTCCAGATAGTCCTGTGTTGCGTACAACTGCAAGCGGTAGTCGCAGAGTTTGCAGCACACGTATGGCCCGTGTTCCGGGCGTTCCAGGGCAATGACAATGTCGGCTTCGCGTTTGGACAGGCTGATGAAGTGCGGCAGGGGCAGGATGTCCACCGAGATCGCCGGGTAGGCGTCGACGAAGTGGCTCAACTGCGGCGTGATGAAAAAGCTGCCAAACCCTTCGGTGCAGCCCATCCGCACATGCCCGGACAGCGCCACGCCGGAGCCTGACACCTGCTCGCAGGCCATGTGCAATGTGCTTTCAATCGACTCGGCATAGCCGAGCAAACGCTGGCCTTCGGTGGTCAGGACAAAGCCGCTGGTGCGTGACTTTTCGAACAGCAGCGTACCGAGCGCCGCCTCCAGCGAACTGATCCGCCGCGACACCGTGGTGTAGTCGACGGCGAGCCGTTTGGCGGCGGTGCTGGCCTTGCGGGTGCGGGCGACTTCGAGGAAAAACTTGAGGTCGTCCCAGTTCAGTGAACCTAGTGAGGTGATGTTTTTTTGCATGATGGACGGGCTTATATGTGCGTTCTTATTAGAAGTTTGCACATCTATACTCCAAAAACCGTCCGACAACCAATTCGTGACACACGCCTCATCTCAAGGCGAACCCTTCGCCTTGGCTCCTACGATAAGAACAAGTTCTGGAGACCAGCATGAACGCATCGCTTACGCCCAACGACACCACGCTGCAGAAGGTCAAGCTGCTGATTGACGGCGAGTGGGTCGAGTCGCAGTCCACCGAATGGCACGACATCGTCAATCCGGCGACCCAGCAAGTGCTGGCCAAAGTTCCGTTCGCCACCGCCGCTGAAGTCGACGCCGCTGTCAGCGCCGCGCAACGCGCCTTCCAGACCTGGAAGCTGACCCCGATCGGCGCGCGTATGCGCATCATGCTCAAGCTGCAAGCGCTGATCCGCGAGCATTCCAAGCGCATTGCCTTGGTGCTGAGCGCCGAGCAGGGCAAAACCATTGCCGACGCCGAGGGCGATATTTTCCGTGGCCTGGAAGTGGTCGAGCACGCTTGCTCAATCGGCACGCTGCAAATGGGCGAATTCGCCGAGAACGTTGCCGGTGGCGTTGATACTTACACCCTGCGTCAGCCGATCGGCGTTTGCGCCGGCATCACGCCGTTCAACTTTCCGGCGATGATTCCGTTGTGGATGTTCCCGATGGCCATCGCCTGCGGCAACACCTTCGTGCTCAAGCCTTCGGAGCAGGATCCGCTGTCGACCCTGCTGCTGGTGGAATTGGCGATTGAGGCCGGTGTCCCGGCGGGCGTGCTCAACGTGGTGCATGGCGGTAAAGACGTGGTTGATGGCCTGTGCACGCACAAAGACATCAAAGCCGTGTCCTTCGTCGGTTCGACCGCTGTTGGTACTCACGTTTACGACTTGGCCGGCAAACATGGCAAACGCGTGCAGTCGATGATGGGCGCGAAGAACCACGCCGTGGTGTTGCCCGATGCGAATCGCGAGCAGGCGCTCAATGCACTGGTCGGCGCCGGTTTTGGCGCGGCCGGGCAACGTTGCATGGCGACTTCGGTGGTCGTGCTGGTGGGTGCGGCCAAACAATGGCTGCCGGATCTCAAAGCCCTGGCGCAGAAGCTCAAGGTCAACGCCGGCAGCGAGCCGGGCACCGATGTCGGCCCGGTGATCTCGAAGAAAGCCAAGGCGCGGATCCTCGACCTGATCGAAAGCGGTATTAAGGAGGGCGCCAAGCTTGAGCTGGACGGTCGCGACATCAGCGTGCCGGGTTACGAGCAAGGCAACTTCGTCGGCCCGACCCTGTTCTCCGGGGTGACCACCGACATGCAGATCTACACCCAGGAAATCTTCGGCCCGGTGCTGGTGGTGCTGGAAGTCGATACCCTCGACCAGGCCATCGCGCTGGTCAACGCCAACCCGTTCGGCAACGGCACGGGCCTGTTCACCCAGAGCGGTGCGGCGGCGCGCAAGTTCCAGACGGAAATCGACGTCGGTCAGGTCGGCATCAACATCCCGATTCCGGTGCCGGTGCCGTTCTTCAGCTTCACCGGTTCCCGTGGTTCGAAACTCGGCGACCTCGGCCCGTATGGCAAGCAAGTGGTGCAGTTCTACACGCAGACCAAAACGGTCACGGCGCGCTGGTTCGATGACGACAGCGTCAATGACGGCGTGAACACCACCATCAACCTGCGCTGAGGAACGAGCCATGAAAATCGCATTTATCGGTCTGGGCAACATGGGCGCACCGATGGCGCGCAACCTGATCAAGGCCGGCCATTCACTGAGTCTGGTCGATCTGAACAAAACCGTGCTGGCAGAACTGGAACAACTGGGCGGCACCATTCGTGCCTCGGCGCGCGAAGCCGCTGAAGATGCAGAACTGGTGATCACCATGCTCCCGGCGGCAGTGCATGTGCGCAGTGTCTGGTTGGGAGAGGACGGCGTGTTGGCCGGTATCGGCAAAGGCGTGCCGGCAGTGGATTGCAGCACCATCGATCCGCAGACCGCTCGCGATGTGGCGGCGGCCGCTGCCAAGCAAGGTGTGGCCATGGCTGACGCACCGGTTTCCGGCGGCACGGGCGGCGCCACCGCCGGGACGTTGACTTTCATGGTCGGTGCAACGCCGGAACTGTTTGCGACTTTGCAACCGGTGCTGGCGCAGATGGGCCGCAACATCGTGCATTGCGGTGAAGTCGGCACCGGGCAGATCGCCAAGATCTGCAACAACCTGCTGCTGGCGATCTCGATGGTTGGCGTCAGTGAAGCCATGGCATTGGGCGATGCGCTGGGGATCGACACCTCGGTGCTGGCCGGGATCATCAACAGTTCGACCGGTCGCTGCTGGAGTTCGGAAATGTATAACCCGTGGCCTGGCATCGTCGAAACGGCACCGGCCTCGCGCGGTTATACCGGCGGCTTCGGTGCCGAACTGATGCTCAAGGATCTGGGGCTGGCGACTGAAGCGGCGCGTCAGGCACACCAACCGGTGGTGCTCGGCGCGGTGGCGCAGCAGTTGTATCAAGCGATGAGCCAGCGGGGGGACGGCGGGAAAGACTTCTCGGCGATCATCAACAGCTATCGCAAACCGCAATAGCAATCGCCGCCGATGTAGGGGCAATCAACGTGCAGTCAGTGTTGCCGGGAAATCACGTCGGGTGATTTCCCGGTTTTTTTTCATCAGGCGAACACGAAATATTTGCGCACGGTCTCGACCACTTCCCAAGTGCCTTTCATGCCCGGTTCAACCACGAAAATATCGCCGGCGCGCAGATGAATCGGCGCCATGCCGTCCGGGGTGATCACGCAGTAGCCTTCCTGAAAATGGCAGTACTCCCACTTCACGTATTCAACGCGCCACTTGCCCGGCGTGCAGATCCAGGTGCCCATGATCTTGCTGCCGTCTTCGCTGGTGTAAGCATTGAGGTTGACGGTGTGCGGGTCGCCTTCGAGTTTTTCCCATTTGCAGGCGTCGAGTACCGGCAGCGGGTGGGTGTCGCGCAGAACGGTGATAGGGGCGGTCGCGGTCATGAGGACTCCGGGCGGTGGACATGAGGAATGAAGTCGCACCCTATAGCGCCGGCTCGCCGCTCAGTTGTCTGTGCTCGACATCGAGCTGCTCAGAAACGCGCCAACACTTACAGATTTTCCAGCGGGCATTGCTCTCGGGCCTGTTGCAGGTTTGCGTCAAATGCCACCAACTGCGCGTGCTGTCGAGAAAGTTTGGCGATCTGGTCGCTGATCTCGCGTTTTTTGTCTTCGATGGCCTGCTGTGCCAAAGCCCAAGGCATCGACTCACCGTGATGGCCTGCGAAAATTTTCTGCAGCTCCATAAGTTTGAAGCCCATCTCCTTCGCACACTTTATAAAACCCAGCAGTTCGACGCTTTGCTGATCGTAGACGCGATATTTGCCCTGTCGTCGAGGTGGGGGCAGCAATCCAATAGCCTCGTAATGGCGGATGGTTTTGACCGTGGAGCTGGCGCGTTGAGCGGCTTCGCTGATGTACATGAACAGTCCTTTTTACCTTGGCTTTGCCTCAGTGATTATCGCCAGACTCAACGACTGACGATAGCCTGCGCCTGTAGCAACCACGCCTGTCGCTGCTGAGCGCTTGAGCCCAGCACCGGGCCGAACGTGAGCGTGCGCAGTGGTTTTATTCCGCAGAACGCTAGGGTGCTCTTGCGTACTTCATGCAAGGCGGGCATGCGATAGACCCAGCGGTAATACCAGGGCGGCGTGTCCATGGTCACCAGCAAATCCGCGGTGCGGCCTTTCAGCAATTTGTCTGGGAACGCTTTGCCTTTGCGGTATTTGAAGGCGAAACCCGGCAACAACACCCGATCAAAAAAACCTTTGAGCAGCGCCGGTATGCCGCCCCACCAGATCGGGTAAACCAGCGTCAGATGCTCGGCCCAGAGGATGTCGGACTGTGCCGCACTCAAGTCATCTTCCAGCGCTTGAATCTGTTGATAGCCCTGGCGTAACACCGGATCGAAGTTCATTTCACCAAGTCGCAACTGGCGAACTTCGTGTCCGGCATCGAGTGCCGATTGTGCATAACTTTCGGCGAGTGCGGCGCACAAGCTGTTCGCCGAAGGATGCCCGAGAATCAACAGAATACGTTTGCCCATCGTCATCGTCCTTGCTGATGAAAAAGCCAAGGATGAAGTCTGCCCCTTAGGGGAGAGTCAAGGCGCGCAGCAAGGCGTTGGCGTAATTGGGCCGGGCGCTGAACTCCCGGGCGCGCACCATCAAGCGGCGCCGCGCCCACTTGCTGATCAGCGGTTAGCCGATGCTTCGCTGAGCATGTCGATCAGACGGATATCGAAATCGCGCTCCAGATAGTCCATGCGCTCGGCGTAAAACGTCTTCATGTGCGGCAGCGTCGAATGCACATCGAGATGCGCCTGGGACTCCCAGACCTCGTAAAAGATGAACAGCGTCGGATCTTCTTTGTCGCGCAGCATGTGGTATTCGATGCAGCCCGGCTCAGCGCGGCTTGGCTCGACGTAGGCGCGAAACAGCGTTTCGAAAGCCTCGGCTTTCTCTGGGCGGGTCTTGGCGTGCAGGATGAAACCCCGGCGTTCACTCATCAGAAACGACTCCTCCAATTCAGATGGCTGTGAATGCTACGGCAACAATCAGATATCGATTCATGCGTTTTACTCAAATGTATTTTGCGCCATCCCGGCTTATTCCGCGCAAGAGGGATGGTTAATCTGCCGCCATTCAATTTTCCTTCTCCATCCAGCCCAATGGCTGCGCCGAGGCTTTCTCATGAAAAAAGTTCTGTTGCTCAATGGCGGTAAAAAATTCGCCCACTCTGACGGTCGCTACAACACCACCCTGCATGAAACGGCGCTGAGCGTGCTGGATCGTGGCGGTATGGATGTCAAAACCACCTTCATCGACGAGGGGTACGACGTTGCCGCAGAAGTGGCCAAATTCCTTTGGGCCGACGTGATCATTTATCAGATGCCGGGTTGGTGGATGGGCGCGCCGTGGACGGTGAAAAAGTACCTCGACGAAGTCTTCACCGAAGGCCACGGCAGCCTGTACGCCAGTGATGGCCGCACCCGTTCCGACGCGTCGCAGAAGTACGGCAGCGGTGGGCTGATTCAGGGCAAGCAATACATGTTGTCGCTGACCTGGAACGCGCCACAGCAAGCCTTTGACGACCCGAGCGACTTCTTTGAAGCCAAAGGCGTGGACGCGGTGTACTTCCCGTTCCACAAGGCCAACGAGTTTTTGGGCATGACCGGCCTGCCGACCTTCCTCTGCGTTGACGTGATGAAACGCCCGAACATCGAAAACGATGTGGCGCGTTATGAGCAGCATTTGACCGAGGTGTTTGGCCTCAAGGCTTGATGCTCGGCTACTATCGAAGGCCTGAACCTGCGGTGAAGGCCAATCGATCCGAGGACACCCGTGAAAGCCAGATCCGATGAGTTGCAGATTTTCGTCTGCGTGATCGAATGCGGCTCGATTTCCGCCGCCGCCGAGCAGGTCGGGCAAACGCCGTCGGCGGTCAGCCGCACCCTGTCGCGGCTGGAAGCCAAGCTCGACACCACGCTGATCAACCGCACCACGCGGCGCATGGACCTGACCGAAGAGGGCAAGTATTTCTTCGAGCACGCCAAGCTGATTCTCGATCAGATGGACGCGCTCGAAGAACGTCTGTCCTCTCGCCAGCAAACGCCGTCCGGACGCCTGCGGATCAACGCCGCGTCGCCGTTCATGCTCCACGCCGTCGTACCGTACATCGACGAATTCCGCCGGCTCTACCCCGACATCCAGCTCGAACTCAACAGCAATGACCTGATCATTGACCTGCTGGAACAGAGCACCGACATCGCCATCCGCATCGGCACCCTGGCCGACTCGACGCTGCATGCGCGTTCGCTCGGATGCAGTCCGCTGTTGATCGTCGCCAGTCCCGCCTATCTCGAAAAGCACGGCACGCCGCTGCAAGTGGCCGATCTGAGCGAACACACCTTGCTCGGTTTTACTCAGAACGAGGGCCTCAATCAGTGGCCGTTGCGTTATGTGCACGGCGACCGCTGGCCGATCACCCCGGCGATCAGCGCCTCCAGTGGCGAGACCGTGCGGCAACTGGCGCTGGAAGGGCAGGGCATCGCGTGCCTGTCGCACTTCATGACCATCGATGACATTCGCGCCGGGCGCCTGAACGTGGTGCTGGCCGAGTTCAACAGCGGTTATCGCCAGCCGATCAACGCCGTGTATTACCGTAACTCGCAACTGGCGCTGCGCATTCAGTGCTTCCTCGACTTCATCCAGAGCAAACTCGCCGCCTACGCCAGCGCCGATTTCAAAGGCTGAATGGGGTGCGCGACAAGCAAGCCCGGCCCCCACCGTTGCTGTCGCCTGACACACCGCCTTCGTGAGCAAGCCCACTCCCACAGGGTTTTGTGTTAACCCCGTAACGATGTAAATCCCACCCCGCGATTTTCAATAATCGCGACACGGCCTGTTCATCCGCGACAGGTCTTACCTCTCCACGAAAATAACTTTCATGGCGTTTGAAAACTCGATCTCGAAATGATTTATGAGTTTCACAACCCATTCGAACGTGACCCTTTCGAGGAGTACCGCATGACGCCTTCCTTCGGCTATTGGCTGCTGGTCTACGCCGCCGTCGCCATCATTGCTCTGATCGTGCTGATCGCCCGTTACCGGCTCAACCCGTTCATTGTCATCACCCTGATTTCCATCGGCCTGGCGCTGGTCGCGGGTATGCCGCCGTCCGGCGTGGTGGGCGCGTATGAGGCCGGGGTGGGCAAGACGCTGGGGCATATTGCGCTGGTGGTGGCGTTGGGGACGATGCTCGGCAAAATGATGGCCGAGTCCGGCGGCGCCGAGCAGATGGCGCGCACGTTGATCGACAAATTTGGTGAAAAGAACGCGCACTGGGCCATGGTGTGCATCGCGTTTCTGGTCGGCTTACCGCTGTTCTTTGAGGTCGGTTTTGTCTTGCTGGTGCCAATTGCGTTCACCGTGGCGCGGCGCGTCGGTGTGTCGATTTTGATGGTCGGCCTGCCAATGGTCGCCGGTCTGTCGGTTGTGCACGCGCTGGTACCGCCGCACCCGGCAGCGATGCTGGCGGTGCAGGCCTATCAAGCGTCGGTCGGGCAGACGCTGCTGTATGCGATTGCGATCGGCATACCGACGGCAATCATCGCAGGGCCGCTCTACGCCAAATTCATCGTGCCGCGCATTCAATTACCGGCGAATAACCCGCTGGAAAAACAATTCCTCGACCGCGAACCGCGCGACAACCTGCCAGGGTTCGGCATTACCCTGGCGACCATCCTGTTGCCGGTGGTGCTGATGCTGATCGGCGGTTGGGCCAACCTGATTTCCACACCGGGCAGCGGCTTCAATCAGTTCTTGTTGTTCATCGGCAACTCGGTGATTGCGCTGCTGCTGGCGACCTTGCTGAGTTTCTGGACGTTGGGCATCGCCCAGGGTTTCAACCGCGAATCGATCCTCAAGTTCACCAATGAATGTTTGGCGCCGACGGCCAGTATCACCTTGCTGGTCGGTGCGGGCGGTGGCTTGAACCGGATTCTGGTCGATGCCGGTGTGACCGATCAGATCGTTGGCCTCGCTCACGAATTTCATCTGTCGCCGCTGATGATGGGCTGGCTGTTTGCGGCGTTGATGCGCGTGGCAACAGGATCGGCCACGGTGGCGATGACCACCGCTTCGGGCGTGGTTGCGCCAGTCGCCATCGGTCTGGGTTATCCACACCCTGAACTGTTGGTGCTGGCGACCGGTGCCGGGTCGGTGATCTTTTCCCACGTCAACGACGGCGGCTTCTGGTTGATCAAGGAATACTTCAACATGACGGTCGCGCAGACGTTCAAGACCTGGACCGTGCTTGAGACCTTGATCTCGCTGGTTGCTTTCGGTCTAACCGTCGGCCTTTCTTACGTGCTGTAACCGGAGCCCGCCGTCATGGACATCCTCTACCAGATCCGCGCCCGTCAGGATTCCTTCAGCGCCGGTGAAGGGCGCATTGCCCGGCTGATGCTCGACGACGTCGGCTTTGCCGCCTCCGCCAGCCTCGAAGAGCTGGCGCAACGGGCCGACGTCAGCACCGCCACACTGTCGCGGTTTGCGCGCACGGTCGGCTGTCGCGATTTGCGTGATCTGCGCCTGCAACTGGCCCAGGCCAGCGGCGTTGGCAGCCGTTTTCTCGACCCGGCCGGCACGCCTGAGCAGTCGGCGTTCTACGGGCAGATTGTTGGCGATATCGAAACCACGCTGCGCCAGCATCTGGCGGCCTTCGACGAATCGCGATTTGCCGACGCGGTGAAAATGCTCAGCCAGGCACGCATGATTCACGCGTTCGGCATGGGCGGCTGCTCGACCCTGTGCAGCGATGAATTGCAGGTGCGCCTGGTGCGCCTCGGCTATCCGATTGCGGTGTGTCATGACGCAGTGATGATGCGTTTGACCGCCGCCAGCCTGAGCGCCGAGCAAGTCGTCATCGTCTGCTCATTGACCGGAATTACCCCGGAACTACTGGAAACCGTCGAACTGGCGCGCAACTACGGCGCACGCATTCTGGCCATCACCCGCGCCGATTCGCCGCTGGCCGAACGGGCCGACCTCGTTCTGCCGCTGCAAAGCGCGGAAACCTCGTTCATCTACAAACCGACGGCAGCGCGCTACGGCATGTTGCTGGCCATCGACGTGCTTGCCACCGAGTTGGCGCTGGCCAATCCTCAAGACAATCAAGAACGTCTGCGGCGGATCAAACTCGCCCTCGACGAATACCGTGGCGGCGATGATCACCTGCCGCTGGGAGACTGACATGCTGTACGACACGTTGATTCGTAACGCCCTGATCATCGATGGCAGCAACCGCCCCGGTTACAGTGCCGACGTGGCGATTGTCAATGGTCGCATCGAGCAGATCGGCGACTTGCACGACGCCACCGCGAACGAACAAGTCGACGCTGCCGGCCGCGTGCTGGCACCGGGGTTTATCGACGTGCACACCCACGACGACACCGTGGTCATCCGTCAGCCAGAAATGCTGCCCAAGCTCAGCCAAGGCGTGACCACGGTGATTGTCGGCAACTGCGGGATCAGCGCCTCGCCGGTGACGTTGAAAGGCAATCCACCCGATCCGATGAACCTGCTCGGCACGGCAGCGGCGTTCGTTTATCCACGTTTCAGCGACTATCGCGCAGCGGTCGAAGCGGCCAACACCACGCTCAATGTCGCCGCACTGATCGGCCACACAGCGCTGCGCAGCAATCATCTTGATGACTTGTTCCGCACCGCAACGGCTGACGAAATCAGCGCCATGCGCGAGCAGTTGCGCGAAAGTCTCGAGGCCGGTGCGCTGGGTTTATCCACAGGCTTGGCGTACGCCAGCGCCTACAACGCCTGCACCGATGAAGTGATGCAACTGAGCGAAGAACTCACGGCATTCGGCGCCGTTTACACCACCCACCTGCGCAGCGAATTCGCCCCAGTGCTGGAGGCGATGGACGAGGCGTTTCAAATCGGTCGTCATGCCCGCTCGCCGGTGATCATTTCCCACCTCAAATGCGCCGGTGTCGGTAACTGGGGGCGCAGTCCGCAGTTGTTGGCCGCTCTTGAAGACGCGGCAAACACTCACCCGGTTGGCTGCGATTGTTATCCGTATGCGGCGAGTTCATCGACGCTGGATCTCAAACAGGTCACCGACGCCCACCGCATCACCATCACCTGGTCGACGCCGCATCCGGAGGTCAGCGGCCGCGACCTGATCGACATCGCCGCGCAATGGAACGTGCCGCTGCTCGACGCCGCCAAACGCCTGCAACCGGCGGGGGCGGTGTACTACGGCATGGACGAGGCCGATGTACGAAGAATCCTCGCGCATCCGTTGTCGATGGTGGGGTCTGACGGACTGCCGGAAGACCCGTTCCCGCATCCGCGTTTGTGGGGCGCTTTCCCACGGGTGTTGGGACATTTCAGCCGTGACGTCGGGTTGTTTCCCTTACACACAGCGGTGCACAAAATGACCGGTCTGTCGGCGGCCCGGTTCGGTTTGAAGGGCAGGGGCGAGATTCGGCAAGGCTACTGGGCCGATCTGGTGTTGTTCGATCCGGCAACGGTGCGTGATGTGGCGGATTTCAGCGACCCGCAACGGCCGGCGCAAGGCATTGACGGGGTGTGGATCAACGGTGTTTTGAGTTATGGCGATGGGCAGGCGAATGGGCGAAGGGCAGGGCGCTTTCTTGCCCGCGAGGGCGATTTGCGTGACGGCTTTCGTTGACGTTTCGCGCAGTGCGTCACAGCAGTGGCACATTGCGACTAAAGAAAGCCATCCACAAGCCGAAGTGCTGACATTCAGCCCCGCTACACTTTTGGGCCAATCAGTCAGGGAGCCCCCCATGAGCTTCGGCAAAACCACTCCGATCCTGCGTATTTTCGATGAAGCCAAAGCCATAGAGTTCTACGTCGACTTTCTCGGTTTCAAGATCGACTGGCAGCATCGTTTCGAAGCGAATTTCCCGTTGTATCTGCAAGTGTCGCGGGGGGAGTGCGTGCTGCATCTGTCCGAGCATCATGGTGATGCGACGCCGGGTTCGGCGCTGCGGATTGAAACGGATGAGCTGGAGGCGTTTCAGCAGCAACTGCTGGCCAGGGATTACAAATTCTCGCACCCTCAGATCCAGGCCATGCCGTGGGGCAGTCAGGACATGACCATTGCCGACCCGTTTGGCAATCGGCTGGTGTTTACCAACGCGATCAGTGTTTGAAACCGTTTTAAGCTGCACAGAAAAGCCCGCAGCCAAACCGTGAGGGTTTGACTGCGGGCTTTTTCGTTACTCAGTCGGCACTAACGTGTCCAACACGCGATTGACGGCCAATTCGGCCAGCATCACCACTTGAGCAATACCTTGCAGTGTCTTGCGGTGCGTGCCTTCAACCAGCGCCACATGGTTGTTGATCATGACCGTGGCCGAACCGAGGGTTTCACTGGCATCGGCCAGCAGGGATTCGGTGTCGGCCTCGGGGTGCGCCATGTACAGCGCGTTGGGTTTGTACGGCGCGGCCATGATTTGGTCGGCGGGTTTGAGGTAATGGTCGAGGGCGCGCTCGGCGGCTTCGTGGAATTTCTTTGAATCGGGCGATTCGTAGGGGGAGACCGTGTCGGTGACCGGCGGGTTGGGCGTTACTTTGAACATTTACCAGATCCTCATTGAGGGCTAACCACCGCTTCTCTACTAAAAGAATAGGAGGCAGCTGTGCGCAGGTTAGTAGACCGGGGATCTGGGAAACCGGCGCGCCCGAAGGCGCCCTGCGCACAGCCACCATAAAGTTCAGGCAAAAGACCTGATCAACTGATGAGCTATACGCCCCAAACACCACGGGCTACTAAACCCGATCACTGGAAATCAGTGACGGACTCAAGTTACCGATGGGCTCCGGGGCGCACAAGCCGGCGGATTCTGGCGCAGGCGTAGGCAGCGGCGCAAGGATTTGTAGGCTGTCGGGCGTAACACCGGATGTCTTTAAACAGGTGCGCTGCGAAGGGTTTATTGCACTACAGAGATCAAGGATTTGCCTGTCGGATTTCGGTGCTGCGACTGACGCCTTCGCGAGCAAGCCCGCTCCCACACTGGATCGTCAGTGGACACAGATTTTGTGTACGGCATAGAGCCCCTGTGGGGGCTTGCTCGCGAAGAGGTCCGCACAGTCAGCCCCGATGCATCTGCCGAAACTCCCCCGGCGGCATCCCCCGTCGACGCTTGAACGTGCGGTGAAACGAACGCGGTTCGGTAAAACCCAAATACTGCGCAATGTCCTGAATCGGCAGGTTGCTGTTGAGCAAGTAATGCTCAGCCAGTTCCTGACGCAGGTCATCGAGAATCTGCTGATACGAGGTGCCGGCCTGTTGCAGTTGACGTTGCAGCGTACGCGCCGACACGGCCAACTGCTCGGCCACTTGCTCCTTGCGCGGCAGACCTTCCTTGAGCAATTGGCGCAGGATGGTTTTCACGCGTAGCGCCAGCGACGCATCCTCCAGCGTCGCCATCAACCCCATCGCATGTTCTTCCAGCGTGCGCAGCAATTGCGCATCGGCCTGGCGCAACGGCAATTGCAGATACGCCAACGGCACGATCAACGCTGAATAAGCCTGATCGAACAAAACCGGGCAACCGAAAAACGCTTCGTACTGCGCCAACGTGGTCTCGGCAGGGCGCGAATGTTCCAGCCGGACAGCGGCGGGCGACATCGGCGTATCAGCAATCCAGCGCGCATAGTGCAGCCACGAACCGAGCACGTTTTCCACCAGATGCCGGCGAATCTGCGGGCGCTGATAGCGGCAAGTCCAGATCAGGTGCACATGGCCGTCCTGCACTTCGGTGCGACTCACACCCATGTCGCCGACCAGTTTCTCGAACGGCATGATGCGGCTCATGGCATCGCCCAGCGTCGCACAGTTCATGGTGATGTAACCCAGCACGCTCCACGAGTTGGGTAGCACGAACGTTGCCGCGTTGAGCCCAAACAACGGATCGCCCGAGTGTTCGCAGAAATAATCGAGCAGTTTTTCATGCGCCTCACCCGGCAGGCGCAGGCTGTTGTCGCTCAACTGCTGCGCCTGCAACCCGGCCGCCGCCAATGCCGGCTCAATGGCCATGCCCAGTCGCTCGGCATGGCGCAGGTATTTGAGCAGGGGCGGAACGGAGGTGAAGCCGAGCGATGGCATGATCAAAGCCTGCATGAGCGAATGAATGCCCTGAAAGGTAGTTTGAAAGCATGGCTGAAGTAAATTGCAGACGTGGAATGCGCTGAGGGTGTAATTGCCACTGGGAAGATTGCCAAATCTCAGCAAGGCGGGATGTGTTAGCCTGCAATCAATGATTTCATTGATTGCAGGAGGCGTCATGGCCAGCATCACAATCCGAAACCTTGATGAGAAGCTCAAGGAGCAGTTGCGCATTACTGCGGCGCATAACGGACATTCCATGGAAGAAGAGGCACGCCTGATTCTGGGCAGAGCCTTGGCGACGGTTGATCGCGCGGGTGGGCTTGGCAGTCGGATTCGCAACAGGTTCAGCGATGTGGGGGCCGTGGAGCTGGATCTACCCGCGCGTTCAGATAAAGCCACCGGCGTGGATTTTTCTGAATGATAGTGCTCGATACCAACGTGCTTTCAGAGTTTATGCGCCTCGAGCCTGCAACCCGGGTGCTTGCCTGGGTGGATGCGCAGCCGGCGATGGATCTGGCAATCAGCGCTGTCACCGTGGCCGAAATACTTCACGGCATCGCGCGCTTGCCCTCTGGCAAGCGCAAACAAAAACTTGAGGCGCATGCCATGGCCATGTTCGAAGAGGACTTTGCCGGGCGCATTTTGCCGTTCGATGCTCATGCCGCCATTGAGTGCGCAACATTGGTTGCTGATTGCGAAGCAAAGGGCCGCGCGGTGTCGATGGCTGACGCGCAAATAGCCGCGATCTGCCGCGCACATGGCGCATCGATTGCCACTCGTAACGTGAAGGATTTTGAGTCAAGTGGTGTTGAAATCATTGATCCGTGGGTGAGCTGACGGCTTCTGTTGCTGTTCGATAGCGCCTACAAAAAAGCCCGCTATCACACCCAATGGGTGGGGTAGCGGGCTTCTTCGTCAGTTGGTCAATCAGACGCGGAAGTGGCTGACCATCTGCTGCAACTGACCACCCAAGCGCGCCAGTTCAACGCTGGAGGCGGCGGTCTCATCACTCGCCGCTGCGGTCTGTTCGGACACGTCGCGCACGTTGATGATGCTGCGGCTGATCTCTTCGGCCACGGCGCTTTGCTGTTCGGCAGCAGCAGCGATCTGCTGGTTCATCGACTGGATGTTCGACACCGTGCGGGTGATGTTTTCCAGGGACGAGCCGGCCTTGCGGGTCAGGGCAACACTGCTGTCGGTCAGCGCGCGGCTGTTGTTCATTACGGTGGACACTTGCTGTGTGCCGTTCTGCAGGCCGGCGACCAGGCCTTCGATTTCTTCGGTGGATTTCTGTGTGCGCTGAGCCAAACCACGGACTTCGTCGGCCACCACGGCAAAACCGCGACCGGCTTCACCGGCGCGTGCCGCTTCGATGGCAGCGTTGAGCGCCAGCAGGTTGGTCTGTTCGGCAACGGCTTTGATCACGTCCATGACGCTGCCGATCTTGTCGCTTTCCTGTTGCAGCACGCTCATGGCCTCGGTGGAGCGCGCCACTTCGCTGGTCAACCGCTCGATCTGCGCGATGGCTTCGTTTACGACTTTGTTTTTAGAACTTGTTGTCAATGAAAAGAAATGAGCTTGACGTGTAAAGGATAGGATTAAGATGTCGGTCTGATGGTTGGAAAGTTCATGTATAGACGAGATGCAGAAACCAGTGGGTGTTAGTTGATGCTGAATCGATAGTTTTGTGTTTCATAAAGCGGTACTTCACTTGTGAGTAACAGTCTGGATAATAATATAACTAGCTTGTTCGTTCCGTTATCGGCTTGCCATGATCAGCTAAAAAACGCGGGGGAACTTCAAAGACATGTGAAACTTGTTGATGAACTCTGCGCATATGCAGACCGCGAGGACCATACGGCGGCACTTCTTGCACAGGTGACGTAGCGGATCTATGAATACGAGACTGAAGCTGTTTTATTCGTGCTAATCCTCATACCACTCCAGCATAACGGTTAGATTGAATTCGTCTAAAAACCTGGTATTTCTTACAGGTGTAAAAATTTTTCGGGATTGTTATGTTCGGCGTGCGAGTGGAACTAACATATGCAAGCCAAGAGGTGCGAACCATGAGTGTGAAAATTTTTATAGGTGGCCTTTCGTTTAATACTACGGACGATTCGCTGAGAAGCGTATTCATTAATTATGGCGTGGTTGAAGACGCGATTATAATTAGGGACAGAGAAACAGGGCGGTCTCGTGGGTTTGGTTTTGTGACTTTTTTAGACGACGTCTCTGCCCAAAGTGCTATTGATGATCTAGATGGAGGAGACTTCGAAGGTCGTAACATAAAAGTCAGTCGCGCGTAGGTACGGACATAAAAACGAAGCACTAGATGTTCTGAACTACAAAGCCTTTGTTGCCAAAGGCTTTGTTGTAGATGGTATTCAGGTGATGAAATCAGACGCGGAAGTGGCTGACCATCTGCTGCAACTGACCACCCAACCGCGCCAGTTCAACGCTGGAGGCGGCGGTCTCATCACTCGCCGCTGCGGTCTGTTCGGACACGTCGCGCACGTTGATGATGCTGCGGCTGATCTCTTCGGCCACGGCGCTTTGCTGTTCGGCAGCGGCGGCGATCTGCTGGTTCATCGACTGGATGTTCGACACCGTGCGGGTGATGTTTTCCAGGGACGAGCCGGCCTTGCGGGTCAGGGCAACACTGCTGTCGGTCAGCGCGCGGCTGTTGTTCATTACGGTGGACACTTGCTGTGTGCCGTTCTGCAGGCCGGCGACCAGGCCTTCGATTTCTTCGGTGGATTTCTGTGTGCGCTGAGCCAAACCACGGACTTCGTCGGCCACCACGGCAAAACCGCGACCGGCTTCACCGGCGCGTGCCGCTTCGATGGCAGCGTTGAGCGCCAGCAGGTTGGTCTGTTCGGCCACGGCTTTGATCACGTCCATGACGCTGCCGATCTTGTCGCTTTCCTGTTGCAGCACGCTCATGGCCTCGGTGGAGCGCGCCACTTCGCTGGCCAGACGCTCGATCTGGGCGATGGCTTCATTCACAACCTTGTCGCCTTCACGGGCTTCGCCGTCAGCAACGGCGGCCGCTTGTGAGGCTTCTTCGGCATTGCGCGCGACTTCCTGCACGGTAGCGGTCATCTCGTGCATGGCAGTGGCGACCTGATCGGTCTCCACTTTCTGGCTGTTGACACCGGCGCTGGTCTGTTCGGTCACGGCCGACAGTTCTTCGGCGGCGCTGGCGATCTGGGTGACGCCGTCACGGATGCCGCTGATCAGGTCGCGCAAGGTCACGCCCATGCGGGCGATGCCTTGTTGCAGTACACCGAGTTCGTCGCGGCGGGTGACGACCACGTTTTGCGACAGGTCGCCGCTGGCGATGCGCTCGACCACGGCAAGGGTGTCTTGCAGCGGGCGGGTGATCTGACGGGTGATGATCACGGCGGCAATGATGCCCACCAGCAGAGCCAGCAGGGTGCTGATCAGTTGCAGGGTGCGGGCCTGGGCGCTTTCGGCGTCGCGGCGATCAAGCTGGATCTGATACAACTGCTCGCTCAGGTTCACGATAGTGCTGCCCTGATCGGTCATTTCCTTGCGTGCCTGCACGGCTTCGCTGTTGGCGGACTTGTAGGCCATCAGCGCGCTGCGATAGTTGATCAGCGCCGTTTCCAGCTGACGCAAGGCATCTTGCTGGGTATCGCCGAAATGCACATTCAGTGGCTTGAGGCTGGCGATGGCCGCGTCGAGTTGGCCGATGGCTTTCTGCTCGGTTTCGGCATTGGTGGTGGCGGTGTAGCCGCGCACTTCGTAGCGCGCGAGGATGAACGCTTCCTTGGCGCCAGTGATGGCCTGGAACTGGTCGAAACGCTGTTCGCTCATCGCCATCTGGTGGACGCGGGTGCTGATCGCTTCAATCAGGCTGTAAGCGGTCTGGGCGTTAGCGCCCATGGTCTCGCGCGCGGTGTTACCGGTGCGGTAGGCGTTGCGCATTTTGTTGAGCGACGTCTGGTACTCGGCGATGGTCGCGGCCTGCTCCTTGAGCAGTTTGACGTTTTCCGGGCTTTTGAAGCTGCTGATCAGTTGTTGCTGTTGTGCGGCGAAACCGTCGAGGGTGGTCTGCACATTCTGCGCGGCAGTCTCGTCGCCGTTGGTCAGCATGTATTGCAGGCGCACCACGCGCAGTTTGGTCAGGCCGGCGTTGAGCTGGGTGATGTCGCTCATCCAGTTACTGCGGTCAATCAGGCTGCCCAGGCTGGTCCAGCCGGTCAGGGCCAGTACGCAGGTCAGTGCCAGGACAAGGCCGAAGCCCAATCCCAATTTCAGGTTCACGCTGATGTTACCGAACCAGCTATTCATCACAATTCCTCCAGAAACGTAGGGTTTCTTGATCGTCGGTTAGGCTGGAAGATTGTTGTTTTTTTGAGCCAGCAAGGGTGTAGCAGGTGTGTATCGGCCGTAAATCCGAGAGCTGAAAGGATTTTGTCCGACAGAATTTGTAACAAGCCGATCCCAAGACTTTTTTCACATGGGTTTCACTGGCTGCCCACACGGGCGTCTGTAGCTTCGCCGCATCGAATGACAAGTGATGCTGGCTGGCGAGGCGGTTTTTGTGGAACTGAGACTGAGTCTGTTCGGCGCCAAGCGCTCGATTGATCTGAGCGGTTTGGCGCGTTTTCGAAACACTTGGGTCGTATTGGCGGCCTCGGTGTTGGTGATTCCACTGACCCTTTGGTTGCTGGCACCGGCGTCGGTGCCGGATCTGGCCCACGGCAACGTGGCCGGTGCGAAGGCGTTGGCGGCGGGGTGGGCCAAGGGCGACATGATCGTGCTGGTGCGCCACGTCGAGCGCTGCGATCACTCCAGTGCGCCGTGCCTGATCGGCCATGACGGCATCACCGACCGTTCGCGCAGTGCCGCCGTCAGTGTCGGTGCACAGTTCGAACAACTGGGCCTGAACAATGCCGACATCTACAACAGCCCGTCGCTGCGCACCGTGCAGACGGCCGGTTACATGTTCAATCGGGCCGCCAGTGGCGAAGACTGGTTGATGAACTGCAAGGGGCACATGTTGCAGGACGCGCTTTCCCACAAGATCCCCGGTCGTAACCTGATTCTGGTGACCCACAGCGAGTGCATGGGGCAATTGGAAAAAGATCTGAAAGTGCCGACATCCAACCTGGGTTACGGCGCTTCACTGTTTGTTTCCGCTGCCAGCCCGGCGGCTCCGAAAATGCTCGGCTTTATTGAGGCTTCCGACTGGCGCACGGTGAATACCCGATGAAATCCCGCTTCTACGTTTATAACTTCGGCATTCCGCTTGCCTGCGCGGCGCTGGTGTTCCTGATGTTCGACATGACCAAAATCGACATCGCCTTCAGCAATCTGTTGTTTGATCCACTGACTCAGAGCTTCCCGCTCGACAAGATTCACTTCTTCGAAAAACTGACGCACAAATGGGCGCGGATCATTCCCAACTGGACGGCGGAAATCGCCCTGATCGGCGCGCTGCTGTCGGTGGTCTGGCCGTTGGTCAATGCACAGAAGCGTCCTCGACTTGGCGCGTTTCTGGAGCGCAGCAAAGTCGCTCCCGTGCTGCGATTCACCGCTGATCACCGTCGGGACTTTCTGTTTGTGGTGGTGGCGTTCGCGGTGTGTACGGGCGTGATCCATTTCCTCAAGTCGCACACCAGTGTTTACTGCCCGATCGAGACGACGTTGTATGGCGGAAAAATGGCCCATATCGAGTGGTACAGCAATTTCCAGCTGTTCCATGAAGCGGGTAGTGGGCGTTGCTGGCCGGGCGGCCATGCGTCCGGTGGTTTCACCATGCTGGCGTTGTATTTCGTAGCGCGTCGCTATCAGTGGCGTTTTTCCAGTGCCTTGCTGTGGGGTTCATTGTTGCTCGGTTTCGTCTACGGCACGACGCGGGTTCTGCAGGGCTGGCACTACATGTCCCACACGTTCTGGGCTGGAATCTTCGTGTGGTTGGCGTGTTTGCTGACGGCGCTGGCGTTTTATGGGTGGGCACGGCTGGCGTTGCCGGTGCTGGACAAGCAGTCTCAGGCCTTCAGCACGCAGCCAGAAGCGTCTGTCTGAGTCTTTGCGATCGCTACAGAAAACCCGCCTTTTACTGGCGGGTTTCTTGTTTGTACTCCCGCGGCTTCAATACCCGACGAAGTAGTACGCCTGCTTTGCGACCATCAACGTCTTGATCACTTTCAACGGCGCAGCGGGTTCGCGGTCTGCCGCCATTATGGCGACGTGGGAGGAAGAGGCGGCGAGGAAGTCTCTCAACTGTGCATCGGTATCCAACCCCTTGAGCACGCGTTGGGTGTAGAACACGGTAGCGCCACCCAGACGTTCATTGGCCTGAAACAGGGCGATCTGATGCCCTTCGGCCTGCAGCGTCTGAATGTGTGCGGTCAGCGGCAGGAAAGAGAGTTTTTTATCCGCGTGGGGGAGTGCCCATTGCGCTGCGCCCAGGTAACTGACGATCACCAGCGTGAGGATGCTCATTGTCAGTGTCTGACGATGACGGGCGATTTTTCCGACGAACCCGGTGGCAGTTTCGTGCCGTTTCAATCGCTCAAACAGCACGCCTGCGTATTCCGCAGCAATCACCGCAGCAGCCGGTGTCATCGACATCAGGTACACCGTGCGCTTGCTCGATGCCAGGCTCAGCATGATGAATTGCACGATGATCCAAAGGCTGAAAAACAGCAGGTAACGATTGGCCTTCAGCTCTTTACGCACATGCCACAGCCCCAGGTACACCAGAATGTTCCACGGCAGGAAGGCTTCGGGCAGTTTGGCCAGGTAGTAATAGAACGGTTCGTAGTGCCCGGCCTCGACGAACGATCCGCTGAAGCGTCCGACACTGTTGGTCAGCAGCACTTCCTTGAGCGCTTGCACGCCGCTATGCTGATAGAGTACGGCCAGCCAGATCAGCAGCGGAATCAGCCCGATTACCGTGAGCAACCCGGGCCTTAGCCAGTCGCCGACCTTCAAGCGCTTGTCCATCAGGTTGTCGGCCAGCAGAAAAGCGAAAATCACTACCCCCGGCATCGCCAGCCCGAGCACGCCTTTACTCAATGTGGCGATGGCAATCCCGACGATAAACAGCAACGCATTGCCTACGCTCGATGCGCGTTGCCCCTGGAAAAACGCCAGCAACGCCGTGGTCACGCCGAGCGCGAGCAGGGCATCTTCGCCAACGCCGCGCACGTTGCTCCAGTAACTGGCCATGGTTGCCAGGAGAATTCCTGCCGTCCAGGCGACCATTTTTGGCCGTTCGAAGCGACGCAACATGCCGTACAGCAACATCACGCTGAGCAACCCGGCAACCGCTGACGCCAATCGCACCGCCCACGGCGAAACACCGAACACGCGCATGGCGCCAGCGTCCAGCCACAAACTCAGGGGCGGTTTTTCCAGAAACGGTTCGCCGAACAGACGTGGGGTTACCCAGTCATTGTCCAGGTGCATCTCCATGGCGATCCCCGCGACGCGAGCCTCGGTGGAGCCTTGCAATTGATGGTTACCCAGCGCGAAGAAAAACAGCAGGGCGGCAAGCAGAAACAGCGAAGTGGCGGCACGCGACATGGGTTTCAGGCAACCGGAAGGGGCGGGAAACCTGAGCATACGTCGCCAATGCTTAACAAATTGTGAACGTCAGCGTTTATTTCTCGCCAGGCGTCGTGACCAGCGCTGATCCGGCGCTTCGAACGCCGGATTGACCAACGCCGTCAGCACATGATCCTGCCAGCGTCCGGCTATGTTCAGGTACGCCTTGGCGTAGCCTTCACGCTCAAACCCCAGCCGTTCCAGCAAGCGTGCACTGCGATCGTTGCCAGGAATGTAGTTGGCCATGATTCGGTGCAGGTTCTGCGTCTCGAACATGTAAGCGATGGCCGCCTCCAGCGCTTCCTGCATCAAGCCCTGGCCCTGATGCGCTTCGTCGATGTGATAACCCAGATAACACGCCTGAAACGCACCGCGAATAATCCCGCTGAAATTGCAGGCACCGATCATCTGCTGGTCGTCGGGTGTCAGCAGGGCGAAATGCATCGCCAGTCCCGCTTCAAACGCGCTGGCCTGAATGTCGAGGCGGCGGCGAATCTGTTCGGTGGAAAAGTAATCGGTGGTCCGGATCGGCGACCACGCCGCGAGATGGCGTTGATTGCGCTGGTAGAAATCACTTTCCAATGCCGCCTGATCCGGGGCAAGGATGGCCAGCGTCAGGCGTTGGCAGGGCAAGGTCAGCAGCGACATCGGGAGCTCCGGTTGGCGAGAAGTCTGCTGGCAGGTTCGCGCAATAACCTGGAGTACGGCAAGCGATGGTGGCAAAGGGAGCGTAAACGCCAGGCAAAAAAAAGCCCGCGGGAGAGTGCGGGCGAACCGTAGTTTCTTGAATGAGCGAGTGGACTGTACCGGTTTGGCGCAGCGGCAGCAGTGAAGAAAAATTCATCTCGAGGCGCTGTCTCGATGTCGTTCCACCGGTCAATAAAACACAGGTCGACAACGAGGCCGGTGCAGGTTTTGCCCGTCAGTGGCGAACTTCAGGGTCGGGGGTGGCGCACGATCGATGGGGATCAAGATTGTCCCGCACCCGACAGATCACGATTTCGGCCAATGCACTCAGTTGCTTTATAGCCACCGCAACATGGCGCTGGGAACCGTCGAACTCATCAGCAAAGTTGGCGCTGATGACCGCAAGGGACTCAAGGAGGTCACTGGCATGCGCCAGCAGGGTTGTCGTGTCGACGTCGTCACGTACGCTGAGCATCTGCTTGAGGGGGATGGTGCGGCGGGGATTGCATCGGTTCGAGCTGGTGGCGTTGGGTTGCGGTTTCAGGCCGGCTGTTTGCGCCTCGGCAGATACCGGTCCAACAAGCGTAAGTCGGGTGATTTTTTTCATGACGTAGCTCCGTGGAATGAACAATCTCTGCGGTTGCGGCTGTCAAACCGTCCGCTGGATGGCAGCAATCGTGGAGGGTAATCCCCTGAAAACCTGTTCACCAGTTCATGAAAGTCGACGCGTATTGAGGGAAATTTCCTAGGATGCGAAATGTAGGAAGCGAGGTTGCGTGTAAGAACCTTCCCGTATGCCTGTCAGCGCTCGGTAACTTTATCTTCCCGTAAAATCCAGCCCGCCTCGCCAGCGTCCAACGTGTACTGAACCTGGCGCATTTTTCCTGTCCGCCCCGCGTTGGCGTCGGCGCTGTCGTAGAGCGGAAACCGCCGTACCAGCCAGTTCTCCACCACAGAAAATGAATCCTCTCCCTGATACCCCTCGGCGGTATTCGGATTGTCGCTGACTGGCGGCAGGTAAATATCGCTCAGGGATTTTTTATTGTTGGCCGAGTAGGCAATCAATTCTCCCGGCATGCCACGACCGGAGGCGCGCGTAAAAACGTAGATCTCAGGTGAGCCGTCGTTATTGAGGTCGGCGACTTCGGCACGGACGATCTCGCCGTTAAGCGGTCGGGTCATCGCCGAGTTGTCGATTTCCAGCCCCTTGGGTTCGATGCGCAACGTGGGTTTGCCGTCGACAGTAGTCGCCTGCACATGAAAGTGGATGCCCAGCAACGCCAGGTTCTGGTCAAAGGGCGCGTGGTTATCCACAGCGTCGCCGTTGGCGAGAATCAGCGAGAGGTTGTAGTCGGCCACTTCATTGCGCCGAGCGGCATTGCGCATGAGATAGACCTGCACCGTGTATTCGCCATCGGCGGGTAACGAGCCGAGAAAGTGATTGCCCATCATCGAACCGTTGAACAGCGCGTAATCAGAGCCTTTGGCAGTGATGTTGAAGTAGGCGGAGGTGTTGGAGGGCTTGAAGTCCACCGTCAGGAGCTGCCCGGCCTTGGCATTGAGCCTGTACTGCGCCGTCTTGTAGCTTTTGATCGATTGTTTGAACTGCACGCTGCCATGGCCGCTTTTGTAGACGACCTGCTGGATCCTAGGCGCGCTGTCGGTGGTGGCAGCGTGGGCAGTCAGTGAAACGAGGGCCGCCAGTACGGCGCCGAGCCAGATATTCATGAGCGTCCTTCGGGTAATTGCCTCTGTGCCCCGAAGCATAGATCCGGCGCCGCACCCCCGTCCAACCTTGCACCTAAGCTGCACTAGTGAGTCGGTGATGAGCTATTGAAACTGTGCTGAGGTGTGATCGACAGAACACCGCGCAAGCGTTGCTGGGAAACCGTAAAAACTGGCTTGAATCAGATGCCCAGATACGACAAAGCCCGCACGGGGCGGGCTTTGTCGTTGAGAGTTGGTGGAGCCGGGGGGATTTGAACCCCCGTCCGCCAGTACTCCGCTGTCGGTACTACATGCGTAGCCGTGTCTATTAAGTTAACCCTCAGCGACCCGACGGGCAGGGTGCTTTGGGCGAGTTGTGTAAGTTTTAGCCGCTTCGTCCACAACGTACTGCACGGCGATTCTGTTCTATATGACAATCATTTTGGGTTTACAGACATCCCCTGATGATTGCTGGACCCGAAGGTACCAGAAGGGAAGGCTAAGGCTGCTTACGCAGCGAGAGCGTATTCCCCGTAGGTTTCGTCATTGGCAACTATAAGAAGTTGCAACAGTGGATTTACGAGTTCTGTTACCAACTCGGCATGCACCTAAAGTTTCGCAACCGGCGTCGAATCCTAAACGGCCCCGAACTCATTGCTCTGTACATCTTGATGAGCAACAAGCCTGCGCAGTGTACGCCAAACGACAGGGGAAGGCCAACCCGAAGGTTGGCCACGCTGTCATTAGTTGGCGGGTTCGTTGGCCAGATTGTCTACGCGTTGCAGCGCTTGCGTGGCCGAGGCGATGCATTTCTTGTCATCACCCGCTTTTTGCGCCATCTCCGCGTCGCCCTGCATGCGCTTGATGTCCATGGTGGTGTTTTCCGACGTGGCCGGGAGGGACGTGACCTTGTCTTTGAGTTCTTGCAGTTTTGAGGTGCACAGATCGTTGTCCGCAGCAAACACGGGGGAGGCCAGCAGTGCGGCGGAAATAAACAAACCAGCAAAAGCAGTGCGTTTCATGGGTATCTCCTTGAACAGTTGGTCTCGGTGCTGCCGGACGATCTGGCGGCTCTGCCGAGGTCGGAACAAGCCACGTTCGTTTAGGGCTTGATTAATCGACTGCGGCTGCGCAGAGGAATTCGTTTTTTTTTACGTTCGGTATGAAAAAGCCGAGACACCTCTCTGCTCGCCTTGAAAAGGGGCGAAATAGCCCCTTTTCCATACAAATGGATCAGGCAGATTTGGCTCGTGTGACTCGATCGACCAGATAAACCAAGCCGTGATAGTCGATCCCGCCATGCTGCGTCAGGCCGATTTCGCACGTGCGGCTGGTGGAAATCCCTTCACTGCAATGCTGCACTGCGTCCTTGAGTGTGCGCAGCGAGTGGCTGTTCAGTTCCGGTGTGGTGAAGCCCTTGTCGCCGGCAAAGCCACAGCAATGAATACCCTCCGGAATCACCACGGTTTTGCTGCACTTGCGCGCCAGATCGATCAGCGCCTGGCTTTCGCCCAGGTGCTGAGTGCTGCACGTCACATGCACTGCAATCGGTGCGTCCTGAGGCGTGAAGTCCAGCCGATCAAGCAGGTGCGTACGGATGAAACGCACCGGGTCGTACAGATCCAGACGCACATCGGCGACGTCCTGCACCAGTCGCAACGTACACGGACTGGTATCGCAATAGATCGGATCAAGCCCGCCGCGACTGGCGTGGAGCAAGGCGCTGATGAGTTCTTGCCGCTTGTGTTCGGCCTGCTCCGCATAGCCCTTTGAAGCGAAGGGCTGACCGCAGCAGAGGTTGTCCTGATTGTCCGGGAAGACGACCTGGTAACCGGCCTTTTCCAGCAAGCCACGGGTTTTGTCGTACAGCGACATCTGCTCTTTATCGCCCGCCGCCGGGCCCATGACCCTCGACACACACGCCGCCAGATACACCACGCGTGGGCGTTCGTCCGACACGCTCGGGCTGAAGCGAATGGCTTTCTCCGGTTGCGGCATCGCGCTCGTCCACAGAGGCACTTGGCCCTTGGACAGGCGCGTCAGGGTTGCCGAAAGCTTGGTCAGACGCGGCGCACCGAGCAGCATTCGCGCGCCGTTGGCTACGTGCAGGGTGAAGCGTGCCCCTTGCAGGGTCTTAGCGAAATTTCCTTCGATCCAGTCGGCAGTTTTCTGATGCGTTGCGTGTCGACCGCGAAGCTTTTTCACCAGTTCGCCGGTGTTGATGCCTACAGGGCATCGTTGCGCACACAAACCCGTCGCGGCGCAGGTCTCGATGCCTTGGTATTCGTAGGCTTCTTCCAGTTCGGTGGTGTCGATGCCGGCACGTTTTTTCGCCTGAATGTCGCGCCAGATCACGATGCGCTGGCGCGGGCTGAGGGTCAGGCCTTTCGACGGGCAGACCGGTTCGCAGAAGCCGCACTCAATGCACTTGTCCACAATCTCGTCGGCCGCCGGCAGCGGTTTCAGGTGTTTGAGGTGGATCTGCGGGTCTTCGCTGAGCACCACATCAGGGTTGAGGATGCCGTTGGGGTCGAGCAGGCGTTTGAGCTGCCACATCAGTTGATACGCGTCGCTGCCCCATTCCAGCTCAACGAACGGCGCCATGTTGCGCCCGGTGCCGTGTTCGGCCTTGAGCGAGCCGCCGAACTCCACGGCCACCAATTGCGCGACGTCGTCCATGAACGCTTGGTAGCGTGCGACTTCTTCCGCGCTGTTGAAGCCTTGGGTGAAAACGAAGTGCAGATTGCCTTCCAGTGCGTGTCCGAAAAGGATCGCTTCGTCGTAGGCATGTTTGTCGAACAGTTCGATCAAGCGGTTCACACCGATTGCCAGTTGCTCGACCGGGAAGGTCACGTCTTCGATGATCACCGTGGTACCGGTTTTGCGCACGGCGCCGACGGCGGGGAAGGTGTCTTTGCGGATTGCCCAGAGGCGGGCGTTCTCGACCGGGTCTTCAGTGAAGTCGACCTGTTTCTCCACCGGGAAACCACTGAGTGACGCCATGATCTGCGCCAGTTGTTCCTGCAGTAATGACGAAGAAGCCGCGCGGGATTCGATCAATAACGCACAGGCATTGTTCGACAGTTGCTGTACGAAAGCAGGCATGCCCGGTTTGCTCTGCACCGAACGCAGGCTGCGCCGATCCAGCAGTTCCACCGCCGACACCGGTTGGCTTTTCAGTACGGTGACCGCGTTGCAGCAGGTTTCCACATCCGGGAACACGATCAGCGCCGAGGCCTTGTTCGGATGATCGATAACGGTGTCGTAAGTCACCGCGCTGATAAAGCCGAGAGTGCCTTCGGAACCGACCAGCAAGTGGCTCAGGATATCCACAGGCTCATCGAAGTCCACCAAGGCGTTGAGCGACAGGCCAGTGGTATTTTTCAGACGATATTTATGGCGGATTCTCTCGGCCAGTTCGGCATTGGCGCGAGTCTCGCGACCGAGCGTCGCCAAACGTTCGAGCAGATCGCCGTGGCTCGCGCGAAACGCCGCCACACTGTGGGCATCTTCAGTATCAAGGCGCGTGCCGTCGGCCAGAACCAGGCGCAGGCCGGCCAGGGTGTGATAGGTGTTTTGCGCGGTGCCGCAGCACATGCCGCTGGCATTGTTGGCCACGATACCGCCAATTTTGCAGGCATTGATCGAGGCGGGATCGGGGCCGATCTTGCGTCCGAATGGCGCCAGCCAGGCGTTGGCCTGGGCACCGATCACGCCCGGTTGCAGACGGATTTGCGTGCCCTGGCCACGAATTTCGCGAGCGTTCCAGTTATCCCCAAGCACGATCAAAACCGAATCGCTGATCGCCTGCCCCGACAGGCTGGTGCCGGCGGCGCGGAACGTGACCGGTACACGGTCGCGTTGAGCCAGTTTCAGCAGGGTCACCACTTCGTCTTCGGACTCGACGCGGATCACCAGTTTGGGGATCAGCCGATAGAAACTCGCGTCGGTGCCAAAAGCCAGGGTTGATAGCGGATCGTCAAAGCGTCGATCAGCCGGAATCAGTTGCTGCGCATCGCGCAGGAAAGCCGCCGGTAGACTCATCGGTCCTCCAGAATCAATACCACCAGGTCTTTCGGGCCGTGGGCGCCATAGGCCAGCACTTGTTCGATGTCAGCGGTTTTCGATGGGCCGGACACCAGCAGCGCGTTGGTCGGCATGCCCTGAGCCCATTCAAATTCTTGCTGCACCTGATAGAAGTTGTCGCGGATTTCGCTGGCCTTGAGCAGAGCGAAATGCACCGGCGGCACCAGGCTCATCAGGCGCGGTTCTTCGCGGGTCGGCCAGAGAATCAGGCTACCTGTTGCCGCTATGGCGCCGAGGGTGCCGGTGAGGCTGGCCGGGGTGTCGTTGAACAACTCGGCTTTCCATTCTTCCATCGGCCGGTTGTAGGATTTCAGCGTTGGCAGGTCAGGATTGTTCGCCCAGTGCTGCGTGACTCGTTGCCCGTGCGCTGTCGTCGGTGCGATCAACAGGCTGGGCAATTGACGGTCGCGCAGCAATTGCTGGAGCTGTGCCGGCCACTCTGCGTCTGAGGTCAGATGGATTTCGGTGTGCACCGCTTCCATCAGCTTGCGCAGTTGCGGGATGCGTTGTTCGGCGCTGTAGGTGTAAGGCTGAGTCACCAGATCGACGTCGAAGTCGTCAGCAATCGGCGTGGTGCCGGTCAGACTTTTGCGCAGTTTGCCGAGGATATTTTGCTTGGCACTCATCAGCGATCTCCCTGTTTGGCCAGATGCTCGCGGGCCATGTCATGCAATGAGCGGGCGGCGGGTTTCGGTGCACTGTGGTTCTGCGTCCATGGGCCGACATTGCTCGGCGCCAGGGCGCGCAGGCGCGTGGCGAAGAAACCGAATAACCGATACAGGGTCGGCGAGCTGTTGAGTTTCGCCCAGGCGTTCCAGATGAAACGTTCCTTGCGCGAGTACTTGCTGCCCTGACCGCGCATCACTTGATGAGGGCTGTCGGGGGCTTTGACGTTCTCTTCGCGTAGGCGACGCAGCAATGCCGGGATAGGAATTTTTACCGGGCACACTTCGCCGCACGCGCCGCACAACGACGAGGCGCTCGGGTGGTCTGGAACCTTCGCCAGACCGACCATGTGCGGGGTGATGATTTTGCCGATTGGCCCCGGATACACCTCACCATAGGTGTGACCGCCGACCCGGGTGTAGACCGGGCAATGGTTCATGCAGGCGCCGCAGCGGATGCAGTTCAAGGTCTGGCGCAGTTCACTGTCGGCGAAGGCTTGGCTGCGACCGTTGTCGAGCAACACCAGATGCACGTCCTGCGGGCCGTCGAGTTCATGTTCCTTGCGTGGACCGGAGATCATGTTGACGTAAGTGGTGATTGGAATGCCCAGCGCCGAGCGGGTCAGCAGCGATAGCAGCGGGACCACGTCGCGCAGGTTTTCCACGACTTTTTCGATACCGGTGACGGCGATGTGGACGGGGGGCACGGTGGTGGTCATGCGCCCGTTGCCTTCGTTTTCCACCAGCAGCAAGGTGCCGGTTTCGGCCACGGCGAAGTTGACGCCGGAGACGCCGATGTCCGCTTCGAAGAATTTCTGCCGCAGGACTCTGCGACCGATCTGAATGAGTTGGTCAACGTCCTTGGTGTATTCCACGCCAAGTTTGTCGTGGAACAAGGACGCGACCTGACCGGCATTCTTGTGGATCGCCGGCATAATGATGTGTGAAGGCTTCTCGTGGTCGAGCTGGACGATGTATTCCCCCATGTCGGACTCCAGACATTCAATGTCTTGAGCCTCGAGGAAATGGTTCATCTCCATCTCTTCGCTGACCATCGATTTGCCCTTGATCACTTGCCGCGCCTCGTGAGCGCGGATGATCGACAAGACGATGCCATTGGCTTCGTCCACCGTTTCCGCCCAGTGCACTGTCACACCGTTGCGGGTCAGGTTTTGTTCCAGTTGCTCGAGCAGGTCGGGCAACTTGGAGAGCGCGCGGGCTCTGATCGAGTTGCCCAGAGCACGCAAGTGTTCTCTTTCGTGGGCATCGCTGAAAGCCGCTGCCCGTTTGGTCATCAGTGAATCCATCGCCGTACGGAAGTTGTTCCGTAGCTGCGGATCACCCAAGGCGTTGTGCGCCCGGGTGCGGAAATCTTCTTCTACGGTGATCGTAGGAATAATCGCCGAGGTACTCATTGCGCACCCCCGGTTCGTTGCCAGAGGAAACTCGCCAGGTGTTGGCCGCGCAGCGCTTCTTTCTGTTTTTCCAGCGAACCGTTGATGTTCATCAAACAGCCGCAGTCCGCACTCAACACCTTGTGTGCACCGGATTCCTTCAGCGCTCGGGTCTTGTCAGCCACCATCGCGCCGGAAATGTCTGGCATACGGACGCTGAATGTCCCACCGAAGCCACAGCATTCGCTTTCGTGGTCGTGATTGACCCGTTCCACGTTGCTCAACTGCGCCAACAACTCTCGGCCATGCAGGTGAGTGTTCATCTCGCGGCGCGCTGAGCACGAGGTGTGCAGCGCGACTTTCACCGGTGCGCCGCTGTCCTTGAGCTGCACCTTGCAGACGAACAGCAGAAACTCCGCTAACTCATAGGTACGGGCCGCGAGGGCCTGAACCTGTTTGAGTGTGTCCGGCTCGTCCTTGAACAAGTCGGCGTAATGTTCTCGCAGCATGCCGGCACAGGAGCCCGACGGCACGACCACCGGATAATCCCCGGCAAACAGCGCCAGTTGTGAGCGCGCCACCGTCCGTGCCTGCTCGGTGTAACCCGAGGTGTAGGCCGGTTGTCCGCAGCAGCTCTGCCCTTGCGGGTACTCGACCCGGATCCCTTCGCGCTCCAGCAAATGGATCGCGTCCATCCCAGCTTCCGGGTAGAAGAGGTCGACTACACACGTCCCGAACAGGTAGACCTGCGAGGGTTTCTCGCTGGGGTATTGCCGAGGTTCGGGCAGTGGCGGTGCAACGCGGGTTGCGTTCGGCACCGCGTTGTAAAAAAGCTCGCTCATCAGGCGTGTCTCCGGGTGATCCCGGTTATCCGTCCGCTGAGGCTGCTGAATATAGAGCGCGTTGCTTTCAGCAGCCTTACAGACCGGGTTGTGAATTGCTGACGCCGGAATCACGAACCGGCGTCGGTTATTTCCATGTCGCTTGTAGGCTTCTTGCCGGTTTTAGTGCACCAGCATGCCAGTGAACCAGTAGGCCTGAGCCAAAGTGATCAGGCCGACAATCGTTGCAAAGAATAGGCTGTGCTTGAGGGTGAAGCGGAACAGATCCGACTCCTTGCCCACCAGGCCCGTCGCGGCGCAGGCCACGGCGATCGATTGTGGCGAGATCATCTTGCCGGTCACGCCGCCGCTGGTGTTTGCGGCTACCAGCAACACATCGCTGACACCGATCTGGTGGGCGGTGGTGGCCTGCAACGAGCTGAACAGGGCGTTGGACGAGGTATCGGAGCCGGTGAGGAACACACCAAGCCAGCCGAGGAACGGCGAGAAGAACGGGAATGCAGCGCCGGTCGCGGCCAATACCAGCGCCATGGTGGAAGACATGCCGGAGTAATTGGTGACGAAAGCAAACGCCAACACCATGCCAATCGACAGAATGGGCCAGCGCAGCTCGAACAGTGTCTCTTTAAAAGTGGTAAGACCAGTTTTAACGTTGATCTTAAGTACCAGCATCGAGATCAGTGCGGAGAAGAAGATCGCCGTGCCGGTCGCGGAAATCGGGTCGAATTTGAACACCGCCGCAATCGCCGTGGGCGTTGCCACGATCGGTGCGGTTTTGATCACCAGTTGATCGAGGTGCGCAATTGCAAAGTTGAATACCCAGCTGTACATCGAGCCGCCGGCGGCGAACATCGCCTTGAATGGCTTGAGGGTCCAGATGGTCACCAGCACGGTGAGGATCAGGAACGGCGACCAGGCTTTGAATATTTCCCCCAGGCTGTAGGGCGAAGCTACGGTGGTGCGCTTCTGGCCGAAACCGCCGACGCTGGCGGTGATGGTTGCGCTCGACGTGGCGCCGGCGATTTGCGCGTCGGCGCTGCGTTTCGGCTGCCAGACTTTCAGGAACAAGGTCAGGGAAATCAGGCTGACCAGGGCCGACGTGATGTCCGGCAGTTCCGGGCCAATGAAGTTGGAGGTGAAGTACTGGGTGACGGCAAAGCTCAAGCCCGCAACCAGCGCAGCTGGCCAGGTCTCACGGACGCCGCGCAGGCCATCCATCATGAACACCAGCCAGAACGGTACAAATAACGACAGCAATGGCAGTTGGCGACCGGCCATGGCGCCGATCTTGAATGCGTCGATCCCCGTGACCTGGCCGGCCACGATGATCGGAATCCCCAGTGCGCCGAACGCGACGGGGGCTGTGTTGGCGATCAGGCACAAACCTGCGGCATACAGCGGGTTGAAACCCAGTCCGACGAGGAGGGCGGCGGTAATCGCCACCGGCGCGCCGAAACCGGCGGCCCCTTCGAGGAATGCACCGAAGCAGAAACCGATCAGCAGCACCTGCAAGCGCTGGTCGTCAGTGATCGACAGCACCGAGCTGCGAATAACCTCGAACTGACCACTTTTGACGGTCAGTTTGTAGAGGAATACCGCCGCGACAATGATCCAGGCAATCGGCCATAGACCGTAGGCGAAGCCATACCCGGCAGCGGCGAAGGCCATGTCGACCGGCATCTGGAACGCGAAGATCGCCACGGCAATCGACAGGGCGAGCGTGATGCTGCCGGCTATATGACCTTTGAGGCGGAATACCGCCAAGGCGAGGAAAAAGAAAACGATGGGAATGACGGCCGCGAGTGCGGACACGCCGAGACTGCCGAGCGGGCTGTAGAGCTGTTGCCAGGTTTGCATATGGGGTGGCCCCTAATTGTTGTTGGTCAGGCACTGTCAGCGTTCTTGGATAATTGGTAAGACCAATTTACAATCGCTGTTGGCTAGGGTAAAAGCCTTTATATCGGTGTGTCAATTTGTCGCCCTGAAACTTTTGTCGAACAAGCGGTGCAGATCGCATCTGATCCGGTTCGGGCCAATGTCGTCTGATAGGTGTCGGCAAGGCGCCGATAGGCCAGAATAGAGAGCCCGGCGAGCGGCCGGGGTCGTGGAGAAATGAGTTATGGGGTTTGATCAGATACGTCAGCGCCGTTTGTCTGACGATATTGTCGAGCGACTTGAGGGGATGATTCTCGAGGGCACGTTGAAGTCCGGTGAACGGCTTCCGGCGGAGCGCACGCTGGCCGAACAATTTGGCGTATCCCGCCCGTCGCTGCGCGAGGCGATTCAGAAACTGGCGGCCAAAGGTCTGCTGGTCAGTCGCCAGGGCGGCGGCAACTATGTGGTTGAGAGTCTGGGTTCAACGTTCAGCGATCCGCTGTTGCAATTGCTTGAAAGCAACCCTGAGGCGCAGCGCGATCTGCTGGAATTTCGCCACACTCTGGAGGCATCGTGTGCCTATTACGCTGCATTACGTGCTACCGACGTTGATCGTGAACGATTGACCGCTGCGTTCGATGAGCTGCAGGACTGCTATTCGCGACACGACGAAATCAGTCGTGCGGAGGAGGGCGCTGCGGACGCGAAATTTCACCTGGCGATTGCCGAGGCCAGTCACAACGCCGTGTTGCTGCACACCATTCGCGGGCTGTTCGATCTGCTCAAGCGCAACGTCGTGACTAATATTGGCGGCATGTACAAGCAGCGCACGGAAACCCGCGACATGCTGATCACTCAGCATCGGGAATTGTATCTGGCGATTATTGAGGGGCGCGCGGAGCAGGCGCGGGAAGTTTCCAGCCGACACATTCTGTATGTGCAGGAAGTGCTGGAAGAGGTGCGGCAAGAGGTTCAGCGCATGGCGCGAGCGGAGCGGCGAAAGGGGAAGTAGCTTTTTTAAAAGCAAAAGATCGCACCGGCGGCAGTTCCTGCGTGTGGGAGATGTATTTCCCTGTAGGAATTGCCGCCGGCTGCGATCTTTTCAGGCAGAAAGACTCAGTCTTCCTTGCCCTTGTTGCGCACGGCACGCTGCAACTCACGACCTGCATCGCGTTCACGCTCGGTGTCACGCTTGTCGTATTCCTTCTTGCCCTTACCCAGAGCGATCTCACACTTGACCATGTGCTTGCTCCAGTACCAGGACAGGCATACGCAGGCGTAACCCTTTTGCTGCACAGCGGCGGCGAGTTTTTCAAGCTCGCGGCGATTGAGCAGCAATTTGCGAGTGCGCACCGGGTCAGCGATGACGTGGGTGCTGGCGGTCATCAGAGGCGTGATGTGACTGCCGAGCAGCCACGCCTCGCCATCCTTGAGCAGCACATAACTGTCGACCAGTTGCAGCTTGCTTGCCCGCAGACTTTTTACTTCCCAGCCGGCCAGGACCAGACCGGCCTCGAACTTATGCTCGATGAAGTAATCGTGTCGCGCTTTTTTGTTCTGCGCGATGGTCCCTGTTGGGTGTTTCTTCTGTTTAGCCATAGGGGCGGCATTATATGGAGATAAATGGCCGTCGGCTACGGTGATGCTGCGTGCTTGAGCAGGTTGAGTGAATGCCGGACAATGCGGCCTCTTTTTCTAACGCTTGGGCGTGATAAACGATGTCGACAGACAAGGTTTCTGTCCACGGCAGTTGGGCTAGCCGCTGGGTATTCATACTCGCCGCGACCGGTTCGGCCGTGGGACTGGGTAGTATCTGGAAATTCCCCTACATGGTCGGGATGTACGGCGGCGGCGCGTTCGTATTGATGTTTCTGGTGTGCATCGCACTGATCGGCATCCCTGTCATGCTCGCTGAAACCCTGATAGGCCGGCGCGCCCGGCAAAGTCCGGCGAATGCCCTGAAGGTGCTGGCGCTTGAGGCTGGGCACTCGCCCAAGTGGTCGTGGGGGGCGTTTGCCGGGATGATCACGGCATTGCTGATTCTGTCTTTCTATAGTGTGGTCGGTGGCTGGTCGCTGGATTACATCATCGACATGGGGCGCGGCGACTTTCAGGGCGCTACGGCTGATCAGGTCGGTGCCTATTTTGGCAATGTCATAGCCGATCCTTGGCGTCTGACACTTTGGCACACGATTTTTATGCTGCTGTCCGCGCTCGTCATCGCCAAGGGCGTGGTTGCAGGGCTTGAGCGCAGCCTGCGGATCATGATGCCGCTGCTGTTCGTGATGATTCTGGTGCTGCTGGGGTACAGCATGACCACTGGGCATTTCATGGAAGGCGTGCATTTCATGTTCGACTTTCACCCGGAAAAAGTCCTCGACGGTTTGCTGCCCGCCATGGGCCACGCGTTCTTCTCTTTGAGCGTGGGCGTTGGCTCGATCATGATCTACGGCGCCTACATGCCCAAGAGTGCGTCATTGTCCGGCACGGTTGTCGGCGTGGCATTGCTCGACACGTTTGTTTCGCTGGTGGCCGGTCTGGCCTTGTTTCCTATTGTGTTCGCCGGCGGACTGAACCCTAGCGAGGGGCCAGGCCTGATGTTCGTCAGTCTGCCATTCGCTTTTGGTAATGTGGCTTTCGGTCAGTTGATGGGCGTTGTGTTCTTTGTTCTGGTGGCGGTTGCGGCTTGGAGTTCGGCAATTTCGTTACTTGAGCCCATGGTTGCCTACCTGGTGGAACGCACGAAAGTCAGGCGTGCCTGGGTGACATTCTGGCTGGCATTCACCTGCTGGTTCGTCGGTTTGGGCACGGTGTTCTCCTTCAATATCTGGAAGGAAGCCAAGTTTTTCGTGAGCGAAGGCGGGATGTTCCATCTCTACCAATGGGGCGCGCAGAGTGGCCTTGATTTCTTCGGTGTGATCGATTTCTTCACCTCGCGGATCATGTTGCCGCTGGGTGGGTTGTGTTTCGTGCTGTTTGCCGGGTGGGTGATGGGGCGTGATGCGGTGCGTGACGAGTTGTCGACTCGTAACCCGGCGCTGTTTGCCCTGTCTTTGTTCTTGATGCGCTATGTGGCGCCCATCGGCATTCTTGTAGTGTTTGCCACCCAGCTCTGGAAGTGACGCTTACATGACGACACATATTCAACGATCGGCGCTGCTGCCGTACCCGGCGCAATTTCTTTACGACCTGGTCAACGACGTGGCGCGTTATCCGGAGTTTTTACCGTGGTGCTCGTCGGCTGAAGTGCTGGAAAGCTCGCCCGAGCATATGCGTGCCAGCGTGGGCGTGGCCAAGGGTGGCCTCAGTCAGCATTTCGTGACGCGCAACACGCTGGTACCTGGGCAATCGATCGAAATGAATCTCGAAGAGGGCCCTTTCAATCAGTTGCACGGCGTATGGGTGTTCAAGGTGTTGAACGAGAAGGCCTGCAAGATCAGTTTGGATCTGTCCTTCGACTACGCGGGGCCGCTAGTGCGCGCCACGCTGGGGCCGCTGTTCAATCAGGCTGCGAATACCCTGGTGGATGCGTTCTGCCAGCGTGCCAAGCAGATGCATGGTTGAATCGATGATCGAGATAGAGGTCGTATTTGCGGCCGTTGATCGTCAGGTGCTGCGTACGGTCAGCTTGGTTGAGGGGGCGACCGTGCGATCGGCGGTGTTTGCCTCGGGTATTGATATCGAGTTTCCCGAGTTGAATCTGTCTGAGTGTCCTCTGGGGATTTTTGGCAAAGTGGTTTCTGATCCGGATGCAAGGCTGGTTCAGGCGGGGGATCGAATCGAGATTTACCGGCCGCTGCTCGCCGACCCCAAAGAGGTTCGGCGTTTGCGTGCGGCTAAAGCAGCTGAAGCCAAAGCTCGAAATCAGTAAGCAAGCCAATCTGCAGGCAATAAAAAACCCGGAATTCCCGGGTTTTTTATTGCCTCGCCAATTATTGCGGCGAGGTGTCCAGCGGCTCTGGTGTCGGAACCGGAACGGTTTCTACACCATCGACTTCCTTCTGGATCTGATCCAGCATGGAACCTGGCTTGACCGGTTTTTCCGGTTTTGGCTTCTCGGCGTTTTCAGCAGGAGCGGTCACAGTAGTGCCACTGTCCTTGCCGAGAATGGCTTCGTCACGGCTTACGCCCGGCATGAAGTCACCAGACAGGCTGACAAGCTGGTCGTTTGAGTTAAAAATAACGCTGATGCGTTCCTGTTGGCGTTCACCGCCACCCGGTTGCAGGCTGTACAGATAATCCCAGCGATTGGCATGGAACGTGTCGGTAAGCAGGGGGTTACCCATGATAAACCGTACTTGCGGCCGGGTCATTCCCGGGCGTAACTGGTCTATCATGTCCTGCGTGACGACATTGCCCTGCTGGATGTCGATTTTGTAAACCCCGGGGAATGAACAACCGGCGAGTGCGAGCAGTCCCACAAAGGTGAAACTGGTTAGCAAGAGCTTGGTGTTTTGCATCGGTGGGCGACTTCCACTATCTTGGCTGGGACAACGTAAACGCCGATCATACCCGCATTAAGAGAAGCTGCGAAGCAGCATCGCGAGAAAGCTAACCATGGTTGAAAATAGCGAACTACGCAAAGCCGGTCTGAAAGTGACCCTGCCACGGGTCAAGATCCTGCAAATGCTCGACTCTACCGAGCAGCGTCACATGAGTGCCGAGGACGTCTACAAGGCGTTGATGGAAGCTGGCGAGGACGTCGGTCTGGCCACGGTTTACCGTGTTCTGACCCAGTTTGAAGCGGCTGGTCTCGTGGTCCGTCACAACTTCGACGGTGGCCACGCGGTATTCGAATTGGCCGACGGTGGGCACCACGACCATATGGTTAACGTTGAAACCGGTGAAGTCGTCGAGTTCATCAGCGTGGAAATCGAAAAACTCCAGAATGCAATTGCCGAGGAGCACGGTGTCGAGTTGGTGGATCACAACCTGGTGCTGTACGTACGCAAGAAAAAGTAAGCATGTCGCGCGAATTTCAGGTTCGCGAAACGAGCGAAGGCGACCCAAGGGTCGCCTTCGTGCTTTGTGTCATCTTTAAACTTTGGCGGTGACGACCATCTTTTTCGCATGCGCCAAGGATTCCTTGGTCAGGTCGATGCCGCCCAGCATGCGTGCCACTTCTTCTATTCGGTCGTTCTTGCTCAGCTTGGAGACAGCAGTATGGGTTGCCTGTTCGCCCCGTACCTTGTGTACAAACAGGTGTTGGTGACCTTGCGCCGCCACTTGTGGCAAGTGCGTCACTGTCAGAACCTGTCCGCGTTCACCCAGACGGCGAAGCAATTGGCCGACAATTTCAGCGGTCGGACCGCCAATGCCTACGTCCACCTCGTCGAATACCAGTGTGGGTACGCGGGAGGTTTGCGCGGTAATCACTTGAATTGCCAAGCTGATACGTGACAGTTCGCCACCGGACGCCACTTTCGCCAATGCCTTCAGGGGTTGGCCGGGGTTGGCGCTGACCAGCAGTTCGACTTGCTCCAGCCCGTTGGGCAGAAGTTCTTCGCTGCTATTGGCGCGCAGCTCAATGGTGAACCGCCCGCCCGGCATGCCCAGGCGTTGAATTTCCTGCTCTACCGCGCTGGCGAGGCTGCCGGCGGCCTGATGGCGCAAATCACTCAGCTCGCGGGCCTTCTCCTGATAATGGCGAGCATAAGAGGCTAGCTCTTCGCTCAAGCGCTCGATGGATTCGTCGTTGGCATTGAGCGTTTCGATTTCATCCAGCAGTTTCTGCTGCATTTCACTGACTTCGGTTGGTTGAATCCTGTGCTTGCGCGCCAGCGTGTAAATGGCATCCAGTCGCTCTTCCAGATATTGCAGGCGAGCCGGGTCGGCATCGAAGTTATCAAGGAAGCGATTGAGTTCACCAACGGCTTCTTCAACCTGGATCTGCGCGCTGGTCAGCAAGCTGCTTGCTTCGCCCAGTGCGCCGACCGAATTGTTCACACTCGATAAGCGATTGAGGCTGGCGGTCAGCGCATTCAGCACGTTGCCGGAATCACTTTCGCTGCATTGCTCGACCACTTGTCGACAAATACCCAGCAAGGTTTCGGCGTTGGTCAGGTTTTTGTGTTCCTGCTCCAACTGCTCGAGTTCGTTATCGCCGAGGCCGAGATTTTCCAGTTCTTCGAGCTGGTAGCTGAGCAGTTGATGGCGCGCGCGTTGTTCGTCGCCGGAATTGGAGAGGCGCTCCAGCTCCTGGCGTGTCTGGCGCCAACGCTGCGCGGCCAGATGCACTTGGCGCGCCAGGTCGGTAGCGCCGGCGTATTCGTCCAGCAGTCGGCGATGGGTGTCGGTTTTCAGCAGGGACTGGTGTTCATGCTGGCTATGGATATCGATCAGCAATTCGCCGAGAGCCTTGAGATCACCCAGCGGGCAGGGCGTGCCGTTGATATAGCCGCGCGAACGACCTTCGCAGGTGATGACCCGGCGCAGGATGCAGGGGCCGTCGATGTCCAGGTCGCGTTCGGCTAGCCAGGCGCGGGCTTCGGGGATATCGATCAGGTCGAAAGTCGCCAGAATATCGGCCTTGTCGGCGCCCGGGCGCACTACGCCACTGTCGGCACGATCGCCAAGGGTCAGGCCCAGGGCGTCGAGCATGATCGATTTGCCTGCGCCGGTTTCCCCTGTGATCACGCTCATCCCGCGATCGAGTTCGAGATCGAGATGTTCAACGATGGCGTAGTTGTGTACAGACAGGTGCACCAGCATAAAGGCCGCTCCCAGGCTTTAGGTCTGGTTATTTATACAGTGTTTTGTTTCGGGCTGACAATGCCCCCTCTTAGCTCGATTCGCTTGAACGGAAAAATTTCTTAGTGCATTGAGGAATGAGAAAGCGGCACTTTTTTGTAGGGTTAATCATTGAAGCCCCTTGAAGCCTGATTTTGCGGCCCCATATATCGGGACAGAAGCGCGAGTCGAACTCGCGGACGATATTGAAAGGAGAATTCTATGGCTGACGAACAGACAGTAGATAAGCAAAACCCAGAAGCCAATCCAGCGCCCGAGGGTTCGGGTGACGACCTGGCGACCCGTGTACAAGTGCTCGAAGAGCAATTGGCCGCCGCGCAGGATCAGTCTCTGCGTGTTGCCGCTGATCTGCAGAACGTCCGTCGTCGTGCCGAGCAAGACGTCGAGAAAGCGCATAAGTTTGCGCTGGAAAAATTCGCCAGCGATCTGTTGCCGATTGTCGACAGCCTGGAGCGCGGCCTCGAGCTGTCGAACCCGGACGACGAAAGTATTCGTCCGATGCGCGAGGGGATCGAGCTGACGCTGAAAATGTTCCACGACACCCTCAAGCGTTATCAGCTTGAAGCGATCGATCCGCATGGCGAACCGTTCAATGCCGTTCACCATCAGGCGATGGCCATGCAGGAAAGCGCCGACGTAGAGCCGAACAGCGTTCTGAAGGTGTTCCAGAAGGGCTACCAGCTCAACGGCCGCTTGTTGCGCCCGGCCATGGTCGTGGTCAGCAAGGCGCCTGCGCCAGTTTCGCCTTCTATTGATGAGCAGGCTTGAAATTAGCCGCAAGGCCCCCATTTAGAAGTCAAGCGTTTAAGTGCTACCGCAGTTAGCCACCACTGCTGCGGCATCCAAATCCAAAGTTTCGGGAGAGTTAACATGGGCAAAATTATCGGTATCGACCTGGGGACTACCAACTCCTGCGTCTCCGTGCTGGAAAACGGCAAAGCAAAAGTTATTGAAAACGCTGAAGGCGCGCGTACCACGCCGTCGATCATCGCTTACGCCAACGATGGCGAAATTCTGGTAGGTCAGTCGGCCAAGCGTCAGGCTGTTACCAACCCGCACAACACTCTGTACGCCGTAAAGCGTCTGATCGGTCGTCGTTTCGACGAAGAAGTTGTGCAGAAAGACATTCAGATGGTCCCTTACAAGATCGTCAAGGCTGACAACAACGACGCTTGGGTTGAAGTAAACGGCCAGAAAATGGCCCCGCCACAAATCTCGGCTGAAATTCTGAAGAAAATGAAGAAGACCGCCGAAGATTACCTCGGCGAGCCAGTGACTGAGGCGGTAATCACCGTTCCGGCTTACTTCAACGACAGCCAGCGTCAGGCGACCAAAGACGCCGGCCGCATCGCCGGTCTGGACGTAAAACGTATCATCAACGAACCAACCGCCGCCGCTCTGGCTTACGGTATGGACAAGGCCAAGGGCGATCACACCGTGATCGTTTACGACCTGGGTGGCGGTACTTTCGACGTTTCGGTGATCGAGATCGCTGAAGTTGACGGCGAGCACCAGTTCGAAGTGTTGGCCACCAACGGTGACACGTTCCTGGGCGGTGAAGACTTCGACATTCGTCTGATCGACTACCTCGTGGACGAATTCAAGAAAGAAAGCGGCATGAACCTCAAAGGTGATCCGCTGGCCATGCAGCGCCTGAAAGAAGCCGCTGAGAAAGCCAAGATCGAGCTGTCGTCCGCTCAGTCGACCGACGTGAACCTGCCGTACATCACTGCAGACGCCACCGGTCCTAAGCACCTGAACGTCAAGATCTCGCGTGCCAAGCTCGAAGCTCTGGTTGAAGACCTGGTTCAGCGCACCATCGAACCTTGCCGCATCGCCATGAAAGACGCTGGTCTGGACGTTGGCGCGATCAACGACGTGATCCTGGTCGGCGGTCAGACTCGTATGCCGCTGGTACAGAAGCTGGTAACCGATTTCTTCGGTAAAGAAGCACGTAAAGACGTTAACCCGGACGAAGCGGTTGCCATGGGTGCTGCGATTCAGGGCGCTGTTCTGGCTGGCGACGTGAAAGACGTTCTGCTGCTCGACGTCAGCCCGCTGACCCTGGGTATCGAAACCATGGGTGGCGTGATGACCGCGCTGATCGAGAAAAACACCACGATTCCTACCAAGAAATCGCAAGTGTTCTCGACTGCCGACGACAACCAGGGCGCTGTGACCATTCATGTTCTGCAAGGTGAGCGTAAGCAAGCCACACAAAACAAATCCCTGGGCAAGTTCGACCTGGCCGACATTCCACCCGCTCCACGTGGCGTGCCGCAGATCGAAGTGACTTTCGACATCGATGCCAACGGCATCCTGCACGTTGGTGCGAAAGACAAGGCCACCGGCAAGACTCAGTCGATCGTGATCAAGGCCAACTCCGGTCTGTCCGACGAAGAAATCGAGCGCATGGTGCGTGACGCCGAAGCGAACGCTGACGAAGATCGCAAGTTCGAAGAACTGGCCGTCGCCCGTAACCAAGGTGATGCACTGGTTCACTCGACTCGCAAAATGGTCTCCGAAGCTGGCGACAAGGTCAGCGCCGAAGAGAAGACTGCGATCGAAGCCGCTGTGGTCGCTCTGGAAGCCGCTGTTAAAGGCGACGACAAGGCTGCCATCGAAGCCAGGGTTGAAGAGCTGTCGAAACTCTCGGCTCCGGTTGCTCAGAAGATGTACGCCGACCAGGCTCAGCCAGCTGATGGTGCAGCCCCGCAAGGCGAATCGGCTGAGAAACCTGAAGACGTGGTCGATGCAGAGTTCGAAGAAGTCAAAGACCACAAGTAAGTTGTTGGTCGGCCGGTTGACTGCCTTTCGGCGGTGACTGGTAGGATGTCGCCGCGCGGGAGCTTGCTCCCGCGTTGGTGTATCTGGAATACGCGAATTTTTACAGCATGCGACAGCGTTCGGATGCTGGCGGTATGGCTGAAAATGCTCCTGCTTTTCACGTCGAAAGTACCGCATGAATCACAGACCAGGATCGTTGAATTGACGTGAGTTGGGTCCGGGCCTGTATTGGGGCTCAACGAGTTTGGCGAGGCTCAGGAGGGGTTTGCCGAACGTCCTTAAGAGTGCAAAGACTTATGGCAAAGCGTGACTATTACGAGGTGTTGGGTGTTGAGCGTGGCGCGAGCGACGCAGACCTGAAAAAGGCCTATCGCCGTTTGGCGATGAAGCATCACCCGGACCGTAATCCCGATGACAAAGCATCGGAAGAACTGTTCAAAGAGGCCAATGAGGCCTACGAAGTATTGTCCGACTCGAGCAAGCGAGCGGCGTTCGACCAGTATGGTCATGCCGGTGTCGACCCAAGCATGGGGGGAGGCGGTGCCGGTTTCGGTGGTCAGAACTTCTCCGACATCTTTGGCGATGTCTTCAGTGACTTCTTCGGTGGCGGTCGCGGTGGTTCCCGTGGCGGGGCTCAGCGTGGCAGCGACTTGCGCTACACCCTGGAGCTGAATCTGGAAGAAGCGGTGCGCGGCACAACCGTGAATATCCGCGTTCCGACACTGGTCAATTGCAAGCCGTGCGATGGTTCGGGTGCCAAAAAAGGCTCGTCACCTTCGACTTGCCCGACGTGTGGCGGCATTGGTCAGGTGCGCATGCAGCAGGGCTTCTTCTCGGTGCAGCAGACCTGCCCGCGTTGCCATGGCCAGGGCAAGATCATTTCCGATCCGTGCGACTCCTGCCACGGTGACGGCCGCGTTGAAGAGTACAAAACCCTGTCGGTCAAAGTGCCGGCCGGCGTCGATACTGGCGACCGCATTCGTCTGTCTGGCGAAGGCGAGGCGGGTACTCAGGGTGGTCCGACTGGTGACCTGTATGTCGTCATCAACGTGCGAGAGCACGACATCTTTCAGCGTGACGGCAAACATCTGTTCTGCGAAGTGCCGATCAGCTTTGTCGATGCAGCGCTGGGCGGCGAGCTGGAAATTCCGACCCTCGACGGTCGCGTCAAACTGAAAATCCCTGAAGGTACCCAGACCGGCAAGCAGTTCCGCGTGCGCGGCAAGGGTGTGGCTCCTGTGCGTGGCGGTGGTGCGGGCGACTTGATGTGCCGTGTAGCGGTCGAGACGCCGGTCAACCTGAATCGTCGTCAGCGCGAATTGCTGGAAGAGTTCCGCAGCTCCCTGGCCGATGACAACAGCCACTCGCCGAAAACCACGGGTTGGTTTGACGGTGTGAAGCGCTTCTTCGGCGACTTGTAAGGAGTGGGCATGCGACGTATTGCAGTGATGGGCGCCGCCGGGCGCATGGGTAAAATTCTGGTGGAGGCCGTGCAGCAGCGCGCGCCACTGACCGGGTTGACTGCCGCTGTCGTCCGTCCTGGCAGCACGCTGATCGGGGTGGATGCCGGTGAGTTGGCTTCGCTGGGGCGAATTGGCGTGCCGCTCTCCGGTCATGTGGAAGCGGTCGCTGATGAATTCGATGTATTGATCGACTTCACGCTGCCGGAAGTGATGCTGAAAAATTTGGCGTTCTGTCGTAAGGCAGGCAAGGCCATGGTCATCGGCACCACCGGGCTGGATGCGGCGCAAAAGCAATTGCTGGTCGAGGCGGGCAAGGACATTCCTATCGTCTTCGCGTCCAACTTCAGCGTCGGGGTCAATCTGTCGCTGAAGCTGCTGGACATGGCGGCGCGCGTGTTGGGTGATGATGCCGACATCGAAATCATCGAGGCTCACCACCGCCACAAGATCGATGCGCCGTCGGGTACGGCGTTGCGCATGGGTGAGGTGATTGCCGGTGCGCTGGATCGTGATCTGCAGAAAGTTGCGGTCTACGGTCGTGAAGGCCATACCGGTGCCCGTGAGCGCGAAACCATCGGTTTTGCCACGGTTCGTGGTGGGGATGTGGTGGGTGATCACACGGTGCTGTTCGCCTGTGAGGGTGAGCGTCTGGAGATCACCCATAAGGCGTCGAGCCGCATGACGTTCGCCAAGGGCGCGGTGCGTGCGGCGTTGTGGCTGGACGGTCGCGAACCGGGCCTGTACGACATGCAAGACGTGCTCGACCTGCGTTGATTGATCGTTTGAACCCGGCGCAAACGCCCTGTTTGCGCTGGATTTTCTCCGCCGAGCGACGTCCTGTCGCATTCTCCGGCCTTTTAGGCTCATTAGCGGTGGACCCAAAAAGCCTTTTTCTGTAAGCTACAGCTTTAGTGTGTCCACTAAAAGCGAGCAGAATAATTCAGTGAAGAAGCGGGGTGACGTGTCCATACGTCACTCCGCTTTTTTACAACCTGCGATCGCCCTTTCATGCGTTATTTACGGGAGGTCTTCTTGACTAAGCCAGCCATACTTGCCCTTGCTGATGGCAGCATTTTTCGCGGCGAAGCCATTGGAGCCGACGGTCAAACCGTTGGTGAGGTGGTGTTCAACACCGCAATGACCGGCTATCAGGAAATCCTTACCGATCCTTCCTACGCCCAACAGATCGTTACCCTGACTTACCCGCACATCGGCAACACCGGCACCACGCCCGAAGACGCCGAGTCCGACCGCGTCTGGTCCGCTGGTCTGGTCATCCGTGACTTGCCGCTGGTGGCGAGCAACTGGCGCAACACGATGTCCCTGTCTGATTACCTGAAAGCCAACAATGTTGTGGCGATCGCCGGTATCGACACCCGTCGTCTGACCCGCATCCTGCGTGAAAAAGGTGCACAGAACGGCTGCATCATGGCCGGTGACAACATCTCTGAAGAAGCCGCCATTGCTGCCGCGCAAGGCTTTCCGGGCCTCAAGGGAATGGATCTGGCGAAAGTCGTCAGCACCAAGGCTCAATACGAATGGCGCTCCACTGTCTGGGATCTGAAAACCGACAGCCACGCGACCATCGAAGCTTCCGAGTTGCCTTACCACGTCGTTGCCTACGACTTTGGCGTAAAGCTGAACATTCTGCGCATGCTGGTTGAGCGCGGCTGCCGCGTTACCGTGGTCCCGGCGCAAACTCCGGCCGCTGACGTACTGGCTCTGAAGCCGGACGGTGTGTTCCTGTCCAACGGCCCTGGTGATCCGGAGCCGTGCGACTACGCGATCCAGGCGATCAAGGACGTGCTGGAAACCGAAACTCCGGTATTCGGCATCTGCCTCGGTCACCAGTTGCTGGCGCTGGCCTCCGGTGCCAAGACCCTGAAAATGGGCCATGGTCACCACGGTGCCAACCACCCGGTGCAGGACCTGGACACGGGCGTCGTGATGATCACCAGCCAGAACCACGGTTTTGCGGTAGACGAAGAAACCCTGCCTGCCAACGTTCGCGCGATTCACAAATCGCTGTTCGACGGCACCCTGCAAGGCATCGAGCGCACCGACAAAAGTGCGTTCAGCTTCCAGGGTCACCCTGAGGCGAGCCCGGGCCCGAACGATGTCGCGCCACTGTTCGACCGCTTCATCAACGAGATGGCCAAGCGACGCTAAGCGTTCGCCTTGAGACTGTAGAGAGAAGCCCTTCGAGGGCGGCCCCGACACCGGCGGCCCCCTCGAGACTTCAGAAATCGATCAAGACGGCTTGCCGACTGACCTGCGGATTTGAGTGACAAACCCATGCCAAAACGTACAGACATTAAAAGCATCCTGATTCTTGGCGCTGGCCCGATCGTTATCGGCCAGGCTTGCGAATTCGACTACTCCGGCGCCCAGGCCTGCAAGGCCCTGCGCGAAGAGGGTTACCGCGTCATCCTGGTGAACTCCAACCCGGCCACCATCATGACCGACCCGGACATGGCTGACGCCACGTACATCGAACCGATCAAGTGGCAGACTGTTGCCAAGATCATCGAAAAAGAACGTCCCGATGCAGTGTTGCCAACCATGGGCGGCCAGACTGCTCTGAACTGCGCCCTGGATCTGGAGCGCGAAGGCGTTCTGGAGAAGTTCGGCGTGGAGATGATCGGTGCCAACGCCGACACCATCGACAAGGCTGAAGACCGTTCGCGTTTCGACAAGGCGATGAAATCCATCGGCCTGGCCTGCCCGCGTTCCGGTATCGCCCACAGCATGGAAGAAGCCAACGCAGTCCTCGAGACGTTGGGTTTTCCGTGCATCATCCGTCCGTCCTTCACCATGGGCGGCACTGGTGGCGGTATCGCTTACAACCGTGAAGAGTTCGAAGAAATCTGCGCCCGTGGTCTGGACCTGTCGCCAACCAAAGAGCTGCTGATCGACGAATCCCTGATCGGCTGGAAAGAATATGAAATGGAAGTTGTCCGCGACAAAAAGGACAACTGCATCATCGTCTGCTCGATCGAAAACTTCGACCCGATGGGCGTGCACACCGGTGACTCGATCACTGTCGCCCCGGCTCAGACCCTGACCGACAAGGAATACCAGATCCTGCGTAACGCCTCCCTGGCGGTACTGCGCGAGATCGGCGTCGAGACCGGCGGTTCCAACGTTCAATTCGGTATCTGCCCGAACACTGGCCGTATGGTCGTGATCGAAATGAACCCGCGTGTATCGCGTTCCTCGGCGCTGGCTTCGAAAGCCACCGGTTTCCCGATCGCCAAAGTCGCGGCCAAACTGGCTGTGGGTTACACCCTCGACGAACTGTCGAACGACATCACCGGTGGGAAGACCCCGGCGTCCTTCGAGCCGTCCATCGACTACGTCGTGACCAAGCTGCCCCGCTTCGCCTTCGAGAAATTCGCCAAGGCTGACGCACGCCTGACCACGCAGATGAAATCGGTCGGCGAAGTCATGGCTATCGGCCGTACCTTCCAGGAATCCCTGCAGAAAGCCCTGCGCGGTCTGGAGGTTGGTGTTTGCGGTCTGGACGAGAAGCTCGACCTGAGCAATCCGGAAAGCATGAGCGTGCTCAAGCGCGAACTGACTGTGCCGGGCGCCGAGCGTATCTGGTACGTGGCAGACGCCTTCCGTGCGGGCATGACTGTCGAAGACATCTTCGGCATGAACATGATCGACCCGTGGTTCCTGGTGCAGATCGAAGATCTGATCAAGGACGAAGAGAAGGTCAAGACCCTCGGTCTGTCCGCTATCGACCGCGACCTGATGTTCAAGCTCAAGCGCAAAGGCTTCTCCGATCAGCGTCTGGCCAAGTTGCTGGGCGTTACCGAGAAAAACCTGCGCACTCACCGTCACAAGCTGGAAGTGTTCCCGGTCTACAAGCGCGTTGACACCTGCGCGGCCGAGTTCGCCACCGACACTGCTTACCTGTACTCGACTTACGAGGAAGAGTGCGAAGCGGCGCCGTCCGGTCGCGACAAAATCATGATTCTGGGCGGCGGTCCGAACCGTATCGGTCAGGGTATCGAGTTCGACTACTGCTGCGTTCACGCGGCCCTCGCTCTGCGCGAAGACGGTTACGAGACCATTATGGTCAACTGCAACCCGGAAACCGTGTCCACCGACTACGACACGTCCGACCGTCTGTACTTCGAGCCGGTAACGCTGGAAGACGTGCTGGAAATCTGCCGCGTCGAGAAGCCCAAAGGTGTGATCGTCCAGTACGGCGGCCAGACTCCGCTGAAACTGGCTCGTGCTCTGGAAGCTGCCGGCGTACCTATCATCGGCACCAGCCCTGACGCCATCGACCGCGCTGAAGACCGTGAGCGCTTCCAGCAAATGGTTGAGCGTCTGAACTTGCGTCAGCCGCCAAACGCCACCGTGCGTAGCGAAGACGAAGCTGTTCGCGCTGCTGCGAAGATCGGTTATCCGCTGGTGGTGCGCCCGTCCTACGTGCTGGGCGGTCGCGCAATGGAGATCGTCTACAAGGAAGACGAGCTCAAGCGTTACCTGCGTGACGCGGTGCAGGTGTCCAACGACAGCCCGGTGCTGCTCGATCACTTCCTCAACTGCGCCATCGAGATGGACGTTGATGCGGTCTGCGACGGCAAGGACGTGGTGATCGGCGCGATCATGCAGCACATCGAACAGGCTGGCGTTCACTCCGGTGACTCCGCGTGCTCGCTGCCGCCTTACTCGCTGCCGGCGCACATCCAGGACGAGATGCGCGAACAGGTCAAGAAAATGGCCCTGGAGTTGGGTGTTGTCGGCCTGATGAACGTGCAGTTGGCGCTGCAAGGAGAAGACATCTACGTCATCGAGGTGAACCCGCGCGCTTCCCGTACCGTACCGTTCGTCTCCAAGTGCATCGGTGTTTCCCTGGCGATGATCGCGGCTCGCGTGATGGCCGGTAAAACCCTGAAAGAAATTGGTTTCACCAAGGAAATCATCCCGAACTTCTACAGCGTGAAAGAGGCGGTCTTCCCGTTCGCCAAATTCCCTGGCGTTGACCCGATCCTCGGCCCAGAGATGAAGTCCACTGGTGAAGTGATGGGTGTCGGCGACACCTTCGGCGAAGCTTTCGCCAAGGCCCAAATGGGTGCCAGCGAAGTGCTGCCGACCGGCGGTACTGCATTCATCAGCGTGCGTGACGACGACAAGCCACTGGTTGCAGGCGTAGCCCGTGATCTGATCAACTTGGGCTTCGAAGTGGTCGCGACTGCCGGCACTGCCAAGCTGATCGAAGCTGCGGGCCTGAAAGTGCGCCGTGTGAACAAGGTGACCGAGGGGCGTCCGCACGTGGTCGACATGATCAAGAATGACGAAGTCACTCTGATCATCAACACCACTGAAGGTCGTCAGTCGATCGCCGACTCCTACTCCATTCGTCGTAATGCCTTGCAGCACAAGATTTACTGCACCACCACCATTGCTGCTGGCGAAGCTATCTGTGAAGCGCTGAAATTCGGTCCTGAAAAAACCGTGCGCCGCTTGCAGGATCTACACGCAGGATTGAAGGCATGAGCATAATCAAGTACCCAATGACTGTTCAGGGCGCTCGCGCCCTGGAAGAAGAGCACACTCACCTGACCAAGGTCGTTCGTCCAAAGCTTAGCCAGGACATCGGTACGGCCCGCGAGTTGGGTGACTTGAAGGAAAACGCTGAATACCATGCCGCTCGTGAACAGCAAGGCATGGTCGAAGCGCGGATTCGTGATATTGAGGGCCGGATTCAGAATCAGGTGATCATCGATGTCACGACGATTCCTCATACCGGTAAAGTTATTTTCGGCACCACCGTTGAAATCGCTAATGTCGAAACTGATGAAAGCGTCACTTACCACATCGTGGGTGAGGATGAGGCTGACTTCAAACTCGGCAAGATTTCAGTCGGTTCTCCTCTTGCTCGAGCTTTGATCGGCAAGGAAGAGGGTGATGTGGTTGCTGTGAAAACGCCAGGTGGCGTTATCGAGTATGAGATTGTCGAAGTCCGTCACATCTGAAACCGGGCGCCCGCTACGCGCGGGCGCCATGCTTTGGCAGCTGACCCAGATGTTGTGGGTCGGTGGTCTTTGGTTGATTCATTTTGGTTTGCAGCCGGCGTTGGGCCAGATTGGCCTGGCGCAGTTGCTGATTGATGAAATCGCCAGTGCATTTGAAGTGCTGGTGGTGGGCTTTTCCGCCGCATGCTTGATTTTTCAGGCCTTGGTGCTGGTGCAGGCCGAGGGCCTTGGCAGTCTATGGCAAGATTTTCGCGGGCAGGTGCTGTTGATGGCGTTGAATGCGTGTGCGATGTTTGTCGCCGTGCGTATCGGCTGGCCGGATGCTCAGCGCTGGCAGGTATTCAGTTATCTGGTTCTGGGGTTTTCCGGGTTGGTGCTGGTGCTGCAGCCGGTACCTGGATGGAGTGGCAGGGTGCGCGAAGCACACCCTTGACCCTTGTCATCACTTGAAGCGATGAACGTTCGACAGCTGCTTGTTGACGCTGAAGTTCTTGCGGTAAACCAGTGCCATCTTGCCGATGACCTGTACCAGGTCAGCCTTGCCGACCTTGCACAGTTCTGCGATGTGCGCCAGGCGCGACTCGCGATCAAGGATGTTGAGCTTGATTTTGATCAGCTCGTGATCCGCCAATGCGCGTTCAAGTTCGGCTATAACACCTTCAGTCAAACCGTTGTCAGCCACAGTCAAGACTGGTTTCAGATGGTGGCCAATGGATTTGTACTGTTTCTTCTGCTCTTGAGTGAGCGGCATAATCTGACCCTTTCGTCTGGATTCTGTAAAATGGCGGCCATTTTACCCGAGGGTTCGTGGATCCGCCCAATTAATCACGACCCTTATCATCGAGGTGCCCAATGGCGCGTTCCAAGACAAGCCTTGGTTGGCTGAAAAGACATGTCAATGATCCCTATGTGAAGCAAGCGCAGAAGGATGGCTACCGCTCGCGTGCGAGTTACAAGCTTCTGGAGGTTCAAGAGAAATACAAGCTGATCCGTCCGGGCATGAGTGTTGTCGATCTGGGGGCTGCGCCTGGTGGCTGGTCGCAGGTTACTAGCCGGCTGATCGGTGGTCAGGGGCGTCTGATTGCCTCGGACATCCTGGAAATGGACAGTATTCCGGACGTGACCTTCATTCAGGGCGACTTCACCGAGGACGCAGTACTCGCGCAGATCCTGGATGCCGTCGGTAATTCGCAGGTAGACCTTGTGATTTCCGATATGGCCCCCAATATGAGTGGTACACCTGAAGTGGACATGCCCAAAGCCATGTTCCTTTGCGAGTTGGCGCTTGATCTGGCGGAGCGGATACTCAAGCCGGGTGGTAATTTCGTAATCAAGATTTTTCAGGGCGAAGGGTTTGATGTTTACCTGAAGGATGCCCGCAAGAAGTTCGACAAGATCCAGATGATCAAACCGGATTCTTCTCGTGGCAGCTCCCGCGAGCAGTACATGCTGGCTTGGGGTTATCGCGGGCGTAGTGAGTAAAACGGGTTTTTTTCACGGGGGTGATAGGTTTTTCGTATTTTGCCCCGAGCGCTTTAGCGAATATTGTGTAGAAAGTGTTTCACAAAGGGTTACAGACGGCGCCTGCCAGAGTTGTAGGTAATGTAGTAAGTTAGGCCGGTGAATATCATGCGAAGCGCGCGCCAGTAGCGGAGCTTGCTTCAGAGGGTAGTTAATTGAACGATATGGCAAAGAATTTGATCCTGTGGTTGATCATCGCGGCTGTCCTGGTGACGGTGATGAACAACTTCTCCAGCCCTAACGAGCCGCAGACCCTCAACTATTCCGACTTCATCCAGCAGGTCAAGGATGGCAAGGTCGAGCGCGTAGCGGTTGATGGCTATGTGATTACCGGCAAGCGCAACGACGGCGACAGCTTCAAGACCATTCGTCCCGCTATTCAGGACAATGGCCTGATCGGTGATCTGGTCGATAACCACGTTGTGGTTGAGGGCAAGCAACCTGAGCAGCAGAGCATCTGGACCCAGCTTCTGGTAGCCAGCTTCCCGATCCTGGTGATTATCGCGGTGTTCATGTTCTTCATGCGCCAGATGCAGGGCGGCGCTGGCGGCAAGGGCGGACCGATGAGCTTCGGCAAGAGCAAGGCGCGCCTGCTCTCCGAAGATCAGGTCAAGACTACTTTGGCTGACGTTGCCGGTTGCGACGAAGCCAAGGAAGAAGTGGGTGAGTTGGTAGAGTTCCTGCGTGATCCGGGCAAGTTCCAGCGTCTGGGTGGTCGTATCCCTCGTGGCGTGCTGATGGTGGGGCCTCCGGGTACCGGTAAGACTTTGCTGGCCAAGGCTATCGCTGGCGAAGCCAAAGTGCCTTTCTTCACCATTTCCGGTTCTGACTTCGTCGAAATGTTCGTCGGTGTCGGTGCCAGCCGTGTGCGTGACATGTTCGAGCAGGCGAAGAAACATGCGCCTTGCATCATTTTCATCGACGAAATCGACGCTGTCGGTCGCCACCGTGGCGCCGGCATGGGGGGTGGTCACGACGAGCGTGAGCAGACCCTCAACCAGTTGCTGGTTGAGATGGACGGCTTCGAAATGAATGACGGCATCATTGTGATTGCTGCAACCAACCGTCCTGACGTACTCGATCCGGCATTGCTGCGTCCGGGCCGTTTCGACCGTCAGGTTGTGGTCGGCCTGCCAGATATTCGTGGTCGCGAGCAGATTCTCAAGGTTCACATGCGCAAAGTGCCAATGGGTGACGACGTTGCTCCGGCCGTTATCGCTCGCGGTACTCCAGGCTTCTCCGGTGCCGACTTGGCCAACCTGGTCAACGAAGCGTCGCTGTTCGCTGCTCGTAGCGGCAAACGCATCGTCGAGATGAAAGAGTTCGAGCTGGCCAAAGACAAGATCATGATGGGCGCCGAGCGAAAATCGATGGTCATGTCCGAGAAAGAAAAGCAGAACACTGCTTATCACGAAGCTGGCCACGCCATTGTCGGTCGTGTTGTGCCTGAGCATGACCCGGTCTACAAGGTTTCGATTATCCCGCGCGGTCGTGCGTTGGGTGTGACCATGTTCCTGCCGGAAGAAGATCGTTACAGTCTGTCCAAGCGTGCGCTGATCAGCCAGATTTGCTCGCTGTACGGTGGCCGTATCGCTGAAGAAATGACCTTGGGCTTCGACGGTGTAACCACTGGTGCTTCCAACGACATCATGCGTGCCAGTCAGATTGCGCGGAACATGGTGACCAAGTGGGGCCTTTCGGAAAAACTCGGTCCGTTGATGTACGCCGAAGAAGAGGGTGAAGTGTTCCTCGGGCGTGGTGGTGGCGGTCAGGGCGCCAGTTTCTCTGGTGAGACTGCGAAGCTTATCGATTCCGAAGTGCGCAGCATTATTGATCAGTGCTACGGCACGGCCAAGCAGATCCTCACGGATAATCGTGACAAGCTGGATGCAATGGCTGACGCGCTGATGAAGTATGAAACGATTGATGCTGAGCAGATCGACGACATCATGGCCGGTCGCACGCCTCGCGAGCCTCGCGATTGGTCGGGTGGTGCGGGTACGCCGCCGCCTCCTGTCGTTCAGGATGAGCGTCCGGAAAAACCGATTGGCGGTCCGGCTGCTGATGTTTAAGGTTTGAAATGACTTCTGTACAGTCCCTGACCCGGTTGCCTTGCGGCAACCGGGTTCTTGATTTTTCCCAGACGCATGTCATGGGTATTCTCAATGTAACTCCCGATTCCTTCTCTGACGGTGGCCGTTACAGCCAGCTCGACGCGGCCTTGCGCCACGCTGAAGCCATGGTCGCCGCAGGTGCGACGCTGATCGATGTGGGTGGCGAGTCCACCCGTCCTGGCGCTCGTACGGTTTCGCCGCTGGAAGAGCTTGAGCGCGTGGCGCCAATCGTCGAGCTGATCAATCGCGAACTTGATGTCATCATCTCGGTCGATACGTCGACTCCGGCGGTGATGCGCGAAACTGCGAGACTGGGTGCCGGATTGATCAATGATGTGCGGTCACTGCGGCGCGATGGTGCATTGGATGCGGCGGCGGCTACGGGGTTGCCGGTGTGTCTGATGCATATGCTGGGTGAGCCTGGTGATATGCAGGATGATCCGCGCTATCAGAATGTCACTCGGGAAGTGAGCGAATTTCTCGCTGAGCGGATGGCTCAATGCGCGTTGGCAGGTATTGCTGCCGAGCGTGTCATACTTGATCCTGGTTTCGGATTCGCCAAAACCCTGGAGCACAACCTAAGCTTGTTCAAGCATATGGAGGCTCTGCATAAGCTAGGTCGACCTTTGTTGGTTGGTGTATCTCGGAAAAGCATGATTGGTCACGCCTTGAATCGTCCTGTGGGCGAGCGTCTGCATGGTGGTCTCGCACTGGCTGCGCTCGCGTCAATCAAGGGCGCACGTATATTGCGCGTCCATGATGTGGCGGAAACGGTAGACGTGGTGCGGATGATCGCGGCCGTTGAGTCGGCTGAATAAGAACGATGGAGCAGTTATGAGCAAGAAATACTTCGGTACTGACGGCATTCGTGGTCGAGTCGGGGAATATCCGATTACTCCTGACTTCATGCTCAAGCTCGGCTGGGCTGCTGGCATGGCGTTCCGCAAGATGGGCGCCTGCAAAGTGCTGGTTGGCAAAGACACGCGCATCTCCGGTTATATGTTTGAATCGGCGCTTGAAGCTGGACTGACTTCGGCGGGGGCGGATGTAATGCTGCTTGGTCCGATGCCGACGCCGGCCATTGCCTATCTGTCGCGCACGTTCCAGGCTGAAGCCGGCATCGTGATCAGTGCTTCGCACAACCCGCATGATGATAACGGCATCAAATTCTTCTCAGGTAAAGGCACCAAGTTGCCGGATGAGCTGGAATTGATGATCGAAGAGTTGCTCGACACACCAATGACCGTGGTCGAGTCGAGCAAGATCGGCAAGGTGTCGCGGATCAATGACGCCTCTGGTCGTTACATTGAATTCTGCAAAAGCAGTGTGCCAACCGGTACCAATTTCGCCGGTCTCAAGATCGTCATCGACTGCGCTCACGGTGCGACCTATAAAGTTGCGCCGAGTGTTTTTCGTGAGCTGGGCGCCGAGGTCGTGGTGCTGTCAGCCCAGCCAAATGGTCTGAACATCAACGACAATTGCGGCTCCACTCATATGGGGCAGTTGCAGGCGGCGGTGCTGGCTGAGCACGCTGATCTGGGTATTGCTTTTGACGGGGATGGTGATCGCGTCCTGATGGTTGACCACACGGGGGCGATTGTTGACGGTGATGACCTGCTGTTCATCATTGCTCGCGATCTGCAGGAGCGTGGAAAGCTGCAAGGAGGAGTGGTAGGCACCCTGATGAGTAATCTCGGTCTGGAGCTGGCCCTTGCCGATCTTTCGATTCCATTCGTTCGCGCCAATGTCGGCGACCGTTATGTGATTGCTGAGTTGCTTGAGCGTAACTGGTTGGTCGGTGGTGAGAACTCAGGGCATATCGTCTGTTTCAATCACACCACGACCGGTGACGCGATCATTGCTGCTCTGCAAGTGCTGATGGCGCTCAAAACGCGTAACGAAGGTCTGGCGTTAGCTCGACAAGCTTTGCGCAAGTGTCCTCAGGTGCTGATCAATGTGCGTTTCGGTGGAGGTGAAAGTCCGCTGGAACATCCGGCTGTCAAGGAGGCCAGCGCGCGCGTCACTCAGGCAATGGCCGGTCGCGGACGTGTGCTTTTGCGCAAGTCCGGCACAGAGCCTTTGGTGCGTGTGATGGTTGAAGGGGAGGATGCAACCCAGGTTCGCAGCTATGCCGAAGAGCTGGCAAAACTGGTAACTGAAGTTTCTGCCTGATTCGGCTTGCCAGCCATGATTGTGTTGGGTAACATCTGCGCCCACTTTGACCGACGAGGTACAGCATGCGTCGCCCTATGGTAGCTGGTAACTGGAAGATGCACGGTACCCGCGCCAGCGTCGCTGAGCTGATCAACGGGCTTCGTCATCTGGCCTTGCCAAGCGGTGTTGATGTCGCGGTATTCCCGCCTTGCTTGTATATCAATCAAGTGATTGATGGCTTGAAAGGCAAATCGATTTCGGTCGGTGCGCAGAATTCTGCGGTGGAATCCATGCAAGGTGCATTGACCGGTGAGATTGCACCGAGTCAGTTGGTGGATGCAGGTTGTTCCCTTGTGCTTGTCGGGCACTCCGAACGCCGCCAGATAATGGGCGAGCGAGACGGGATGCTGAATCGCAAGTTCGCAGCGGCACAGGCATGTGGCTTGATTCCGGTGTTGTGTATAGGGGAAACCCTGGAGCAGCGCGAAGCTGGAAAAACTCTTGAGGTTGTCGGGCGTCAGCTGGGCAGCATCATCGAGGAGCTGGGTGTAGGTGCTTTTGCCAAGGCAGTCATCGCTTACGAGCCTGTCTGGGCCATTGGTACCGGACTGACTGCAACGCCGCAACAGGCTCAGGATGTGCATAAAGCCATTCGCGAACAGTTGGCGGCAGAGAATTCTGAGGTCGCACGAGGTGTGCGGCTTCTATACGGCGGCAGCGTGAAGGCGGCCAATGCGGTCGAACTGTTCGGCATGCCGGATATCGATGGGGGGCTCATTGGTGGAGCTTCCCTGAATGCAGATGAGTTCGGTGCGATTTGTCGCGCCGCGGGAAACTGAAAAAATGCTGGAAACAGTCGTAGTCGTTTTTCATCTGCTGGGTGCATTGGGCGTAGTTGCTCTGGTTTTGCTGCAGCAGGGTAAGGGTGCGGACGCTGGTGCGTCTTTCGGAGCAGGTGCTTCAAATACTGTGTTCGGAAGCCAAGGTTCCTCTACCTTTCTTAGTAAGTTTACTGCTATACTTGCCGCCGGTTTCTTCATAACCAGCTTGGGGTTAGGTTACTTTGCTAAAGAGAAAGCTCATGAGCTGACTCAAGCAGGTTTGCCAGATCCAGCAGTGTTGGAAGTGCCTAAGCAGCAACAACCGGCTTCTGATGATGTACCGGTGCTTCAAGAGCAAAAGTCGGCTACTCCAGCGACTGACGTACCTCCAGCTCAAGAGCAGAAGTAAGAAGGGTTTCAAACGTAGTTTTGCCGAGGTGGTGGAATTGGTAGACACGCAACCTTGAGGTGGTTGTGCCCATAGGGTGTAGGGGTTCGAGTCCCCTTCTCGGTACCAATTAGTCAAGAGAGCCCGCTGTTGCGGGCTTTCTTGCAGGTGGAAGGTTACATTGACCCTGCAAGGGATCGGTCGTATACTTCCGCCCCAGCTTTGTCGCGGGGTGGAGCAGTCTGGTAGCTCGTCGGGCTCATAACCCGAAGGTCGTCGGTTCAAATCCGGCCCCCGCAACCAGTTTAAGGAGCCCCTTTTAAGGGGCTTTTTGTTAGCTGGATACTTTCGACGCCGCTGTTCGGCGGCGTTTCAAGGATGGGCGTTAGGCCCATTTTTTTATTTTGCATAGCATGCACATATCATGCACTAGGGGGTTCAGGTGTCGAGCAAGCTAGAAGAGTTGCAGGCCTTGCTGGCCCCGGTGGTCGTGGCCCTAGGCTATGAATGCTGGGGTATTGAGTTTTCGGCTCAAGGTCGTCACTCGATGTTGCGCGTTTATATCGATAAAGAGGGTGGCGTGCTGGTGGACGATTGCGCCATTGTCAGCCGTCAGATCAGCGGTGTACTGGATGTTGAAGATCCAATCTCCGTTGAATACACCCTCGAAGTTTCCTCGCCTGGCATGGAGCGCCCACTGTTCACTCTTGAGCAGTTTGCAAAATTTGCCGGTGAACAAGTGAAGATCAAGCTGCGCTCGCCTTTTGAAGGTCGACGCAACTTTCAGGGCCTTCTGCGCGGTGTAGAAGAGCAGGATGTCGTGGTGCAGGTAGATGACCACGAATTCCTGTTGCCGATCGATATGATCGACAAGGCCAACATTATTCCCAGTTTTGACTGAGACGCGGATCCCGCGGATCCAATGGCTTGCGAAAGGCGAGGCGTACGATGAGCAAAGAAGTACTGCTGGTTGTTGAGTCGGTATCCAATGAAAAGGGCGTACCGGCAAGCGTAATTTTTGAAGCGCTGGAGCTGGCTCTGGCCACTGCTACCAAAAAGCGTTTTGAAGACGAAGTTGACCTGCGTGTGGAAATTAACCGCCACACCGGTTCTTACGAAACTTTCCGTCGCTGGACGGTCGTCGAAGAAAACGATCTCGACGATCCGGCTATCGAAACTTGGCCGAGCAAGGTTGCTGAAACGCATCCTGGCGCCAATGTCGGCGACGTTGTTGAAGAAAAGATCGAGTCCATCGAGTTCGGCCGCATTGCTGCACAGACTGCCAAGCAAGTCATCGTGCAGAAAGTGCGCGAAGCCGAGCGTGCTCAAGTGGTCGACGCCTATCGCGAGCGCCTGGGAGAAATCATCTCCGGCACCGTGAAAAAAGTCACCCGCGATAACGTGATCGTCGACCTGGGCAATAACGCTGAAGCGTTGCTGGCCCGTGAAGACATCATCTCTCGCGAAACTTTCCGCGTCGGCGTGCGTTTGCGCGCGCTGCTCAAGGAAATCCGCACCGAGAACCGTGGCCCGCAGTTGATCCTGTCGCGTACCGCGCCGGAAATGCTGATCGAGCTGTTCCGTATCGAAGTGCCGGAAATTGCCGAAGGTCTGATCGAAGTCATGGCTGCGTCCCGTGATCCGGGTTCGCGTGCCAAGATCGCCGTCCGCTCCAAGGACAAACGCATCGACCCGCAGGGCGCTTGCATTGGTATGCGCGGTTCGCGCGTCCAGGCAGTGTCGGGTGAGTTGGGCGGTGAGCGTGTTGATATCGTCCTGTGGGACGACAACCCGGCTCAGTTCGTGATCAACGCCATGTCCCCGGCCGAGGTTGCGGCAATTATCGTTGACGAAGATGCCCACGCCATGGACATCGCAGTTGGCGCAGACAATCTGGCTCAGGCCATCGGTCGCGGTGGTCAGAACGTGCGTCTGGCGAGCCAGTTGACTGGCTGGACCCTGAACGTGATGACCGAATCGGACATCCAGGCTAAGCAGCAAGCAGAAACCGGCGACATCCTGCGCAACTTCATCGACGAGCTGGAAGTCGACGAAGAGCTGGCTCAGGTGCTGGTTGATGAAGGCTTCACCAGCCTGGAAGAGATTGCCTACGTACCGTTGGAAGAAATGCTCAACATCGACGGCTTTGACGAGGACATCGTCAACGAGCTTCGCGCTCGTGCCAAGGATCGCTTGTTGACCAAAGCCATCGCTACTGAGGAAAAGCTGGCAGACGCCCATCCGGCCGAAGACCTGCTCTCGCTTGAGGGTATGGACAAGGATTTGGCGATGGAACTGGCGGTGCGCGGCGTAATTACCCGCGAAGACCTGGCCGAGCAGTCTATTGACGACCTGCTCGACATCGACGGCATTGACGATGATCGTGCCGGCAAGTTGATCATGGCCGCCCGAGCCCACTGGTTCGAGTAATTAGGCGCGGCCTGAGGAGAGAAGTGCATGACGCAAGTCACGGTGAAACAACTGGCCGATGAGGTCAAAACACCGGTAGAGCGCCTGTTGCAGCAGATGCGTGAGGCAGGTCTGCCGCACACCGCCGCCGAAGAACATGTGACTGACAGTGAGAAGCAATCTTTGCTGACTCACTTGAAGAGCAGCCACAAGGCGAAAGTGGAAGAACCACGCAAGATCACGCTGCAGCGTAAAACCACCAGCACCCTGCGTGTGGCTGGTAGCAAGAGCATCAGCGTTGAAGTTCGCAAAAAGAAAGTTTTCGTACAGCGTAGCCCGGAAGAAATCGAAGCCGAGCGCAAGCGTGAACTGGATGAACGTCGCGCAGTAGAAAATGCTGCGCGTCAGAAGGCTGAAGAAGAAGCCAAGCAACGCGCCGAAGAAGAAGCGCGTCGCCAGCCTGCTGCTGCCAAAACCGCTACCAACGACGCCGTTTCGGCGCCGGCTGCAGCTGCCCAGCCAGTACGCGAAAGCGCACCGGTGGCCGCCGCTGCTCCAGCACCGTCTGCTGACGTTCGTAACAAGCAGAACGAACAGCGCCGTCCGGACAAACCACGTGCCGACGACAACAATCGTCGCAGTGGCGGTGGTGACGGCGAGCGTAAAAACGCTCCGCATCGCGCATCGGTCAAAGAGAAAGCGCCAGCACCACGTGTCGCGCCACGTACTACCGACGAAGAGAGCGATGGCTTCCGTCGTGGTGGTCGCGGCAAGTCCAAGCTGAAGAAGCGCAACGCTCACGGTTTCCAGAGCCCAACCGGCCCTGTCGTGCGCGATGTGCAGATCGGCGAGACCATCACCGTTGGCGATCTCGCCAATCAGATGTCGGTCAAGGCTGCTGAAATCATCAAGTTCATGTTCAAACTGGGTACTCCAGCGACCATCAACCAGGTGCTTGATCAGGAAACTGCTCAACTGGTAGCCGAAGAACTGGGCCACAAAGTGACCCTGGTCAGCGACACCGCTCTGGAAGATTCCCTGGCCGAGTCCCTGAAGTTTGAAGGTGAGTCGTTCTCCCGTGCGCCAGTCGTGACCGTAATGGGCCACGTTGACCACGGTAAGACCTCGCTGCTCGACTACATTCGTCGTGCCAAGGTTGCTGCGGGCGAAGCCGGCGGTATCACCCAGCACATCGGTGCGTACCACGTTGAAACCGAACGCGGCATGGTCACCTTCCTTGATACCCCAGGTCACGCCGCGTTTACCGCAATGCGTGCCCGTGGTGCCAAGGCGACCGATATCGTGATTCTGGTGGTTGCAGCCGACGACGGCGTAATGCCGCAGACCATTGAAGCTGTTCAGCACGCTGTAGCGGCTGGCGTTCCACTGGTGGTTGCAGTGAACAAGATCGATAAGCCGGGTGCTGATCTTGATCGCATCCGTAGCGAACTGTCGGTTCACGGTGTGACGTCGGAAGAGTGGGGCGGTGATACGCCGTTCGTACCGGTTTCGGCGAAAGTCGGTACTGGCGTGGACGAACTGCTCGAAGCCGTATTGCTGCAGGCTGAAGTTCTCGAACTGAAAGCGACTCCTTCGGCTCCAGGCCGTGGTGTCGTGGTTGAATCGCGTCTCGACAAAGGTCGTGGCCCGGTTGCAACCGTGCTGGTCCAAGACGGTACCCTGCGCCAAGGCGACATGGTGCTGGTCGGTTCGAACTATGGTCGCGTTCGCGCCATGCTCGACGAGAACGGCAAGCCAATCAAGGAAGCCGGTCCTTCCATCCCTGTCGAGATTCTCGGCCTGGACGGTACCCCGGACGCTGGCGACGAGATGAGCGTAGTGGCTGACGAGAAGAAAGCCCGTGAAGTGGCTCTGTTCCGTCAAGGCAAGTTCCGCGAAGTCAAACTGGCTCGCGCTCACGCCGGCAAGCTGGAAAACATCTTTGAAAACATGGGTCAGGCCGAGAAGAAGACGCTCAACATCGTCCTCAAATCCGACGTCCGTGGTTCGCTGGAAGCGTTGAACGGTGCCTTGAATGGCCTGGGCAACGACGAAGTGCAAGTGCGCGTAGTCGGCGGCGGTGTCGGTGGTATCACTGAATCCGACGCCAACCTGGCACTGGCCTCCAACGCTGTACTGTTCGGCTTCAACGTGCGTGCCGATGCTGGCGCACGGAAGATCGTCGAGCAGGAAGGTCTGGATATGCGTTACTACAACGTGATCTACGACATCATCGAAGACGTCAAGAAAGCCCTGACCGGTATGCTCGGCAGCGATGTTCGCGAGAACATCCTGGGTGTTGCCGAGGTGCGTGACGTGTTCCGTTCGCCGAAGTTTGGCGCGATCGCTGGTTGCATGGTGATCGAAGGTGTTGTGCACCGTAACCGTCCGATCCGTGTACTGCGTGAAGACATCGTTATCTTCGAAGGCGAGCTGGAATCCCTGCGCCGCTTCAAGGATGACGCTTCCGAAGTACGTGCCGGCATGGAATGCGGTATTGGCGTCAAGAGCTACAACGACGTCAAAGCTGGCGACAAGATCGAAGTTTACGAGAAGGTTCAGGTTGCTCGCAGCCTCTAACTCGCGCACTTCAGGAGCCGTGATGGTCGGCCGCACTGCAATGTGTGGCGCATCACTCGGACTCTAAACGCAACGCCCGGTCTGGCTTCTGTCAGGCCGGGCGTTTGCCGCTTTCAGACCTTGCGGGTTTCACCGTAGGGCAGTAACAGGTAACAAATCATGGCAAAAGAATACAGCCGCACCCAACGTATCGGCGATCAGATGCAGCGTGAGCTGGCCCAACTGATCCGTCGTGAAGTCAAAGATCCGCGCGTCGGCCTGGTCACCATTACCGCTGTGGAAGTCAGCCGTGACGTCGGTCACGCGAAGATCTTCATCACCGTGATGGGGCAGGACAATGCCGAAGACATCGCGCAAAGCATCAAGGTACTGAATGCCGCCGCAGGTTTCCTGCGTATGCAACTGGCCCGCGAAATGAAGTTGCGCAGCGTGCCGCAATTGCACTTCCACTACGACGAAAGCGTCGTGCGTGGTGCGCACCTGTCGGCCCTGATCGAGCGCGCCGTGGCTGAAGACAATCAGCACCCGGCAGTTGCTGAACCTGAAGACACCAAGGAGTAATTCGGTGGCTCAGGTCAAACGTATCCGTCGTAACGTCAGCGGTATCATCCTGCTCGACAAGCCGCTGGGGTTCACCTCCAACGCCGCGTTGCAGAAGGTTCGCTGGTTGCTCAACGCCGAAAAGGCTGGGCATACCGGCAGTCTCGATCCGCTGGCCACTGGCGTTTTGCCGCTGTGCTTCGGCGAGGCCACCAAGTTTTCGCAATATCTGCTCGATTCCGACAAGGGTTACGAAACCCTGGCGCAACTGGGCAAGACCACCACCACGGCAGACGCCGAAGGTGAGGTTTTGCAGGAGCGTCCGGTGACCGTTGGTCGCACCGATGTCGAGGCGGTTCTGCCGAAATTTCGCGGTCAAATCAGTCAGATACCGCCGATGTACTCGGCGCTCAAGCGAGATGGTCAGCCGCTGTACAAGCTGGCTCGTGCAGGCGAAGTAGTGGAGCGCGAACCGCGTTCTGTTACTATTGCGCGCTTGGAATTACTGGCCTTCGAGGGCGATACTGCGCGCCTTGCGGTGGATTGCAGCAAGGGCACCTATATTCGCACCCTGGTGGAGGATATCGGTGAGCAACTCGGTTGTGGTGCGTACGTCGCAGAATTGCGCCGTACCCAGGCCGGGCCTTTCACCCTGGCGCAGACCGTGACTCTCGAAGAGCTGGAAGCAGTACATGCCGAAGGCGGCAACGAAGCGGTCGACCGTTTCCTGATGCCATCGGACAGCGGCCTGCTGGATTGGCCGTTGCTGCAGTTCTCGCAAGCGAGTGCGTTCTACTGGCTTAACGGCCAGCCGGTTCGTGCTCCGGATGCTCCGAAGTTCGGCATGGTGCGGGTACAGGATCACAATGGTCGCTTCATCGGTATCGGTGAAGTGAGCGAAGACGGGCGCATCGCGCCACGTCGCTTGATTCGGTCAGAATGACCGGAACCGGCCTGTGTAACAGCAGGTCGGCGAGTGTGGCTGTTAACAGGCACGGTCACGACTCATTTATAGATACAGGGATTTGTCCCTGGCCTGTTGAAGCTGTTTCCTTGAAACAGTTTCCTGATAAAAGGATTGCCTCATGGCTCTCGACGTTCAAGAAAAAGCTCAAATCGTTGCTGACTACCAGCAAGCTGTTGGTGACACTGGTTCGCCAGAAGTGCAAGTTGCACTGCTGACCCACAACATCAACAAACTGCAAGGTCACTTCAAGGCCAACGGTAAAGATCACCACTCCCGTCGTGGTCTGATCCGCATGGTTAACCAGCGCCGCAAGCTGCTGGACTACCTGAAAGGCAAGGATCTGGGTCGTTACCAGACTCTGATCGGTCGCCTGGGTCTGCGTCGCTAATCAGCGATTGCGCTATGAGGTTGGTTGTCTGTCAGGCGTCAGCGGTTTACCGCTGGCGCCTTGCAGGCTCCCAGCCTCAAGTTTTATCTGGATACACGTTTTACCCTGGACAGGCGTTGGGCCGACTCCCGACATTGCCCAAGAATTTCGCAAGAAACCAGTTCCCCCAAGAGCCACAAAAGAAGGTAGGACACCGTGAACCCGGTAATCAAAAAATTCCAGTTCGGTCAGTCGACCGTTACCCTCGAGACTGGCCGTATCGCCCGTCAGGCCTCCGGCGCAGTATTGGTCACCGTTGACGACGACGTCAGCGTATTGGTGACTGTTGTTGGTGCCAAGCAAGCCGATCCGGGCAAGGGCTTCTTCCCTCTGTCCGTTCACTACCAGGAAAAGACTTACGCTGCCGGTAAGATCCCTGGCGGTTTCTTCAAGCGTGAAGGCCGTCCTTCCGAGAAAGAAACCCTGACTTCCCGACTGATCGACCGTCCGATCCGTCCGCTGTTCCCAGAAGGTTTCATGAACGAAGTGCAGGTTGTCTGCACCGTCGTTTCCACCAGCAAGAAGACCGATCCGGACATCGCTGCGATGATCGGTACCTCGGCTGCCCTGGCCATTTCGGGTATCCCGTTTGACGGCCCGATCGGCGCCGCTCGTGTAGCTTTCCACGAAAGCACCGGCTACCTGCTGAACCCGACTTACGAGCAACAAGCTGCTTCGAGCCTGGACATGGTCGTTGCCGGTACTTCGGACGCTGTGCTGATGGTTGAGTCGGAAGCCAAAGAGCTGACCGAAGACCAGATGCTGGGCGCGGTACTGTTTGCTCAAGACGAGTTCCAGGTTGTGATCAACGCCGTTAAAGAACTGGCTGCCGAAGCTGCCAAGCCAACCTGGACCTGGGCGCCTGCTCTAGAAGCCACCGAGTTGCTGGGCGCGATCCGTGCCGAATTCGGCGAAGCGATCTCCCAGGCTTACACCATCACCATCAAGGCTGACCGCTACGCACGTCTGGGCGAGCTGAAAGACCAGGTTGTTGCCAAGCTGTCCGGCGAAGAAGGCCAGCCTTCTGCCAGCGAAGTCAAAGCGGCTTTCGGTGAAATCGAATACCGCACCGTTCGCGAAAACATCGTAAACGGCAAGCCACGTATCGACGGCCGTGACACCCGTACCGTACGTCCGCTGAACATCGAAGTCGGCGTTCTGCCGAAGACCCACGGTTCGGCTCTGTTCACCCGTGGCGAAACCCAGGCTCTGGTCGTCGCGACGTTGGGCACCGCCCGTGACGCACAGCTGCTGGATACCCTGGAAGGCGAGAAAAAAGACCCGTTCATGCTGCACTACAACTTCCCTCCGTTCTCGGTGGGCGAGTGTGGTCGCATGGGTGGCGCTGGTCGTCGTGAAATCGGTCACGGCCGTCTGGCCCGTCGTTCGATTTCGGCCATGCTGCCTGCCGCTGACGTGTTCCCGTACACCATTCGCGTGGTTTCGGAAATCACTGAATCCAACGGTTCGAGCTCGATGGCTTCCGTTTGCGGCGCTTCCCTGGCCCTGATGGACGCTGGTGTGCCGATGAAGGCACCGGTTGCCGGTATCGCCATGGGTCTGGTTAAGGAAGGCGAGAAATTCGCAGTCCTGACCGACATCCTGGGCGACGAAGACCACTTGGGCGACATGGACTTCAAAGTAGCCGGTACTGCCAAAGGCGTTACCGCACTGCAGATGGACATCAAGATCAAGGGCATCACCGAAGAGATCATGGAAATCGCTCTGGGCCAAGCCCTGGAAGCGCGCCTGAACATCCTCGGTCAGATGAACCAGATCATCGGTCAGTCGCGTACCGAACTGTCGGCCAACGCTCCGACCATGATTGCGATGAAGATCGACACCGACAAGATCCGTGACGTTATCGGTAAAGGTGGCGCCACCATCCGTGCGATCTGCGAAGAAACCAAGGCTTCGATCGACATCGAAGACGACGGTTCGATCAAGATCTTCGGCGAAACCAAGGAAGCGGCTGAAGCAGCTCGTCAGCGCGTTCTGGGTATCACCGCTGAAGCCGAGATTGGCAAGATCTACGTTGGCAAGGTTGAGCGCATCGTCGACTTCGGCGCATTCGTCAACATCCTGCCGGGCAAGGATGGTCTGGTTCACATCTCGATGCTGAGCGATGCTCGTGTTGAGAAAGTGACTGACATTCTGAAAGAAGGTCAGGAAGTGGAAGTGCTGGTACTGGACGTGGATAACCGCGGCCGTATCAAGCTGTCCATCAAAGACGTGGCAGCGGCCAAGGCTTCGGGCGTTTAAACACCCCGCAGCGTTAGCGCAATAAAAATGCCCCGCCGTGAAAACGGCGGGGCATTTTTTTGTCTGTTGAAATCAACCGTACCAAGTCCCGAGTTGCCGGACCTCAAGAGCGGTGCTAGGTTTAGCCCACCGCCCGTGTAGCTCAGCCGGTAGAGCAGCGCACTCGTAACGCGAAGGTCGCAGGTTCGATTCCTGTCTCGGGCACCAGTAAAATAAGGGCTTCCCGGCGACTGATCGATTTTTATAAATGCTTGTGACAGCAGGGTGACAGCATTCCGCTCCATAACGTGGTGCGGAAAGGGCGGATTCGCAGTATGCGGACTCCGATCAAGCAAGGACGAAGTAGGAGCCAGGTCATGGCGAGTTACCCGCAGCGAGTATGGGAAAACATCATTCCGCTGTCTGTAGGCAAGACGCTGCCAGAGGCCTTCGAGGAGTGGTCTTTTAAGGACGTGGTGAGGGATCACGAGCACCCGACTGAGACGTGTGAGCTTTGTGATCAGGAGTCGCTCCGCTATCAGTTTGAGATTCGAAACGCGCTCACAGGCCACGCGCTTTGGGTGGGCTCTCAGTGCATCCTCAGATTCGGTGTTTCGGTATTTGAAGCGGGCCGTAAGCTCTCCGCAAAGGACACGCAGAAAAAGCTGGATCGTTTGACGCAGAAGATGCGCGACGATGCTTGCTTGCGATCGCTGCAGAAGCTCGCCGACGCAGAGGGTGGCTCAATACTCGCTAACGCACTTCGCTACTATCAAGGTCATGGGTACCTTTCTCCGAAATTCGCCTTCGTGGTTCTGTGGAGGCTGAAGGAGAACGACATCGACCATAGCCCTTCTTTTTTCAAGGTTGCCCTTCGGCGTGATCAGCATAAAAAGGACCTGCGGGAGATGAAGCTATCGAGCGTTCATATGATCTGGCCGGCGCTGTCTTCTTCTCAGCGCGAACTGGCAATAAGGCTTGGGCATCGCCCGCCGCCACCACCTTTACCGTCACCGCCATCATTTCCAAATCTTCCACCCTTACCGCTTTCTTAGGGGGTGCTGTGGCCCCGGTCCCTGATCTTCAGAACCGTCGTTGTTGAGCATGAGGCGTGTCGAGCCGCGGCGCGCACTCCAAGACCTGCCGCCAGTAACTCTTTTACACGCTTGTGCAGATCCTCATCTATCGGCCGGCCCTGGTACTTGCCGGCGGCTTTGGCCTTTTCGATGCCCTGCGCCTGGCGCTCGCGGCGCTGCTCATAATCCTTGCGCGCGATCGCAGCCATCATTTCCACCAGCATCGAGTTGATCGCGCCCAGCATCCGGCCGGTGAATTCGTCACCTTTGGTGTCCTGCATTCCTTGATGGCTGGTCGGCAGATCGAGCGCGACGATGCGCAAGCCCTTGGAGTCGATTGCAGCCTTGAGCTTCTGCCAGTCCTCCACCGGAAGGCGCGAGAGGCGATCTATCGACTCGACCAGCAGCACGTCACCCTTGCGCGCATCTTTGAGCAGGCGCAGCAGCTCAGGCCGATCTGCCGACGCGCCGCTGGCGTTCTCCAGGTACACGCTCGCGATCACCTTGTTGTGGTCAGTGGCGAATTGCTCGAGCGATGCCCGGGCACGGCCGGCGTCCTGCTCTTCGGTAGATGCTCGGAGGTATGCGCGGATGAACATGATGTGCTGTCCGTATCAGTTAAGGTGTTCTACTAATACTGTTGCACTTTGAGTGTTACTTATCAAGCGATGAGAGCGAATAAACCCGAATTTGTGCGTATCAGCTCAGGCATACCCATCAGGTAGGGGAGGGGTGTTAACCGAAAGTGGCTAAATGAGATAGCGAATAATCATTATCGATGCTTTAATGCTTGTGCAGGCAAGCGTGAGATTAGTAGAGGTTGCTGGAGACAGCGACAGCCCGGAATGGGTGGGATCCTCGAACTCAGGGCCTGCTTTTTTTTGCCTGAAATTTACGTTTTCGGGAGTAAATTGCAGATTTTTCTAGCAACCTCGGAATCATCGCACCAGAATTTGAGGCCATATCCTTCGTGTTTTGATTTGCGTTGGTACACCGTTCTGGCCAGCATTTCAAAGTACTTCGTCTCGGTATCTCCGTAACGGTTCGGGTTTACTGCCTGGTAAATGCTGGAAGCAACTACATCAGCTAACTGCAGTCCTGCCATTTTTTCGTGATTGACGGCCCGCACCATGTTTTCATCGATTACGTCCCAGTCAATGCTGATGGCTTGGCCGTTTGGTTTGTGATGGAGCTGCGAAATATAGGCTCGAAGATCCTCGTAAGACATTGCCGAACGATTGGAATATATGAGTTGAACTCGGCCGTCCCCACCGTCCTTTTTCCTGTTATCTCTGCATAGCCAAGATATGCGCTCAAGCAGCAAACGGCTTGCATATCGGTACAAGGAGTATGCGTCCTGTTGGAAATTTTCGGGATCAGCGATGGAGGGTTTGTGAATCAGAATGCTCACAGTCTTCACTGGCAAATTCCCGATCACTCGCGCAACTGGCACGCGCTGCTCGTGCCTTAGCTTGCAAAAATGTATTTGCTGCTTTGGCGCAAATTTCAGCGCCTCACGTGCGCGCTTTGCACCGTCTACTATCTGAGGGTCATTTATTTTTCTGACCACCACGGCGGATAAGATGAACCACCTGGACGAGCCAGTTCCATCAGGGTTGAATTTGAACCCCTCGTCTCCTGACTCGTCGATGTAAGCCACGAAGCTCTCAGCCATTGTCGTCTCATCTTCCTGATACACATCGTCTCGGTTGTAATCAAAGAGATGCATTGTGGGTGACGAGGCATATTGCCAGTAATGACTTAGATAGAGCTAGGGCGGATATCTACGCCGTTCTGCGTGCCAGATATACGGTACTTCTGCAGCTCGCCGGCAGAGATCTCTGTTGCCGTTTCCTTCACAGGTTGGCCGATCTGCATCGCGCACAGGCCGCTACCGTCCTCATCACCGCCGATGCCGACGATATGTCGACCTGGCTTGATGTGGAATTTTGCCACCTCTCCAGTATCCAGGCGGGCCGCTCTCTTCCCATCAATGAGCAACGTAGCGAAGCATCCACCAGACGCCCAAAATCCATTGTCACGACTGACAACAAGCGTCGCACCGCCCGGCGCCTCAGCCTGATAGGCGTAGACGCGATCGGCCGGCACTCGCTTGGCGGAGCCAGAATCCACTGGAGTGCTTGAGCATCCAGCAATCAGCGCGATGGCGGCGGTAGTTGGCAAAATCCTGTGCATGATTCGTCCTCAATGTTTGGAGGGCTGACTTTACATCAGGTCGGCTAGGTCTTGTCTTCGGCGTGGATCGACGCCGAAATGATGATACCGCCCCACCGGCGCTCGCCGATGCAGATCGGCACAGGGTTGCCGCTGGCCGTGGTGTTCTTGGCGCTTCCGAAGGCATAGGACGGAGCGTTTTCAGGGGATGCGCTTTGCTTCAGGCCGGTCGCCTGCGGGCTGAGCATCTGGATCACGCCGCCCGCTGCCAGGGCGATACCCGGCGCTAACGTTGCACCATTCGTGAAGGGGCTCATGACGATTAGGGCGACACCGAGGATTGTTTGCAGCAGACCGGCGCGCTTACTGCCCGTGATCACCGGCACGATTCGGATCTCCTTTGCTCCGCCCATCTTCAGCTCCTGTTCGCCGATGTTCTTTCTGTTGCAGAACACCGCAAACTCCAGGCCCTTCATTTTTGCGTCAGTGAGGTACTTCGCGAAGCCGGGATGGTTTACGTCGATCGCCTTCACGGCTTCCCGGGTGTCGCCGGTGGAAAGTTCGTAAATGTGTTCACGCCCGAACAGCTTCCCGGCCGATCCACCGAGTAGGATTCGGGTTTTGGCGCCGTAGTTGGTGGCCATAGCCATGGGTTACTCCTTGGCGCCCTGGGCGCTGTTGTTGGGTACCGAAACGCCCAATCGGATAGCGAGCAGCGAGCGCGACATACGCGCCTGGTCGACCGTCACCTGTTCATGACGCGGGTCGTAGTTCCAGATCCGGTCGTAAATGCCCTGGTAGGCCCTGGCGCCCCGGAAGGTACCGCGTAGAAGATCGGCCGACACCCGGGCTTCGTCCTCGGTGAAAAACGGCCCGTCAATCGTCACTTTTCGGCCGTCGCGGACGTGCTGGACATCCCACACCACGTAGCCAGAGTCGGGACCTTGTTTGAGTGGATACGACGCGAAGCCATCTGTCTTGCACGCATCGGCGAAGCGCTCTTGGTAGGTGGTCAAAAGGTCTATGCTCCTGGCTGGCGGCTGCATTGTGGCAGCCGCACTTCGATTCGATTACGCGGCTTCGGATTCTTCCGCTGCAGCCTTTGGCTTTCCTCGAGCCGGGATCTTTTCAAGCCAAGCGCGCAAAGATTCCGAGCCGTCACACCCCGATCGCCATTTTTCGAATCGACCTGCGTAGCCTGTCGAGTTTGCTATCATCCCGCTGAGCGACACGCCGACCTGCGAAGTGGTGGCGAGCACGTCGTCGTAGACGGCCAGCATTTGACGAAGAGCGTCAATATCATCTGCGCGAGAGGCGGCAATGCCCGCTCTGGACAGGCTCGCTGCTGCTTCAGAATTGAGGCCAGATAGCATCGGATTTGCTCTTAGCACTGCTTCGACGATATCGGGGTGACCACCTTGGCGCGCTTCGGACATGAGGTTGCGGCGTTCTTCCGGACTGAGGCCTCGCACAAGGGCTCTCAGTTCTTGGTCTGCGAGAAAGCCTGCGATATCGCTACTCGCGCGCGGAGTGACAGGAGAGAAGCCTTTGGTGACGGTTTCGGCCAGGGTGAGCATATCCTTCGCGACAGACTGCATTGCAGGAAGTAGGGCGTCTGTCACGCCTGCGATTTTCTCTTTGCTCAAGCGCTCGATCGCGGACGAGTTGAAATCTTTGTTTTCCCGGATCGAGACGATCTCTTCACCGAAGTCTTTGAAGGTCTCCAGCGCTAGTGTTTGAAGCTGGCGAGCGGACTTCATCAAGCCACCGGCTTGCCATACACCTTTGGTCCCGTCCGCACGCTGGATAGAAAAGGTGTGAGCCTCAATGCGAGAGTGCTCGTATTCGGAGTAGTGAAGGTTGGCCAGGCCGACCTTGAGAACAGAACGTTTGCCGATTTTCATTGCGTTACCTTTGGATTGTTTGGGAAAGGGATAGGGCGGTCGGAGGACGTAGAGGCGTTGAAAATTTCGAGAAGAGAGGCTTCCCCGGTGGCAGCGGCACCGCCGACGGCTTCGGCGCTCAACTCGTCCATCAGCTGACTGATCTGCCGAACGTCGCTGCTAAACTGGGAGTCGCCGGCGGTCTGCTTCAAGCGGGCGATTTGGTTACGGATGTTCATTGCGCGCCTCCACGATCCGCTGGTATTGCTCTGCAGCGTGCTGCTCAACCGAGACACCTTCAGGAGGCCAGGTAACGATCCAAGCCCCTTCCTCGGGGGCGACGCGCATATCCAGAATGCCGACTTGAGCTGTCCGGCCGGTGCGCTCAATTTGTCGAGTGTGAAGAATGATGGCTTTCGCCATCTGCTCACCCTGGTCGCTATCCATCTCTGCGAAGGGGAAGAACATCGATACATTCCGCCCCTGAATTCGATAGTCGACCTGGTGCCCAGCGGTTTTCGGAAAGTCTTCTTCCACTTGGATCTCTCTTGTATTTGCTCGGATCACCGCGAGCACAATCAGCAGCACTGTTTCATCTGCGGCGCCGATCTTCTGAGCGATCCTTTGCAGTTCTGCTTTCAATGATTTGATGCTCATTGCTGCATTCCCTCCATTTGCGTGCGCAGTTCTTCGACGGCCTTTTGAAGCTCAGCGACTTCGATTACCCGGGCTACGGCGCCCAAGCCTTCGATGAGCGACTTGCCCTGGTCGGGCGCCAGTTGTCCGCTGGCGACGGCGCGCATGATTGATTTGGCTGCACTCGGCAAGTCCGTGTCGTCGAGTTCGAATTGCACTGGCTCAGAAGTGGGTTTGATCGGCGGGACAAGGCGCTCAAGGATTAATCGGCAGGCCTGCATATCGCCCTTCTTGGCAGCCGCAAGCACCTTCTTTGTAACTGCATCCGCACCCTCGGCAAGTCGAGCGCGAAGCTCCTGTGTTTGCCCGGAGCGTCCACCAGGGTTGCCTGACTGCCCTGGCTTCCATTTCCCGCTCTTGTCGCGCTCAGTCATGCGGCGGGCGATTCCATGGCAATGACCGGTTTATTTTCCGCAAGCGCGATGAGGAGGGCGGATGCCTGGATGCTTCCTTCGCTGGCAGCGTCGCGCAGGCGACCCCACGCCGCGGCTACCTCTGAGCGAGTCGGTTTGTGTTGTCGACCTCGAGCGGTCTTGGCTGTGTTCATAGGATGGCCTCGAGTGGATTTGAATTGGCTTCAAACCCACATTAGGCATGATCTGATCTTATATCCAGTGTTTTTTGGGTGCACCTAAGGTGCTACACGTAACCAGATTAAACGGGACTGAAATAGTTGATTCTGGGCGGCATAGGAGGGAGGATTTTGTTGCAGTAAGTCGCCGGCAGGCAAAGTGATACGGCGCTGTTGTTGAAGCTCAATACTCGCTGACTTCTACCGAGTGCATCCAGCACGATAAAGCGTTTGCTTTTGGACAGGTGTCGATATTGGGCTAGCGTCATGACTGCAGGCCGAATGGTTGGCCTGCTCACGAACCACTTACGCGAAGGATAGGTAATGGAGCGCTACAGCAATCTAGGACGAGACTCGAATGTTGCTGCATTCGAGATAGGTAATGGGTCTATCACTGTCGAGTTCAACGACCGTTCGCAATACCTCTATACCAACCAAAGTGCAGGGCCGGGATCTATTGCAGAAATGCACCGACTGGCTAGGGCCGGCCGAGGCCTCAATAGCTACATTAACCGCGTCGTCAAGAAAGGTTATGCTAGAAAAATTCGCTAGACGGTAAGCGCGACACGTTTTGCAAATTACGAAAACGTGTCGCGTACCGATGACAGGCTTCTGATCTTTTGAGGGGCAGGTTTACTCCGTCGGTGGAGACCTTTTCTCAATCGGCGAGATCCCCCACTGGGGAAATACCACTGGACCGTGGGAATTTCGAACTACAGAGAGATCCTCGGTGGTTCGCGGCCAGGGCAAAGTGAGGGAATCCCACTTTGGTCCGGATCGCTCAAATGTGAGCCAGTCATTTCGTAAAGCGAGTCTCTAGCACCTGGCCAGACGCTTCATCGATCCGGCAACTGCAGCCAGCAAAGTTCCCAATCCACAGCGGTTCCTCGTTCATCACGCCGGTATAGGCATCAACGGCCCCCATTCCAATATCTGGCGCGCGCCATAGAAGATTGCCGAAGTGGTCATAGCAGAAGAGGTTTCGAGCAGGGATATTCCTCTCAAAGGCCATCCAGTCGAATATCACCATCACTCGCTCGTTGATCAGCACCGCTTGGAGGGCGGGGTATTCACCCTCGAAGCTTATCCCGTTGCCGAAAATCCGCTTGCCGCTGACGTTGAGTTGCATTCGACTTCATCCTTTCCCTGAATGCTGCGATGCAGCTTCCCCAAGATACCCGCTGCGACGAGATTGCCCTGCTCTAGCCTGCTGTCAGGTCAATGGCGCTGTACTATAGCGAGTCACGGTCGATTCACGAAGTCACGGTTCAAGGAGCAGAAGGTGCCTACCCCATCCCTATATAGCGCTATCCGAGATCACGATTTCTCAGAAAGCACCTGCTTTTTATGTGGTAATCATGTTGAGAATAACCAGAGGAGTCGAGAGCACGTTTTTCCTAAATGGTTGCTGCGTCACTTTGCTCTCCGTGATCGCCCGCTAACTTTGCTCAACGGCACCACAGTAGCGTATAGGAATCTAGTTATTCCGTGTTGTCAAACATGCAACAATGAATATCTTTCAAATATTGAAAGGGAGGTTCGAGAGCGGTTTCTAATTGGCGCTGCTGAAGTCGCAACGATGGATCGAGGGCGTTTACTGCTTTGGGTTCTAAAGATATTTTATGGTTTGCTTTATCGTGAACTGTTCTTGCCTATTGATCGTAGGAATCAAGCTGCAGGCAATATACTCAGTGCTGACGATATGGAGCAGTTTCAATTGCTTCATTTTATACTTCAATCATGCCGCGTTCCTATGGGGTTCTCGGTTGTCGACAGTGATATCCCTGCTTCAATTTTTGTTTTTGACGTTCAAGAACCTTCCAATGCAGATCTAAAGTTTGATTATAAAGACGATGTCGTAAATCGAACTCTTTATCTTAGGCTGGGAAAGGTTGGTATTTTAGCTGCATTTGATATGGGGGCGCAAACACCTTCTGGAATGGAGTTTTTTCCTCGGTACCAGGGACGTGCACTTCACCCGTTGCAATTCGCAGAGCTCGGGGCAAATCTGTTCATGAAAGCCAGGGTCTTAAATCGCACTCCAAAAGTTATGATTGGGGAGTCTCCCGGACGCATTAATTTTAGCGTACTCCCAATCGCTGGTTTGTCTTCAGAGCCAGTTTTTGGAGCGTGGGAGGTTGAGGATATGGCCGAGATGCTGAAGTCTTTTTTAGGTTGTCCTCTAGAGGTGGTAATGCCTGTCAAAGGAAGAAGAGTTACGTGGCTTGAAGATAGTGACGGCAGTCTGCAAACTATTAGTATAGACGTACCTCCTTGGGCTGCGCCGGCAGACGATACCTTATGAAGAAACACTGAGATGAGACACATCAGTAAGACACATCAGCGAGACAAAAACGTCTCACTGAAACTGACGCGTCACATCTCGAGATATTTCAACGCGAGATCGTGATGTCGCGGGGCTTTTGTCTGGGAGGGGTCTACTCATATTTGACTGCGTCAGAGGAGTCCTTGGAGTGAGGTGTATAGCTAGTCATGATGCAGACCAATCCTTACCGCTAGGGGAAGACTCAGATTTTGGTGGGAGAGGCTCCAAATATGCTTGGTAATTGCACTAAACATAATAGATAACAGTTTACGTGAGGGAATATGTATAAAGAAAGGATTGTTGCGTGGGTGCGGCGTGTTCTACCTTGGTCTTTGCCGATAAAGTTAGTTCTTTCTGCGTTTCTCGGAGTGCTCGGAGGGGCAGGGTTATTAGGTTATTTGTCGGAGTATGCTACTTATAATTATGCTATTCAGTATGGTATTAGGCCGCCACTTGAAGGTATACCTTATTTAAGGCCTGCTGTTGCTTTTGGTAGTATTTTTTTGCTGCTTACTGGGGCGTTGGTATTTGTGGTTTCGGCTGGTTTTTGGAAAGTCATTGCTTGGCATGTTGATCTCGTAACTTACTTGCCGACTGTCGTTGGTAAGCTTATTAAGTGTCCGATCCCTGACTCCCAATTACAGTTTGGCGGATTTGTCGCTATTGTGCGCGCTCAGTCAAATATTAAGGTTGCGATTTTCTCGTTGGGATTTGCTACGCTCATATTACTGGGCGTTTGGGCGTTGTTTCACTATTTTGAGGTTAGGACTGTTGATGGAGTAGCGGTTGAGTTTAATGCTTTGATTGCGGTATCTCTATTTCTTTACAGTTTTTTGATGGTCTTGGTAATGTTGAGGCCAAGATTGATTTATTGGATTTCTATTGTTTCCACTGTCGTGTATTTCTTGTTTTGTATTTATTTGATTTTTTCTCCGGTAAAGTATTCCGAGCTTCTTCGGGTGCTTGGCTATGGGGGAGGTTACTCCGTAAAGGTTCAGCTTCGTGAAGAAGGGAGCGAGAAGAAACCACTACAGCAATATCAATTAATGCTTCGCACGAATGAGGCATTTATTTTCTATGACTCAGTTAAGAGTGAAGTCATTGAAATTCCTCGTGATCAGGTTCGAAGTCTGATTCACGGTGTAGGGGGAATGAGTAAACTGCAATCCGTGCTGCCATCTCGCATTGAGTTTTGGCCCAGCTTGGCCAAGTGAGAAGTCCGGAAAGACTCAGGTGGCACGTCCGGTATGGCGCGATGTCAGGGCGACCGTCCGTGTGATCTAAAAATTGCGCAACTCGTCTTGTGTTACCCGTAACGGAATGGCATTATTGATCTACGTTACGGGTAACGAGGTGGTCATGACAGAAGAGAAGAAGCCAAAAGGCCTGGCCGAGCGTCAACGCGAATTCAGAGTGAGGCAGCGAGAAGCAGGGTTCGTTCAACGAACTTTATGGATTCACAAGGAGGCAGAGGAGCAGGGGAGGATTGCAGCATTAGATGGTCAGCCATGCGAGCCGATGAATACGAGGCATCCACTGAGCTGGGCTATGGGCTGGGTTGACGAGAAGAACAGGCAGGAACCGGGCTGACGTTTCTGCGTGGTGAAACGTGGGAATGGCCCATTTAAGAAGGTGCCAACCCGGTGTGCTACCACCGGGCTGGCTATCGCAGGACACAACTTGAAGGTACACGTCATGCAATCTAAACAGAATACCATCCAAATCCTCGATGCGAGTGGGGAAATCATCGGCTCTATGAGCCTTTCGGCAAGCATCAAGCTGATCGACTTGGCTCCGTTGAGAATGCTCGGTGCGATCAGCGTGAAGGTAGTGCCTTGCGCCACTCCATTCCACGGTATCAGCGCCGGGGGTGTGAAATGAGCCAGCCTACCGCTCGTATCGCCGACGAAGCCCTTGAGCTGCTACGCGCAACGCACGAACGCATCAGCAATATGCGGGTGTTGTTCAACGCCATTACGAAAGACTTGAAGCACGGCAAGGCGCACGACATCGAAGAGCTAGCCAGTCTCGGGAGTTTCCTTGGCTACGACTGGGCGAATTACGTCGACAGTGAAGTCGAGCAGATGCAGAAGTCGCTCGACGCGGTGGAGGTGGCCCAATGAGCGCCTCTATTCGATCACGGGACGACCTGAGCTTCACAAAGCGCGATGATGTCGGCCGGCTCATCAATTGGCCTCGATACAACTACGGCGTGCCAGGGGATTGGGAGAAGGGCATCGCCTGCTTCGATGTCGAGATTTTCGAACTGGCTGCTCACGATGAAACAGAAGCGTTTCATGCGATCCAGTTCGCGATCGTGGGAATGGGAGGGCGGTGCACGAGTTTGGAAACGGGCTTCATCGACCGAGTGGCCCGGGCGGCGGTGATTGGTCTGCGTTCACTGCGGGCTGGTGCTGAGCAGTTCGCTCCTACAGACATCGACTGACAGACTACGAAAGCTTCGTGGTAACCAAGGCACTACCCCGTTACAGGGTGGTGCCTTTTTCGTTTGAGGGCAGGCGACGACTATTTGCTTTTGCCCTTTTCAACCTGGTAGATCAAATCTTTCCTCACTTCCTCCGCGCATGGGCGGCACATATCGATCAGTGTCCAAGGAAGGAAGTCGAGAACAAGAAAGGTGAAGCCTCCAACACGCTTACATTTGGCCGTGTGACCATGAGCGCAGCGAGACTGTTTGTAGGTCTTGATGCCCATATAAATAAACCCGGTGGTGGTAATTTAATAAGACTGGGATTTTTTCCGTTTACTGCTATGCCCTGAAAGCCCCGGTTTACGGGAAAACCACTGGGAAAAAATCCCAGTAGATGCTCGGTACGCCTGAACGACCGGACGCAACCAGACATTTCGCCAATGCTGAGTGGGAAAAAATCCCAGTAGCAGGCGGAAAAAATCCCACCGAAAAATTCGAAATCAGATGAACTTGAATGTAGGGGGACCTGGTCTCACTTCCAGGTCTTTCCCTGGGCACTCGTCTACTGCCGCCCAAGTGATCGCGTACAGCGCACAACGTGCCATTCCCTTTTCACGACCCTTCCTATACGCCCGAGTGCGAACGATAAGTCCAACATCCAGAAGTTCCTGTAGAGCGGAAGCGAGTGTCTTTGCATCCATAGGCCTTCCTTTGGCCAGCATTTCGACGGTGCACGCGAGATCGCCGTTATTCCGACCGTTGTAATTTCTGGCCAGCTTTATGAGTACGGCAATTGCTTTAGGCGTTAGATTGTCGAATGCAGGATGAGCCAGTAGCCGATATGGAAGCGCCAGTACACGACCGCCACCGAAATCGACCTTGTAGCCTTTCTTTCTGGCCATTAGAAGCTCACAGGCAGGCGCGGACGCTCACCCCAAAGCTGGGGAAAGCACCGCAAATCTGAATTAGAAAACTTCACGTATCGCGACGAATTTCATATCGGGGGAAAGCGGCCAGCGCACTTCTGAATTTTGGTATGCCTGCGGTTTATTCCGAGGCGCTTTCTGGCTACCGCATTGCTGGCGAGTTGAGGCGCTGGTGTTCGTCCAAGTGCGGGCAGTAGAATCGATCTGTCTCATCTGTGGCTTCCCAAAGCATTCCGATGTGATACGTCGAGTCAGTGGTGCAAACACTGACTCGACACTTCTCCCTCTCATCGCGCACCTTCTCGGGCAGCGCGCTCGACCCAAGCTTTAAGTTCAGTCATCAGAATCAAGCGCCGCCGGCCTAGCTTGAACGCTTTCAGGTCTCCGCTAGCTATTAGTTCGTATATCCCGGACCGCGAGTGGCCGACGATTCTTGCGGCATCTTCAACGCTCACCGACAGCGGTGCGAACTGTTCTGCTTGGTTCATATGTTTATCCTTGATCGATGGGGCGGACTGTACGATACTCGTCCGGACGTAAGCATCCTATTTGTAAGTAACATCATCTGCAAGCATAAAGTTTGTAGACGTTTTGGAGTTGTGCGATGGCAAACCGCTCAAAAAAGGTTGTTCTCTCGGCTAGGGTCGACCCTTATTTAAAGGCGGCGCTCGAGTTGGCGGCATCTTCGCGCAATGAAAAGATCGTGAAGATTTTGGAAGCGTGCGTGGAGAACGGTTTGAATGATCGGACCGTCAAAAATCCTTTTAAACCGCGTAGCAAAGACCAAGAGACGATCAGCTTTATGATCGCCTTTACTGCAATTTGGTCTGAAAACGAAATACTTTATAAGCTGCGTGTGGGAGCGCTGGGGCCGGATTTTGCCGGTGAAGAGCTCGGGATGATTGCGATGTTCATCACTGGCGATAAGTACTTTGATGGTGAGTACGATGTTTTCGGAGACCTAAACGGCTCCATTGAAAAGTTTGGATTTCAGCCGAAAAGACGCCCCCTTGTTAACATCGAGTTGGTGGAGCAGGAGTGGGCGATCGTCGAAGAGTACGTACGGTTTCTGGCAAACAATAAGCCGCTTGAGCCGTCTTACGAGGACTACAAAAAAATGCGCGAGCAGTCCAAAACTAAATGAGCTCCACTGCTTCCGCCTTGCTGTCAGGTGCCAGATGGGCATAGCGCAGGGTCATTTTGAGGTCGGCGTGCCCCAGCAGATCGCGAATCGTGTTGAGCGGCACTCCCTTCATAGCTAGCTTTGAGGCGAAGGTGTGGCGCAGATCGTGCCAGCGGAAACCGCTTATGCCTGCAGCCTTCAGCACGCCATCCCAAGACTTTTTGACGTTATCCATGACACCACCGGTTTTGCTGGGAAAGACCCGCGCACCGCTTGATTGATCCCTCCAGGCCTTAACCACCACGAGAGCCTCCTTGTTCAGCGGAATGTGCCTCGTCTGGTCGGACTTTGCCCCCTCGCCGGCGACGGTCAGTGTTTTTTGCTGCAGGTCGATGTCTGCCCAGTTCAGATTGAATAGTTCGCCCCGGCGAAGACCAGTGTTCATGCTGATGATGGCCATGGGTTTCAGGTGATCAGCGAACGCCCTCTCTCTCAAGTCCGGCAGCTCTTCCTTTCTCCGCTCGGCGCGCCATTTGTTCGCGCTGTCGCGATCGGCCCTGATTCGCTCCTCTCGATCGTCTAGCGCTTGGCGCAAGCGCTGCTCCTCGTGCACTGACAGGAATCGAACTCGCCCCCGAGTATCGAGCCTCATCGGCTTGAGCTTCGTCATCGGATGCTGCTCAAGCATTCCCCATTCGACAGCCTTGGAAATGGCTCCGCGCAGGGCGGCCAGTTTCCTATTTGCTGTAGCGTCTTTCAGGCCGGCAGCGAGCCACTTCACCCGCATAGCCTCCAGATCGTGCTGGGTTATCTCAGACAGGGTTTTCCCCATCAATGTGGCGAAACTGTACTCTATGGCATGCCGCGTTTTCTGGTGGGTTTTGTGGTGTGTCTCCATCCACGGGTAGTAGCTGTCCTCTAGGTATGACTGGAGCGTGTGCGCGCTCCGGCGACTGCTCTTGGCGGCGATCAGCGGCGTGCCGTGGGCGTGCGCTTCTGCAAGCCAGCGCGCGGCTTCAGTCCTGGCCTGATCGAGAGTCATCATCCCTACTCGGCCTAGGGTGGCGGCTTTGTTTCTGCCCCAGCTCACGATGTAGCTGGCGTGTCCACTGGGCAACACTCGGATCGACAGGCCCGGCTGGGCGGTATCATGAATGCGGAATTGCTTTTCTTGAGGCTGGATGCCCGAGAGAATTTTGGCGGTGATCTTGGTTTTCATGCATGAGCGTCCGTGACAGCAAGGTGACAGCAAAAACGACTATACGGGTCTGTTTTGGCGGACTCAACCAGACGCTGAATCGTTGATTATGCTGGGCCGGGCCAGCAATCGCTGATTCAAAAAACGCACTCGTAACGCGAAGGTCGCAGGTTCGATTCCTGTCTCGGGCACCATCCCCTTATTTCACCTTGCGGCTCAAATCCTCAACGGTGCGTTTGAGCTGGTCCATCGCCCGATCCTGATCGTTGATCTTCTGCTTCAGGTTTGAAATCTCGCTGCTGTTCGAGCTGGAGCTCGAGCCACTGTTGCGCTTGAGGTCTTCGACCTGACGGCCAAGTGTGTCCAATTCACGATCCTGCTCTTTGACTTTGTTCTTCAGCTCATCGATTTCCTTGCTGCTGGCACTGCTGCTCGAACCGCTGTTGCGTTTGAGCTCTTCAATCTGGCGCGACTGATCATTGACGGTGTCGCGCATCTTTTTCAGTTCATCGATGCTGATGTCGCTTCTGATGACGACCTCTTTGCCGTAATCGTTGTGAATCAGAGAAACCTTGTCGCCATAGGAGGGGCTGCTGGTGCTCAGTTCAACGGCCATTGCACTGGCCGGCAGGGCCAGTGCAGCCATTAAAGTGGTGACGGAGACAATGGAGGACATCTTCGAAAAGCTGCGCATCACTGGTTTTCCTTGTGAACAGCGGAGAGGGTGCCGAAGTGGCACATCGCTATGACTCGAAATCCACCGTTATGTTCCGCAGGTCAACTTTTTGTGGGAGAGATGTAAAGAGCCGTGTAATTCGTCATGCAAACGTCCTATATTCGGTGCCTGCATGAGCATCGCCCAGCAGTTTTCAGATGATCCCGAATGGTTCCGAAGGCCGGACAAACCGCGTCAGAGAGATCCTTGATGATCCAGATCCATCCTCCATTCTTACGATCAGCGAGAACGCCATGACCGAATTAACTCAAGAGCAACGTCACGAACAAGCGCTGGAGAAATACAAACTCGATGCGCCGCAGCTATTGGAAGAGATCAAGGATCTCAGTCCCGATGATCAGAAAGATCAGATCCAGTGGGCGTTCGAAGACGAAGCCGAAGCTCAGGGCTTGCAGCCGTGGGAGTTGACGCTCAAGTACACGAGCACGCCAGAGGAGTTCGAGGCGCAGCGTCTGGTGCTGCACAAAGAGGCGGCCGAAGTGCTGGGCGTCGAGTGGCAAGAGTATTGCGAGATGAATAATCTGGTGGTCTGAAACAAAAACGCCAGCCTCAACCGGGCTGGCGTTTTTTATCGCGTGAAGGTCTTAGAGACTCAGGCGCATCGACAGATCCACCGCTTTGACATCCTTGGTCATCGCGCCAATCGAGATGTAATCGACCCCGGTCTCGGCGATCGGCAGCAGCGTGCTTTCGTTGATACCGCCGCTGGCCTCCAGTTTTGCCTTGCCGCCGTTCAGGCGCACGGCTTCGCGCATGTCGTCCAGGCTCAGTTCGTCGAGCATGATGATGTCCGCGCCGGCCGCCAGTGCTGCTTTGAGCTCATCCAGACTTTCCACTTCGATTTCCACCGGTTTGCCCGGGGCGATCTTGTGCGCGGCGGCAATGGCTTGCGCGATGCCGCCGCTGGCAGCGATGTGGTTTTCCTTGATCAGAAACGCGTCGTACAAACCGATGCGGTGGTTATGGCAACCGCCGCAGGTCACCGCGTATTTCTGCGCCAGGCGCAGGCCCGGCAGGGTCTTGCGGGTGTCGAGCAGCTTGACCTGAGTGTCGGCCACGAAGTCTGCCAGGTATTGCGCATGCGTTGCCACGCCAGAGAGCAGTTGCAGGAAATTCAGAGCACTGCGTTCGCCGGTCAGCAGCGAACGGGCCGGGCCTTCCAGATGAAACAGCGGCTGATTGGGCTTCACCCGCTCGCCATCAGTCACCTGCCAATGCACGGCCACCCGTGGATCGAGTTGGCGAAATACCGCATCGACCCACGCGGTGCCGCAGATGACGGCCGCGTCCCGGGTAATGATGGTGGCTTTGGCCAGGCGTTCGGCCGGGATCAGTTGCGCGGTGATGTCGCCGCTGCCGATGTCTTCGAGCAACGCACGGCGCACGTTGGCTTCGATTTCGGCGGTCAAATCGGCGAGACGTAGATTCGGCATAACGGGCTCCACAAACAAAGTGGGTCGATTATAGGGGCATGGCACGAACCAACCCAAGGCGGGAACGCGCGTGCTGGTCTGCATTCGGTCGATTTTATGTGAGCAAACCCGGCGAACGCGCGGTCATTGCAAGGTAGGCGGGCATAGGGGAAACCCTGACGCCTCTGGCGCTGGAGACATCTTTTGCAAGATAATCCGCCTTGCATTTGACGTCATAGCTTTGACATCTCCTGCGCTCGAGGTTTGTGCTCAAAGAAGAATCACCGTTCCAGGAGGCTTGGATGCACAACGACGGGAAAGTAGTGCCTTTGCACAAGGCCGCTACCGATCAGGCGAATCACTCGCCGCTCGCCCGCCTGCCAGTGATTCTGCTTCAGGTTCGCGACAAGGCTGCCCAGCAACTTCGCCAGGGTTTGCAGGAGCTGTTCGATAACGCCGATGACACCTTGTTTGAAATGGCCGACCGCGCACGCAACGACGTCGAGCAGAATATCTTTTTCGAAGCCATGCGCGACCTGCGCCTCAAGCGCAAGAACATTGAGCGCGGCTTTCTCGAACAGTTCTTCGAAGCCTTTGTCGGCCTCACTCAATACGATTTCACGCACAACACGCTACCGCACGCCCTGATTTACGAAGACCTGGCACCGCGCACCGATGACATGGAGCGCAATGTGGCGGTTGAAACCATGGTCGGTCGAGTGCTCAAGCGCGATGGCTTCGCGCTCGATCAACTGAGCACCCGGTTCAACGCGCTGCTCGGCAACACCCTTGACGATCAAACCAACCCGCTCGGCCCGGCGCTGCTCTGCGAGTATTTCCTGCAAGCCGGACGCAACCTCGGCGTGGAGATCAAGGTCAAGTTGATCCTGCTTAAACTGTTCGAGCGCTATGTACTGGCGGACACGGAACAACTTTATGCCGAAGCCAATCAACTGCTCAGCGCAACTGGAGTGTTGCCGGACCTGAAACCGGCACCGGCGCGGCGAGCTATCGATCGTGCTGCGGCCACGGTGGACAGCGAAGAAAGCCAGGGCCCGCCGCCCGCGGACGACAGCGTGCAGGAAGTCTTCGCCGCGCTGCAGGCGTTGTTGTTGCAGGTGCGCGGCAGTGTCGCGCCGACTCTGGAACCCAGCGTTTGCGCCCAGCCGATCACCACCCGCGACCTGCTGCGCCTGCTGTCACACTTGCAGCAATACGTGCCGGCGTTGGCAGCGCAAGACGATTTCGATCTGCGCAATCAGCTCGAACAGTTGCTGACGCGGGTCAGTGTCAAAAGTGGCAAATCGCGGATTGTCGGCGGCGCAGACGAAGACGTGATCAACCTGATTGCCATGGTGTTCGACTGCATTCTCGATGACCGCAATCTGCCGGACTTCCTCAAGGCCTTGATCGCCCGCTTGCAAATCCCGATGCTCAAGGTGGCGGTGCTGGATAAGAGTTTCTTCAGCCGCAGCAGCCATCCGGCGCGGCGATTGCTCAACGAAATCGCCGACGCGGCGATGGGCTGGGGCAATTGTGACGGTGATGCGCGCGACAGTTTGTATCAGCGTATCGAACAAGTGGTGCAGCGCTTGCTGACGGATTTTGTCGATGACCCGGCGATTTTCTCCGAGTTGCTGGCCGACTTCCTCGCTTTCACCAGCGACGAACGTCGTCGCAGCGAGTTGCTCGAACAGCGATTACGCGATGCAGAAGAGGGCCGGGCGAAAACCGACCTGGCGCGGCGCCGAGTCGAGCAGGCGCTGAATCAGGCACTGTTGGGTAAAGTCCTGCCACCGTCGGTGGTGACGTTCGTGCAGGACGCCTGGAGCAAAGTGCTGCTGCTGACCTGCCTCAAGCATGGCGATCAATCCGCCGAATGGCAGGCCGATGTGCAAACCATGACGCAACTGATCTGGAGCGTGCAACGGCATGAAGACGAGCAATCGAGCCTGCGTCTGCTGGCGCTGGTACCGGGGTTGCTCAAGTCATTGCGTGATGGCCTGAACGGTTCGGCGTTCGACCCGTTTGCCACCAGCGAATTTTTCAGTGAGCTCGAAGCCTTGCATGTTCGCGTGCTGGAGCGTTCCGCAGAGGCGGATGAGGCCACGGCGCTGGTCGAGGTGTCGCAGCAGATCGTCTTGCAAACCGCTGATGAGGACGGCATGGCGCTGGTTCGTTTGCCTTGCGATGACGCCGGGCTGCGTCAGGTCGCTCAACTGCGTCTGGGCAGTTGGGTGGCGTTCGAGGAAGATGAGGAACATACCCTGCGCTGCAAACTCGCGGCGATCATCGAAGCCACCGGCAAGTATGTGTTTGTCGACCGCACCGGGATGAAAGTGCTGGAGCGCAGCCGTATCGGCCTGGCCCTTGAGTTTCGCCGTGGTGCGGTACGCGCATTGGACGACACCTTGTTGTTCGACCGGGCGCTGGAGTCGGTGCTGGGCAATCTGAGGCGACTCAATCGCGCCAAGTGATCGCGCGCCGGGGGCCGATCACGGCATACTGGGCGCCAACACAGTCGGCGTTGAAGGAATCGGTATGCAGTTGGATCCCGCTAGCGGGTGGTGTCACGGGGTGCAGGTCTGCCCATCGCCCAACTTCAATGAACGCCCTGCGGGCGAAATTTCCCTGTTGGTGATCCACAACATCAGTCTGCCGCCTGCGCAATTCGCCACCGGCAAGGTGCAGGCATTTTTCCAGAACCGTCTGGATGTCACCGAACATCCCTACTTTGCAGGTATTGCCGACCTACGAGTCTCGGCGCATTTTCTGATCGAGCGTGACGGCAAGGTCACCCAGTTTGTCTCCTGTCTTGAGCGGGCGTGGCATGCGGGCGTGTCGATTTTTGACGGACGCGAAACCTGTAACGATTTTTCCGTGGGCATCGAACTCGAAGGCACCGATGATCTGCCGTTCACCGATGCGCAATATCAGGCACTGACAAGGCTGACGCGGCAGTTGCAAACAGCATTTCCGGCGATCACCGGCGCACGCATCTGCGGACACAGCGACATTGCACCCGGGCGCAAGACCGATCCTGGCCCGGCATTCGACTGGGCGCGTTACCGCGCTGCCCTGGCACAAGAGGAAGGACAATGAGTTTTCTGGTGTTACTGCTGGCAGTCTGGGTCGAGAAGTTCTCGGCCCTGCGCCATCGGGTTCAACGCGATGGCGGATGGATCCGCGAACTGAACAAACTCGAAAGCAGCGCGCGATTGGCCAATCGGCCGTGGCTGGTGCTGACGATTCTGGTGTTGCTGCCGGTGGCCTTGCTCGGCTTGTTGCTGGTGGTGCTGGAGCCTGTGGCTTATGGCTTGCTGGCCTTGCCGGTGCACTTACTGGTGGTGATTTACAGTCTGGGGCGCGGCGACTTGCTGGGCGGTCTCGGGCCGTTTCGCGATGCCTGGCGCCGTGAGGATCTGCAAGCGGCGGCCCATGTTGCCAAGCGTGATCTGGATATCTGCGCCGACAGTGGCGAGCAATTGCTCGATCAGGTCCAGGGCCATTTGTTGTGGCAGGCCTATCAGAGCTTCTTTGCGGTGATCTTCTGGTATTTCGTGCTCGGCCCGGTGGCTGCGCTGGCCTATCGCTTGTTGGCGCTGGCCGAAGAACATGGCCAGAACCCGGCACTGGTTGAACGGGCCGCGCAACTGCGCCATGCCTTCGACTGGGTGCCGGTGCGATTGTTGGCGGCGAGTTTTGCCCTGGTGGGCAACTTCGTTGCGGTCAGTCGGGTGATGCTGCATGAACTGTTGAACTGGAACATCAGTGCTGCGCAACTGATCAACAAGGTCGGATTGGCGGCGGGGGAGATCCCGCCACCTGCGGTGGGCCCTGAAGGCATCAACACCCTTGATTGCCTGTGGGAACTGCTGCTGCGTGCGGCGGTGCTGTGGTTTGCCGGGTTTGCCTTGTGGACAGTTCTGATTCACTGATAGAGGGTGCCGAGGGAGTCATTTCCCTCGGCACACCCCGCCGTTAACCTTAAGTTACAAAAACTCCCTTCGTTTTGAGCTATACAGAGATGGCGCTCGATAGTGGCTATCTGCTGTCGCCCCGCGCCTGCCAATAAAAACAAGAAAAACCAAGGGAGACTTCCAGTGAAGAGCTTGCTCTATCCCGCCGTCTCGCTGATGAACCGTCTGAGCTTCGGTATGAAGTTCAGCCTGATCAGCGTGCTGTTCCTGGTGCCGATGCTGGTGACCAATTTCTATCTGGTACGCGATTCCTATCGTGAGTTTCAGGGCACCCGAGTCGAATTGCAGAGCCTCGACCTGCTGGGCAGCAGCCTGGCCTTGCGCCGGGATCTGGAGACCCTCAACAATCTGGTGCAAATCAACGTCACCCTCGGCCAGTCCGGTAAGGCGAGTAACGTCGAGTCGCAGATCACCACCCTCGAACAGACGGTATTGGCTCGTCTGCAAGGGTTGACGGCGATGAGCGACGATCCTGAGCAGATCAAGGTATTCGACGGCAAGCGCGATGAAATGCTGGCTGCATTCAAAGCCCAGCAAGCGGAACGCTCGCTGCAAAGCAAAAGCGCCCTGATCGCAAAGCTCTTGGCCAGTGCGCAGATTTTCAGCCAGATCATCAGCAGTCAGGCCGGGTTGAGCCGCGACAACCAGGGCGATATCCGTCAGCTCAGCGAACTGGTGACCCTGATCACTCCGACCGTCACGCAGACCCTTGGCGACGGTCGGGCCATGGGTTCGTACTCGTTGGGCCAGGGTTTTCTCAACAGTTCGTCGAGCACCCGTTTTGACGAGTTGCTGGTGCAGATCGAAAAGCTCCAGGCCGAGTACGGTTTGAAATTGAAGGATGCCCTCGGCGCCAGCAACGTGGCGCGTGAAGCCCTCAGTGCTCAGGCCGACAGCAGCAAGGCGTCGCTCAAAGAGGCCAGCGAGTTGTTCGAAGAGCAAGTGGTGATGGCCGACACCCTGGATGCGCCGTGGCAGGCGTTTTACGACCAGGTCACCGTTCTGATGGACAAAACCTACCTGCTCAACGAAGCGACGTTGAAATTCCTCGACACCCAATTGCAGCAGCGCCTGGTGCAAAACCGCACGCACATGGTCTTGCAGGCTGTGGCGTTGTCGGTGGTGTTTGTGCTGATCTTCTATCTCTACGGCGGCTTCTACGCCTCGACCCGCACCACGCTCAAGCGCCTCGGCGCGATGATGGACAAGGTGGCGGCAGGCGACATGACGGTTAATTTCAAGGCCAATAGCCGCGATGAACTGGGCGAATTGGGCGAGGTGTTCAACGGCACGGTGAAGAAGATTCATGACTTGATCGAGCGCGTCGGCCAAACCGTTGGCGAAGTCGAGCGTCAGGCCGGGCAAGTGGAGGATGTCTCTGCACAAAGCAATCAAGCTGTCGCCGGGCAACGCTCGCAGATCGAGCAAGTGGCGACCGCGATGAACCAGATGTCGGCCACCTCGCTGGAGGTGGCACGCAGTGCCGCAGCAGCGGTAAGCAGCGCCCACAGCGTGAATGAAGAGACAGTCAGTGGGCGCTGCCTGGTTGAGTCGCAGCAGGGCAGCATTGCTGCGCTGGCCAGCGAAATCGACCAGTCAGTGCAGGTGATCAACCAATTGGCCAGCGACAGCCAATCGATCAGTCGCGTGCTGGAAGTGATCAAAAGCATTGCAGAACAGACCAACCTGTTGGCGCTCAACGCCGCAATCGAAGCGGCCAGGGCCGGGGAACAGGGGCGAGGTTTTGCGGTGGTGGCGGACGAAGTTCGCACGCTGGCCAAGCGCACGCAGCAATCGACTGAAGAAATCGAGCAGATGATCGGCAAGCTTCACGGCGGCGTCGGTGCCGCCGTCAAAGCCATGGGTGTCAGTCATCAGATGGCCAATGGCACGGTGGGGCAGTCGGAAAAGGTCCAGCAGGCGCTGGAAAATATACTCGGCGCTGTAGGCATGATCGTCGATCAGAACCAGCAGATTGCCGCTGCGGTGGAGCAGCAGACGGCGGTGGCCCATGACATCGACCAGAACATCGTCGAGATCAACCGCGCCGGTGAGCGTACCGCGCAAGGCGCGCACCAGACCGAGAACGCCAGTCGGGCGTTGTCGGCTCAAGTCGTGGAACTCAAACACCTGATCAGCGCGTTTCGCGTCTGATTCATGAAACACCTTGTTTCCTGTGGGCGTGGGCTGTCCGCTCCCACAGGTCCGGTTTTTTGTCTGAATGGCTTGTAGTCCTTGCTTGCCAGCCTATGTAAGACATTTCTTGTTTTTCTCCATGCTCTGGCATTTCGCCTTCGATCAACCAAGATCACGCTTCACAAGGCTGCATGGAGAAGGCCGCTAATGACTGTTGCAGCTCTGGGCATCCAGGGCCACTGCGCCCACTGCCAGATCACCCTGGTGCTCAAGCCCTGGCAACTCAATGCCATCGCAATCAATGAACCGTTCACCTGCCAGCATTGCCACAAAAGCCTGGAGCTGCGCTGCCCGCAACAGATCAAACGCTTCAAGTCTCTCGATTCGCTGGCGTTGTTGCGCTTTGGCGTGTCAATAACGGCGTGCATTGCGTTGCTGTTGGCGTTGGTGATGGAGTGGATAGGGCTGCTGAGCGTCACCGAGCAGTTGAATGCGTCGCTGATAACTATTTTTCTGTACTTCGTTGCCGTTCGATACGCGCGTCAGCGCCAGCATCTGACGCTGGTGCTAGAAGCCGCCAAGGCTCACGGCGACTGATTACCAGCCAAACACTTCGCAGCTGTTGGCCGTGCTGGCGTCGGCCAGTTGTGGCGCACTGATGTTCATCAGTGCGGCCAGCGCCTCGCAGATCGCCGGCAAGTGCGCCGGGCTGTTGCGCTGGCCGGGAAACATCGCGGGCGGCATGTCCGGTGAGTCGGTTTCCAGCACGATCGAATCCAGCGGCAGATCCGCCAGCACCCGATGCATGCGCAACGCTTGCGGCCAGGTCGGCGCGCCGCCTAAACCCAGTTTGAAACCGAGTTTGATGTACTCGCGCGCCTCTTCACGGCTGCCGGCAAACGCGTGGATGATCCCTGCACGTTTCAATCGAAAACGCTTGAGCGTGGCAATCACCGCCGCGTGGCTGCGGCGTACATGGATCAGCGCCGGTAATTCAAAGTCCGCCGCCAGTTGCAACTGCGCCTCGAACAGCGCCTGTTGGCGTTCGCGGTCGAGGGTTTCGATGAAGTAATCCAGACCGATCTCGCCCACCGCACATAACTGTCGATGGCTGCGCAACCGCGTCAGCCAGTCGCCGAGTGTCTGTAAATCTTCGGGGCGATGCTGATCCAGATACACCGGGTGCAAACCGAACGCCGCGTACAGATCAGCATCGCTTTGCACCAGATCCCACACCCGTTGCCAGTTGCCCTCATGGACGCCCAGCACCACCATCCGCCGCACCCCGAGGGCGCGGCTTTCGGCCAGCAACGCCGAGCGATCGGCGTCGAAATCGGGAAAATCCAGGTGGGTGTGGCTGTCGATCAACTCCACGGTTCAGCCCTGGTGAATACGCTGCTTGAAGGTCCGCGCGATGGCCTGCACGCCGGGCTTGTACTCCGACTGCTCGACCGCCGCCAGGGCCAGTTCCAGCGCCTTGTCGGCGATCAACTGGTGCTGCTGGGCCATGGCATTGACCGGCAGCGGCAGGAAGTCCAGCAACTGCGTATCGCCGAACGTGCCGAGGCGCAGCGGCCGCGACTTGAGCGGGAAGTCATGCAGCGCATCGAACACCCCCTGCAACAGCACGTAGGACGTGGTCACCAGCGCGTCAGGCAAATGCCCCAGGCGTTGCAGGAGCTCTTCCATCAATTGCTTGCCGCATTCGCGGCTGAACGATTCGGCGTGTTCGACCAGCACTTCGCCTTGGAAATCGGCGAGGGCTTGTTTGAAACCGGCGGCACGCTCCTGGCTGATGCTCAGCTCAGCACGGGCACCGAGCAACACGATCTGCTTGGGCTGCGGATCGAGCAGGCTCTGGGTCAGGTGCAGACTGGCTTCGCGGTCGTCGCTGATCACCGAGCAGAAATGCTCCGGTTCCATGACCCGGTCGATGGCAATGATCGGCAGCCCCTTGGCCTGCAACTGACGATAACTGTCGTCACCGGCCGGCAGGCAACTGGCGACGATCAATGCATCGCAGCGGCGCGCCTTGAACAGTTGCAGCAATTGGCGCTCGCTGTCCGGCGCATCGTCGGAACTGGCGATCAGCAACTGATAGCCGCGCGCCCGCGCACCTTGTTCCAGCAGTTTGGCAATTCGCGCATAACTGGGGTTTTCCAGATCCGGCAGGATAAACCCCAAGGTGCGCGTATGCCGACTGCGCAGCCCGGCCGCCTGAGGGTTGGGCGTGAAGCCGTGCTGCTCGACCACCGCACGCACACGCTCGACGGTGGCGGTGCTGATGCGTTGCTGTTCGGCCTTGCCGTTGATGACGTAGCTGGCGGTGGTCACGGACACTCCGGCCAACCGCGCGATATCACTGAGTTTCAACCCGGTATTTCCTTGTGTTTTCGAGCTTGCCGCGAAATTTTCGCCAATCCTACCCGATTAGGACAGACGACTATTGCCGGCGCGCATCCGACAAGTTGGACTTCAAGGATGAGACATTATCGAGTAACGTGCCGATCAATCTAGATTAAACGTTTCAGCAAGCGTATTTTCTACGTTTTAGACGCCTTTGACCGGTTCTGCCGTGAAACCGCCAAAAATGCCCCTGAAAAGGAAGCTGACAAGCGCCTAAGCTGCAACCATTCAAAACAATACCTGGCACCTTCATGTGCCAAAAAGGAGATCGCATGCTCGAGCTCACTATAGAGCAGATATCCATGGGCCAATCGGCTGTGGATAAACCCGCTGCCCTGCAATTGCTGGCCAATCACCTGGTCGCCGATGGATTGGTCGCCGACGGATACCTCGCCGGATTGCAGGCTCGCGAAGCCCAGGGCTCGACCTTTCTCGGCCAAGGTATTGCCATCCCGCACGGCACCCCCGAGACCCGCGACCAAGTGTTCGCCACTGGCGTGCGCCTGATGCAGTTTCCCGAGGGCGTGGATTGGGGCGATGGTCAGATCGTTTATCTGGCCATCGGTATCGCCGCCAAATCCGATGAACACCTGCGCCTGTTGCAACTGCTGACCCGCGCCCTCGGCGAGACCGATCTGGGCCAGGCCCTGCGCCGCGCCAGTTCCCCCGAAGCGCTGCTGAAACTGCTGCAAGGCGCGCCGCAGGAATTGGCGCTGGACGCGCAGATGATCGGCCTCGGTGTCTCCGCCGACGATTTCGAAGAACTGGTCTGGCGTGGCGCGCGTCTATTGCGTCAGGCCGATTGCGTGAGCAACGGCTTTGCCGGTGTGTTGCAGCAAGTCGAAGCGCTGCCGCTGGGCGATGGCCTGTGGTGGCTGCACAGCGAACAAACGGTGAAACGCCCGGGCCTGGCTTTTGTCACCCCGGACAAACCGATGCGTTATCTCGGCCAACCGCTCAGCGGTCTGTTCTGCCTGGCCAGCCTGGGCGAAGCGCATCAGGCCTTGCTTGAGCGCTTGTGTGCGTTGCTGATCGAAGGTCGCGGTCACGAACTGGGTCGTGCCACCAGCAGCCGTAAAGTCCTCGAAGTGCTTGGCGGTGAATTGCCGGCCGACTGGCCGAGCGCACGTATTGCGTTGGCCAATGCCCACGGTTTGCATGCGCGTCCGGCGAAGATCCTCGCGCAACTGGCCAAGAGTTTTGATGGCGAAATTCGTGTGCGCATTGTCGACGGTCAGGACAGCGCCGTGTCGGTGAAGAGCCTGAGCAAACTGCTGAGCCTGGGCGCCCGTCGCGGTCAGGTGCTGGAGCTGATCGCCGAACCGAGCATCGCCGCCGATGCGTTGCCCGCCTTGTTGGCCGCCATCGAAGAAGGCCTCGGCGAAGAAGTCGAGCCGTTGCCGGCCGTGAGCCAGCAACGCGAAGTGGTTGCCGATATCGCCGAAGTCGTGATCGCCCCGGCGTCCGGCAGCCTGCTGCAAGCGATCCCGGCGGCACCGGGCATCGCGATTGGCCCTGCGCACATTCAAGTGCAACAAACCATCGATTACCCGCTGCGCGGCGAGTCCGCGGCTGTCGAGCGTGCGCGTCTCAAGCAGGCGGTGAGCGATGTGCGCGGTGATATTCAGGGCCTGATCGAACGCAGCAAAGCCAAAGCCATTCGCGAGATTTTCATCACCCATCAGGAGATGCTCGACGACCCGGAACTGACCGACGAAGTCGACACGCGCCTCAAGCAGGGCGAAAGCGCTGAAGCGGCGTGGATGGCAGTGATCGAAGCCGCGGCCAAACAGCAGGAGTCGCTACAGGACGCCTTGCTCGCCGAGCGTGCGGCGGATCTGCGTGATATCGGTCGCCGTGTATTGGCGCAACTGTGTGGCGTGCAGACGCCGAGCGAGCCGGAGCAACCGTACATTCTGGTGATGGACGAAGTCGGCCCGTCCGACGTGGCGCGGCTGGACCCTGCGCGCGTGGCGGGGATTCTCACCGCTCGCGGCGGTGCCACCGCGCACAGTGCAATCGTTGCGCGGGCTCTGGGGATTCCAGCGCTGGTCGGCGCCGGCGCGGCGGTGTTGCTGCTGGCGCCGGGCACGCCGTTGCTGCTGGACGGTCAGCGCGGTCGCCTGCATGTCGACGCCGATGCCGCAACCCTGCAACGCGCCGCCGAAGAACGCGACACCCGTGAGCAGTGCCTCAAGGTGGCCGCCGAACAACGTCATCAACCGGCGCACACCACCGACGGCCACGCCGTCGAAGTGTTCGCCAACATCGGCGAAAGCGCTGGCGTCATCAGCGCGGTGGAGCAGGGCGCCGAAGGCATCGGTCTGCTGCGCACCGAACTGATTTTCATGGCCCACCCGCAAGCGCCGGACGAAGCGACTCAGGAAGCCGAATACCGCCGCGTTCTTGATGGCCTCGCCGGGCGGCCGCTGGTGGTGCGTACGCTGGACGTTGGCGGCGACAAACCGCTGCCGTATTGGCCGATCGCCAAGGAAGAAAACCCGTTCCTCGGCGTGCGCGGCATTCGCCTGACCTTGCAGCGTCCGCAGATCATGGAAGCGCAACTGCGTGCCTTGCTGCGTTCGGCGGACAACCGTCCATTGCGCATCATGTTCCCGATGGTCGGCAGCGTCGAAGAGTGGCGTCAGGCCCGTGACATGACCGAGCGTCTGCGCCTGGAAATCCCGGTGGCCGATTTGCAACTGGGGATCATGATTGAAGTCCCATCCGCCGCGTTGCTCGCGCCGGTGCTGGCCAAAGAAGTCGACTTCTTCAGCGTCGGCACCAACGACCTGACCCAATACACCTTGGCCATCGACCGTGGTCACCCGACCCTGTCGGCCCAGGCTGACGGCTTGCACCCGGCGGTGCTGCAACTGATCGACATCACCGTACGCGCGGCCCATGCCCACGGCAAATGGGTGGGCGTGTGCGGTGAACTGGCGGCGGACCCGTTGGCGGTGCCGGTGCTGGTTGGCCTTGGCGTCGATGAGCTGAGTGTGTCCGGACGCAGCATTGCCGAGGTCAAGGCGCGCGTGCGCGAACTCAGCCTGACCCAGGCGCAAACCCTTGCTCAACAAGCCCTCACCGTGGGCAGCGCCAATGAAGTGCGTGCATTAGTGGAGGCCCTGTAATGGCCAAGATTCTCACCCTGACCCTCAACCCGGCGCTGGACCTCACGGTTGAGCTGCCAGTGCTTGCGCCCGGTCAGGTCAACCGCAGCGACGAAATGCACACCCACGCCGCTGGCAAAGGCGTGAACGTTGCGCAGGTGCTGGCCGACCTCGGGCATCAACTGACGGTCAGCGGTTTTCTCGGCGAAGACAACCTGCAAGCGTTCGAAACCCTGTTCGCCAAGCGCGGTTTTGTCGACGCGTTTATCCGTGTACCGGGTGAGACGCGCAGCAATATCAAAGTCGCTGAAAGCGATGGCCGTATCACCGACATCAACGGCCCTGGGCCGTTGGTCGATGCAGCCGCGCAGCAGGCGTTGCTTGAGCGTCTGGTGCAGATTGCGCCGGGGCATGACGCGGTCGTGGTCGCCGGCAGTTTGCCGCGTGGCGTGACTGCGCAGTGGCTGCGCGAATTGATCGAGCGGCTGAACTCGCTTGGCCTGAAAGTCGCCCTCGACTCCAGCGGCGAAGCGTTGCGCCAAGCGTTGAAGGCCAGCCCTTGGCTGATCAAACCGAACACGGAGGAACTGGCCGATGCCTTGGGTTGCGAGGTGGTTTCCCACGCCGCCGAGGCTCAAGCGGCGAGTCGACTGCACGCTCAAGGCATCGAGCATGTCGTGATCTCCCACGGTGCCGACGGTGTGAACTGGTTCAGTGTCGGCTCGGCGCTGCACGCCTCGCCGCCCAAGGTCAGCGTGGCCAGCACCGTCGGTGCCGGCGATTCGCTGCTGGCCGGCATGCTCCATGGTTTGCTCAGCGCCGACACGCCTGAGCAGACCTTGCGCACGGCCACCGCGATTGCGGCGATGGCGGTGACGCAGATCGGTTTTGGCATCAACGACGCCACGCAACTGGCGCAGCTCGAACAGGGCGTGCGCATTCGCCCCCTGACAGAACAATAAGAGGGTTTGTCATGAAGTTAGCCATTGTTACGGCCTGCCCGAACGGCATGGTCACCAGTGTGCTGTGCGCCCGTTTGCTTGATGCGGCAGCGCAGCGTCAGGGCTGGAGCACCAGCGTTGAAGTGGTTGATGCGGCGCATCCGGAACGCGAATTGTCGGCGGCGACCATTGAGGCGGCGGAGTGGGTGTTGCTGGTGGCCACCGGCAACGTCGACATGACGCGGTTCGTCGGCAAACGACTCTTTCAGATTGCCCCGGCACAAGCCCTGCAGGACGTCGAAGGCGTACTGCGTCGCGGTGCCGAAGAAGCCGAAATTTATGTCGCAACCGAAGCCGCCCCTGCTGCGGTTGCGCAACGTGCACCGCGCATCGTCGCCATCACCGCATGCCCGACCGGTGTCGCCCACACCTTTATGGCGGCCGAAGCGTTGCAGCAAACGGCCAAGCGTCTGGGCTATGAACTGCAAGTCGAAACCCAAGGTTCGGTGGGGGCGAAAACGCCCCTGAGTGCGACAGCGATTGCCGAGGCGGATGTGGTGTTGCTGGCGGCGGATATCGACGTTGCCACCGAGCGTTTTGCCGGCAAGAAAATCTACCGCTGTGGCACCGGCATTGCGTTGAAACAGTCCGAAGCGACGCTGAAAAAAGCCCTCGCCGAAGGCCAGCAGGAAAGCGCTGCCAGCGAGGGCAAGGCCCCCGTCAAGTCGGAGAAAACCGGCGTCTACAAACACCTGCTGACCGGCGTGTCGTACATGCTGCCGATGGTGGTGGCGGGTGGTTTGATGATTGCCCTGTCGTTTGTCTTTGGCATCACCGCGTTCAAGGAAGAAGGCACGCTGGCGGCGGCACTGATGCAGATCGGCGGCGAGACCGCGTTCAAGTTGATGGTGCCGCTGCTGGCCGGTTACATCGCTTACTCGATTGCCGACCGTCCGGGCCTGGCGCCGGGGATGATTGGCGGCTTGCTCGCCAGCACCCTGGGCGCCGGGTTTATCGGCGGGATCGTCGCCGGTTTCATTGCCGGTTACGCGGCCAAGGCGATCAGTCGATATGTCGCGCTTCCGCAAAGTCTTGAAGCGTTGAAACCGATTCTGATCATCCCGTTGTTCGCCAGCCTGTTCACCGGTCTGGTGATGATCTACGTGGTCGGCAAACCCGTAGCGCAGATGCTCGCGGCGCTGACGCATTTCCTCGACAGCATGGGCACCACCAATGCGATTCTGCTGGGTGTGTTGCTCGGCGGCATGATGTGCGTTGACCTCGGTGGGCCGATCAACAAAGCCGCGTATGCCTTTTCGGTGGGGCTGCTCGCCTCGCAAAGTTATGCGCCGATGGCCGCGACCATGGCGGCAGGGATGGTGCCACCGATTGGTCTGGGTATTGCCACGTTCATCGCCCGACGCAAGTTCGCCCAGACCGAGCGCGAAGCGGGTAAGGCGGCGTTCGTGCTGGGGCTGTGCTTTATCTCCGAAGGGGCGATTCCGTTTGCCGCGAAAGACCCGCTGCGGGTGATCCCGGCGAGCATCGCGGGCGGTGCGTTGACCGGCGCGCTGTCGATGTACTTCGGCTGCAAACTGATGGCGCCGCACGGTGGCTTGTTCGTGCTGGCGATTCCGAATGCGATCAATCATGCGCTGCTTTATCTGCTGGCGATTGTCGCCGGTAGTTTGCTGACGGCGGTGGTGTACGCGACGGTCAAACGTCCCGAGTCCGTCGACCTCACAATGGCACCGGCGAAGGCCTGACGTACATCCCCTGTGTGTGGGCTTGCTCGCGAAAGCGGTGCGTCAGTCGATTCGATGTTGGCTGATACGACGCCTTCGCGAGCAAGCCCGCTCCCACATGGGGGGGTGGGCTGATGTCATGCCGGGTTCATAAACCCGTGCTTTAGTTTTCCTTTTTCCAGGGAGAACACCATGAGCGATTTCAACCTCGGTCGCCGTCGTGTCATGCAAGCCGTGGGCGCGGGGCTGTTGATGCCGGGGCTGGCGCCGGCGGTGATCGCGTCCGTCAAGGATCGTCCGCAACTGACCGATGGCGTGCAGTCCGGCGACTTGCAAGGCGATCGGGCGATGATCTGGAGTCGCAGTGATCGTCCGGCGCGGATGGTGGTTGAGTGGGACACGCGCAGCCTGTTCGGCAACCCCCGCCGATCTGTCTCGCCACTGGCCGACGCCCGCACTGATTTCACCGCTCGTGTCGAGCTGACCGGGTTGCCCGCCGATCAGGCGATTTTCTATCGTGTTTACTTTGAAGACGCGCAGACCGGCATCGCCAGCGAACCGTGGTTCGGCCATTTACGCAGCGTGCCGACGGCCAAGCGTGATATTCGATTCGTCTGGAGCGGCGACACCGTCGGCCAGGGTTTTGGCATCAACCCGGACATCGGTGGCATGCGTATCTACGAAGCCATGCGTCTGCGCCTGCCGGACTTCTTTATCCACAGCGGCGACACCATCTACGCCGACGGCCCGGTGCCGGCGCAGCTTGTGACGGAAGGGGGGCGGGTGTGGCGCAACATCACCACTGAAGCGAAAAGCAACGTCGCGCAGACCCTCGACGATTATCGGGGCAACTACCGCTACAACCTGCTGGATGAAAACATCCGCCGCTTCAATGCCCAGGTGCCACAGATCTGGCAGTGGGACGACCATGAGGTGGTCAACAACTGGTCACCGGGCAAGCAACTGGATGAGCGCTATCAGGAGAAAGATATCCACACGCTGGTGGGCCGAGCGCGTCAGGCCTGGCTCGAATACGCGCCGATGCGTTTGCAGACCGCAGACGGTGGCGGGCGGATTTATCGCAAGCTCAGTTACGGGCCGATGCTTGATGTGTTTGTCCTCGACATGCGCAGTTATCGCGAGGCCAACGATGACAACCTGGGGGCGGCGAAACCGTTTCTTGGGCGTGCGCAACTGAACTGGCTCAAGCAGGGTCTCAAGGGCTCGCAAGCGCAATGGAAAGTGATCGCCGCTGATATGCCGATTGGTCTTGGCGTGCCCGATGGCGAGGTCAGTCCAGGTGTGGCGCGTTGGGAAGCAGTGGCCAACGGCGATCCGGGACCCGCGCAGGGGCGTGAGCTGGAAATTGCCGAATTGCTCGGATTTCTGCGGGCGCAGCAGGTGCGCAATTTTGTCTTTCTCACGGCCGATGTTCACTACTGCGCGGCGCATCACTATCACCCGGATCGTGCGGCGTTTCAGGATTTCGAACCGTTCTGGGAGTTTGTCGCCGGGCCGTTGAATGCCGGGAGTTTCGGGCCTAATCCGCTGGACAAGACCTTTGGGCCTGAGGTGGTGTTCGAGAAAGCCCCGCCGGCACAGAACACTTCGCCGTTTGCCGGGTTTCAGTTTTTTGGCGAGGTGAATATTGAAGGGCAGAGCGGGGAGATGAGCGTGGTGTTGCGCGATCTGGATGGGGTGGCGGTGTTTGAGCGCAAGTTGCAGCCAGTCTAATCACCGCACACCCTGTGGGAGCGAGCAGGCTCGTTCTCACAGGGGGGATGGGGCACGGTCAATAAACGTCGCGGCGGTATCGGCCCTGTTCGATCAGGCTTTCAACTTCAGCAGCACCAAGGACTTCACTGAGCACTTGATCCACGCCTGATGCCATTCCCTGCAAGCTGCCACAGATATAGATGACAGCACCGTCGGCCAGCCATTTTTTCAGTTCATCGGCCGATTCACGCAAGCGATCCTGTACATAAATCTTCTCGGCCTGATCCCGCGAAAACGCCAGATCCAGTCGCTCCAGATCACCGTTGATCAACCACTCCTCCAGCTCCGTTCGACAGAGGAAGTCGTGCTCACGATTACGCTCGCCAAACAGTAACCACTGGCGTTGCTGACCGTCGGCAATACGCGCTTTGAGCAAACTGCGTAACCCGGCAAGGCCCGTGCCGTTGCCCAGCAGAATCATGGGCACTGGCTCGTTCGGCAAGTGGAAACCGCTGTTGCGGCGCACTCGCAGACTGATGCTGCCACCCACCGGCGCGTGTTCGGTCAGCCAGCCGGAACCAATGCCAAGGCTGCCATTGGCGTGTTGTTCCTGACGCACAATCAGCTCCAGCACGCCATCGGCGGGAATCGAGGCAATCGAGTATTCGCGCATCGTCAGCGGCACCATCGCGTCGACCAGCGCCTGCGCATGCAGGCCGACCAGATGCGCGCGGTGCTCCGGCAACTGACGGGTGGCCAGGGCGACCTCCAGCGGCTCTTCCAGGCCATTGATGATCACCTTGGTCTCGCCGCGAATACCGAGGCCGTCGAGGAAGTGTTCGATGGCCCAACCGCCGTTGCGCGGCAGCACTTCTACCAGGTCACCGGCCAGCCAACTGCTGGTGTCCGGTGCGCTCAGAGCGATCAGAAAAACCGGCGAGCCGCTGCTGTCCGGGTTCATCCGCTCGCGGCGCAGCAGCGTCCAGTTGTCGTAGTTCGGCGCTTGCCAGGTGTCGACCGGTGCTTGCCCGGTGATCTGGCCGAGCTGGGTTTGCCAGTGACCCAGGGCGTAGGGATCAGCGCTGTCGACTTCCACGGGGGCGAACAAGGTCTTGGCGCCATGCTCGCTCAGCCATTGATGCAAGCGCCGGGCGAAGCCGCAGAAGTGCGGGTACTGGCGATCGCCAAGGCCCAGCACCGCATAGTTCAGGCTGTCGAGTGTCGCCGCGTGGCTGAGCACTTTGCGCTCGAAACCGCGGGCGCTGTCTGGCGCCTCGCCGTCGCCGAAGGTACTGACGACAAACAATGCGTTGGCCGACTCACGCAGATCCTGCTCACTGACGGTTGCCAGCGGCTGCACATTCACCGACATCCCGGCGGCTTGCAACTGGCCTGCGCTCTGCCACGCCAGTTGCTCGGCGAAACCGCTCTGGCTGGCGAAACCGATCAACCACGAAGCCGCATCGCCGGCCGGTTGTTCAAGGCCTTTGCGGGCATTGTGGATCTGCTGCTTCTTGCGCCGACGATCCAGATACAACAGCCATCCCGTGATGAAGAACAGCGGCATGCACACCGCAGCGAGGGTGATGATGAGCCGCCCGACAAGGCCGAAATAGCTGCCCACGTGCAGCGCATAAAGGCTGGTCAGCAGTTGCGCCTTGAAACTCTTGTCGGCGTAGCGATCAACGCGTTTGACGATGCCGGTGGCCGGGTCGAGGGTGATCTGGTTCAGCGCGCGATCATGGGGCGAACGGTCGAGCAGGTAGAACACCGTCGCCGGTTGGCCAGCCACGGGCGGCATGCGGATGTTGTAGGCAGAAAGGCCCGGGCCGGCGGCGCTGTAGATGCTGCTCCACATCGCCGTGTAGTCGGCGGTTGGCGCCGGACCCTCTGGCGCCGGCCCGCGGCCACCGCGCACGCGCTCGTTCTGCGGTGCGTCGGACAGCAGTTTGGTCAGGCCTTTGTTGTACCACTCGTACGACCACGACAACCCGGTCAACGCCAGCAGCAGATACACCAACAGGCACCAGGTTCCCGCCACGGAGTGCAGATCCCAATTGAACGCGCGGCCCTTTTTCTTCCAGTCCAGGGTCAGCCACACGCGCCATTTGTTCCACTGGCGCGGCCAGCGCAGGTAAAGGCCGGACAGGCAGAAGAACAGCAGAATCAAGGTGCAGGCGCCGGTGATGGTGCGCCCGGTGTCGCCCATGGCGAGGAAACGGTGCAGTTGCAGCATCAGGCCGAAGAAGTCCTGGCCGGTTGCGTCACCCTTGAACTCTGCGGTGTACGGATCGAAGTAGCGCATCTCACCGCGACGTTGGCCTTTTGGCGGAGTGAAGAACACCTTTGCGGCGTTGCCGCTGTCGGTCTCGACCCAGAGCATCGAGACTTTCTTGCCCGAAGTGGCCTCGATGCGCTCCACCAGTTCGACCGGCGGCAGGACCCCGGCGACGTGTTTTTCCACCTGCAGCACCGACGGGTTCAGCGCTCGCAGGATTTCGTCCTGAAACGAATAGGCCGCACCGGTAATGCCCATCAAGGCCAGCACCAGCCCGGCAGTGATGCCAAAAAACCAGTGCAACTGGAACAGGGTTTTCTTTAACACGTCACTCGCCGTCCGTTCGGAAATTGTCATCACGGCGCGCATTATGCCGTGGCTTATCGAGAAGCGTTCTTTATTACGCACAAAAGCCCCGTTCAACTGAATGAACGGGGCCGTACCTTGCGGCGCATTCCTTGTGGGAGGGGGCTTGCTCGCGAATGCGTCATGTCAGTCGATATCTATTTCTCTGACACACCGCTTTCGCGAGCAAGGCCGCTCCGACATTTACAGCATTGATCAGAAGTGGAAATTGGTGCTCAACAGTGCCGTACGGCCCGCCGCCTGGTTGGCGAAGTGGGTCGCGAAGGCTTTGTCGTAATAGGTTTCGTTGGTCAGGTTCTGCACGTTGAGTTGCAGGTCGACGTTCTTGGTCAGCTTGTAGGCCGCCATCGCGTCGTAACGCACGTACGAATCGACCAGGGTGGTGTTGGCCACGCTGCCGAACACCTCATCGACGTAGAACGCACCGCCACCAATGGTCAGCTTCGGTGTGACCTGATAAGTGGTCCACAGGCTCGCGCTGTTTTTCGGCGTGTTGGGCAGTTGGTTGCCGTCGTTGGCCTTGCCCATCGGGCCGCCGTCGACCTGCTCGCTGTCCATGTAGGCGTAACCGGCGAACACTTGCCACTGTTCGGTGATCTTGCCGCTGGCCGACAGTTCGATACCTTGTACGCGGGTTTTTCCGGCGTTCTCGTACGACGTGGTATCGACTTGCACGCGAGCGTTATCTTTCTCGGTGCGGAAGACATCAGCCGTCAGCGACAAGCGATCGTTGAGCAGATCCCACTTGGTGCCGATTTCGTAGTTCTTGGTGGTTTCCGGCTCCATGTCGCTGCTGAGCAAGTTGCCGGCGCGGTTCGGGGTGCCGCCCAACGGGTTGCCTTCCTGGCCTTCGCCGAGGGTGTTGCCCGGCGGGGTGGCGGAGGTGGCATAGGATGCATAGATGCTGCCGTTATCCGCTGGTTTGTAGACCACGCCGAACTGACCGGTAACGAACTCGCTGGTGTCATCACCCTTGGAGGTGGTTTTGCCGGCCGCGGTGTAGGTTTTGTATTCGGTGTCGAAGTGGTCGTAACGCAGGCCCATGTTCACAAGCCACTGCTCGGACAGTTCCAGGGTGTCGAACACATACAGCGCGTAAGTGCTGGCCTTGGTGTCGGTGCCGGCGTAGTTGCGCGAGATAGCGCCGTTCCACGGATCGTTCGGGTTCGGGTTCGACAGCGAGGTGCAGTTGTAGCCGCTCGACGCGCCGATCATCGACGGCGTGCAGTTATTGGTGACAGCGGTGGTGCGCGGCGTGGTGTCGGTGTTGACGGTGTACGAGGACTTCTGGCCTTGCTCGCGGGTGTATTCGACGCCGGTGGAGAAGCTGTTCTTGAAACCGGCGACGTAGAAGTTGCCGAACAGGTCCGTCTGGTTGGTGGTGGTCTCGGTGTTGCTCACGCGAGTGTTCGCCCGACGCCAGACGCTGCCGTTGTTGACGTTGCCTTTGCTGTCGTCCGGCTGGGTCAGGATGTAATCCTGCATGCTGGTGCCGTGGCGCAGGGTGTTCTTGATCGTCAGCGAGTCGCTCAAATCGTGCTCAATGGCGAAGGTCGCGGTGTCGGTGCGGCCCTTGCGGAAATCGCGATCCAGACCGTAGAAATTGCTGTGGTCACCGCCGGCGTACGGCTTGTCCGGGTTGGATTTGCTGCGTGCTGCCGAACCACCGGCTGGAATGGTGTACGGCACGCCCGAGTCCGGTGTGTCGTTGCTTTCCAGATGGTAGTAATCGAGGTTGACGCGGGTGTCGGTGCCCAGGCCGAACGCCAGCGACGGCGCGATGCCCCAACGGTCGTAATCGACCTTGTCGCGGCCGGCGACGTTGCTTTCGTGGCTCATCAGGTTCAGACGCCCGGCAGCGGTGTCGCTGAACTGGTAGTTGCCGTCCAGGGTGTAGCGCTGGGTCTGGTCTGAGCCCCAGGTAAAACCACCGTCGAACGAATCGCCCAGGTGGGCTTTCTTGCTCACCAGGTTGATGCTGCCGCCGGCTGCGCCGCGACCACCGATGGCCGAGTTCGGGCCCTTGCTGACTTCGATGTTTTCGACGGCGAAGATCTCGCGGCTCTGCGAACCGGTGTCGCGCACGCCGTCCAGGTAGGTGTCGCCCTGGGCGTCGAAGCCGCGGATGAACGGACGATCACCCTGCGGGTTGCCACCCTCACCGGCACCGAAGGTGATGCCCGGCACGGTACGCAGCGCATCCTGCATGTTCAGGGCGCCGGTGTCTTTGAGCACTTGTTGCGGGATCACGGTGACCGAGCGCGGTGTGTCGACCAGCGGCGCGGTGTACTTGGGCGAGGAGGCTTTCTCGACCTGGTAGGACGTGGTGTCCTGCACTTCGCCGGTGATGGCGGTGGCGTCCAGGGCGATGGCATTGCCAGAGGCTTTGCTGTCGGTCTTTTCGGCGGCGAATACCATGTGGCCCGCGGAGCCTGCGGTGATTGCCACGCCAATTGCAGAGGCGAGCAAACGTGGTGAACTGACCGGTATTTGAGCGTGTTGACGTGCCATTTGAATTCCCCTCCCCAAGGATTTGAGGCGGCGGAATATAGGGTAAACAGGTATTTGTATCAATTGCGAAATATTGTTATTCGCACCAAATTTACATTCTTTACAATTTGGCCTTACGGTTTTTACTGATTCATTCGTCTGGGTGTTTTACATGGTCAATAAGAATCAATACCATTGGCAATCTTTTACCATCAGGTACGTTTGCCATGCTGCTGCACATTCCCGGCCTGTTCGCGAAAGAAGAAGTGCAGCGCATCCGCCAGGCGCTCGAAGAGGCGGACTGGGCCGATGGCAAGATCACCGCCGGCTACCAGTCGGCCAAGGCCAAACACAATCTGCAATTGCCTGAAGGCCACCCACTGGCCAAGGAAATTGGCGCAGCGATGCTTGAGCGGCTGTGGAAAAATCCGCTGTTCATGTCCGCCGCGCTGCCGCACAAAGTGTTCCCGCCGTTAGTGAACTGTTACACGGCCGGCGGCAGTTTCGACTTCCACATCGACAACGCCGTGCGCCAACCGAAGGGCAGCATCGAGCGGGTGCGCACTGATCTGTCGGCCACGCTGTTTTTCAGCGAGCCTGCGGATTACGACGGCGGCGAACTGGAAATCCAGGACACCTTCGGCACCCAACGGGTGAAGCTGCCCGCAGGCGATATGGTGCTGTACCCCGGCACCAGTCTGCACAAGGTCAATGCGGTCACTCGCGGTGCGCGTTATGCGTCGTTCTTCTGGACGCAAAGCCTGGTGCGCGAAGACAGCCAGCGCGCGCTGCTGTTCGAGATGGACGGCGCGATCCAGCAACTCACCCAGGACATGCCTGATCACCCATCGCTGATCCGCCTTACCGGCACGTATCACAACCTGCTGCGGCGCTGGGTCGAGGTATGAGTTTTAAACTGCGTCGCGAGGAAATCCTCAGCGGTGAACAACTCAGCGCCATGCTCGAAGAAAGCCCGGCCCGTGCTGCGCAGGCGATTTTGCTGGCGGCGGGTGAGGGCGAAGTTGAAGCCCAGGCGTTGCTGGGGCAGATCCTTCTGGAGGGGCAGGGCATTGCCAGGGATCAGCCGTTGGCGCTGCGCTGGTTTGGCATCGCCGCCAAGCGCGGCCACTTGATGGCGCGCAATATGCTCGGGCGGTGCCATGAGCATGGCTGGGGGTGTGGCGCAGATGCGTCTGTTGCGGCGCAGCATTATCGGATCGCCGCGGATGCCGGGCTGGATTGGGCGATGTACAACCTCGCCAATTTGCTGGCGACCGGGCGCGGTGTGGTGGTGGATCATTTGCAGGCGCTGGCGCTTTATCGGCGCGCGGCTGAACGGGGCCATGCGAAATCGATGAATCTGCTGGGGCGTTATCTGGAAGAAGGGCAGGCATGTCCGGCGGATCCGGTCATGGCGCGCGAGTGGTATCGACGTTCGGCCAAGGGCGGGGATTTTCGCGGGCAGTTCAGTTTTGCCGCAGTGTTGGCGGGGGAAGGGCGGATTGATGAGGCGGTGGTTTGGCTTGAGAAAGCCTTGGCTGGCGGTAATCTGAATTTTCTGCGGGTGGCAAGCAAGACGCTGTTAAATGCAACAGATCCAGAGATTCAGGCGTTGGCCTCCAGGTATCAACAGCGTACGGATGAGCTGAGCCGCAGCGCATAACCCTTGTGGGAGCGGGCTTGCATCGACGCACAAAAAAGCCCACGACATGTCGTGGGCTTTACGCATTACCGTGTCTCGTCCTGAATAAGGTTTACACCTTCTGGCTTCTTATCAGGAGGGGGCAATGGATACGGGCGCAAAACGTAGTCAACGCGATTACACGCTGACTTTTAAATTGTCGGTTGTCGACCAAGTCGA
>NZ_CAXAOQ010000021.1:0-111270 GCF_963970575.1 Pseudomonas sp. EA_65y_Pfl2_P74
AAGCAGCATCTTAAGTAATGCGGCTCTGCGTTCAGGTGAATAGTACGGCACGACCAGTCTCTTTCCGCCCCCGATATGCTTTTTTTGGAAAAACCGGAGAGGCGACAACTATCCTGACACCGGGGGACAGCCGCTAGAACCCATTGAACCAGCATCGCCAGACTCCTTCTGTAAAGAGATGGAAATCGCCAGTCAGTAGTAGTCGAAAAATAAAGGACATGCTCGCGCAACATCGCCGGTCATGTATCGAGCGATTGAAACAAGGAGAGAGAACCCGAAAAAGCCAAATTACAGGCAAAAAAAATCCCAAGCAGCTGATGGAAGCTCGGGATTTAAAAATGCATAAACCGTGGTGGTGAACGCGGGACAAATGTTACTGAAACTCCCACCCTGCTACAAGGTATTTTTCATAACCGGTTGGTTAAATAAAATCGTAAGCTATTAAATATCCACACATTTTAAAAGACTGCTGGCGACAAAAGGCGATCCACTCAGCCAATCTCAAACTCGACATCACAAAAATCAGCCTGACCGGACACCCCTTCAGCACACTCCCCATGTGCGCCCGAGAAGGATTAAAGCCCCCCCTCTGGATGCGCCGAATTGGCGACTCAAGGCTGGGCCTTGCAAACCCCAGACAACAAAAAAGGGCCCACCTTTCGGTGAGCCCTTCTAGACCGCCCAGCAGAGCGGATTTTGTTTGGTAGGCGCGATTGGACTCGAACCAACGACCCCCACCATGTCAAGGTGGTGCTCTAACCAACTGAGCTACGTGCCTGCTGTGAGGCGGCATTCTACGGAATTCCGAAGGGGTGTCAACACCTTTTTTTCACCTAACCCTATGAATATGCAAAATATTTAATTTGCGGCCAATGAAGAAGATTTTCCGGTGGCTGGCGGAGGTTTTTCAACTCCGGTAGGATCGACGCACTCGTAAAATATATTAAACAGAGGCGACAGAATGGCGAACACCCTTTACCCAGAGTCTTATTACGCTGCGTCGGCCAATGCCGTACCGCCACGTCCAGCCTTGCAGGATGATGTGGAGACGGATGTCTGTGTAATCGGTGCCGGGTATACCGGGCTGTCCTCGGCCCTGTTCCTTCTGGAGAACGGTTTTCGCGTGACAGTGCTGGAGGCCGCCAAAGTCGGCTTCGGCGCTTCAGGACGCAATGGCGGGCAAATCGTTAACAGCTATAGCCGCGACATTGATGTGATCGAGCGTACTGTTGGCCCGAAACAGGCGCAGTTGCTCGGCGAGATGGCCTTCGAAGGCGGCCGGATCATTCGCGAGCGCGTGGCCAGGTACAACATCCAGTGCGACCTGAAGGACGGCGGCGTATTCGCCGCCCTTACGGCCAAGCAGATGGGTCATCTTGAATCGCAGAAGCGTCTATGGGAGCGCTTCGGGCACTCACAACTCGAACTACTCGATCAACGCCGCATCCACGAAGTCGTCGCGTGTGATCAGTACATTGGCGGCATGCTCGACATGAGCGGCGGCCACATTCATCCGTTGAACCTTGCGCTGGGCGAAGCGGCTGCCGTGGAGTCCCTTGGCGGCGTCATCTATGAACAGTCGCCAGCCGTGCGCATCGAACGCGGCGCCAATCCGGTCGTGCACACGCCGCAAGGCAAGGTCAGGGCCAAATTCATCATCGTTGCCGGCAATGCCTACCTCGGCAATCTGGTGCCGGAACTGGCAGCCAAATCGATGCCGTGCGGCACGCAAGTGATCACCACAGAACCGCTGGGTGAAGAACTGGCGAAAGCGCTATTGCCGCAGGACTACTGCGTCGAAGACTGTAACTACCTGCTCGATTACTACCGCCTGACTGGCGACAAACGCCTGATTTTCGGCGGCGGCGTGGTGTACGGCGCGCGGGATCCGTCGAACATCGAAGCAATCATCCGCCCGAAAATGCTCAAGGCTTTCCCGCAGCTCAAGGACGTGAAGATCGACTACGCCTGGACCGGCAACTTTCTGCTGACGCTGTCGCGTTTGCCGCAAGTTGGACGTCTGGGCGACAACATCTATTACTCGCAAGGTTGCAGCGGCCATGGCGTGACCTACACACATCTGGCAGGCAAGGTATTGGCAGAGGCACTGCGTGGTCAGGCTGAGCGTTTTGATGCGTTTGCCGACTTGCCGCACTACCCGTTCCCGGGTGGGCAAATGCTGCGTACGCCGTTTGCTGCGCTGGGTGCCTGGTATTACGGCTTGCGTGACAAATTCGGAATGTAAAAAAGGGCCGCTGAACAGCGGCCCTTTTTATTGAACGCAAGGCGTTTAGAGGTGATCCCGAGCAATCCCGCTACGGATCCGCAAGATATCCGCCAACACCGCCAAGGCGATTTCCGCAGGTGTCTTGCTGCCCAGGTTCAGGCCGATCGGCGCGTGAATCCGCGCCAACTCGCCCTCCCCCAATCCGCCAATCCTGCGAAGGCGCTCAAAGCGTTTCTGCGACGTCTGCTGTGAACCCATCACGCCAATGTAAAAGGCCTCGGTGCGCACCGCCTCCATCATTGCCAGATCATCGATACGCGGATCATGCGTCAGCGCCACCACCGCCGTGTCGCGATGGCAGCCACCGTCGGCAATGAACACCGACGGCAATTGCCGACGAATCTCTACGCCACTGAGTACCACGCCTTCGAGCACCTCATCACGCGGATCGCAGAGAATCACTTCGAAACCCAAGCCAACCGCAAACTCGGCACACGCCTGCGCCACGCTGGAATACCCGGCAAGCAAAAGACGCTGAGCCGCACCAACGCGGATTCGTACCCGATCGATCTCACGCTCGATCCGCGCACCCTGTTCGCGATCTGCAAAAAGGCTGCGCGCACCACTGGCCAGATCGACTTCACGAATCAGCCGACGCTGACCAAGCAGCGCCGATTCCAGTTCACGCAGATGCGCCTGCACGTCACAGCCAGCGTCAAATTTCTCTACCAGCACATCGAGAATACCGCCACAGGGCAGACTGACCCGCGAACGCGGATCGTCGCCTTCGCCGTAACGCACGACGTTGACCGCATCGAAAAACGCACCCTCGGCGAGGCGCTCGAGAAAATCCTCCTCGACACAGCCGCCGGACAGCGACCCGATCCACTGCCCGCCGTCATTCACTGCCAGCAGCGAACCCGGCGCACGCGGCGCCGAGCCGTAGGTGGTCAACACGGTGCAGAGCCAGATGCACTGCCCCGCTACCGACCACTCCAATGCACGCCGCACCACTTGCAGATCGAGATGCTGCATGTCAGTGCGCCTTGTGCTCGATGGGCGGCGCGTCAGCTTGCAGCTTCTGAACTTCGCTTACCGCCAACTCTCCGGACTGGCCGCCCCACCCTTGACGCAGGTAGTTGAGCAGATCGGTCAGTTGCTCAGGACTGAGCTTGTCGGCAAAACCCGGCATCGGTTGCATGTGTTCGAACCCGGAGAATTTCTGCTCGCCGATACCGTCCTCGATGACCCGCAACAGATTGCGTGGATCTTCCAGACGCAGCGTGGTGTTGCCGCGCATGGCAACAGCGATGTGCGGCTTGCCTTCACCACCCGCCGCGTGACAACCGGCGCAGACATTCAAATATTCCTGACGGCCCCGTTGGGCACTCGCGCCAAGCTTGTCGACCGGCACGGCGACGAGCTCTTTGGCTGCCGGCGGTTGATCGCCGAGCAGGAAGGTCGCCATGGCTGCCAGATCGGTATCATTCAAGCCCTGAGTGCTGTTGTGGAACACCGGGAACATCTCGTTGAACATCGTGCCCTGCGCGCTCATGCCATGCTTGAGGAATGTGCTCAGGTCCTGATGATTCCAGCCGCGAGCGGCCAGATCAGTGGCCAGCAGGCTCGGCGCCAGATAGCCATTGAGGATGCCACCAGTGAGACGCTTGTCCATTTGCATTGCGCCCGACAGCCCGCGTGGCGTATGGCACTCGCCGCAGTGGCCGAGGACGTCGACCATGTACTGGCCACGCTTCCAGGCGTCGCTTTTGCCGTCGGCAGATTCCAGCTTCACGTCTTTGCCGTACATCATGTTCCAGCCCATCAGGCCCAGACGCACATTGAACGGAAAGCTCAGGCTGGTGACCGGCGCTGCCCGCTCGATCGGCTCAACGGTTTTGAGGTACGCATGAATCGCATCCGAATCTTCGCGCGGCATCAGGTGATACGAGGTGTACGGCATCGCCGGATACAGGTTTGCGCCGTCACGACGCCTGCCCTCGGTCAACGCAGCGTAGAACTCGTCATCACTGTACAAACCGATGCCATGCTCTTTGCTCGGGGTGATGTTGGTGCCGTAGATCGTGCCGAACGGCGAGACGATTGGCAGCCCGCCGGCAAATGGCGCGCCACCCGGTGCAGTGTGGCAAGCCATGCAGTCGGCGGCGCGGGCGAGGTATTGGCCGCGCTTGACCTGATCATCGGCGTGGACAAACAACACTGGCGCAGCCAGCCCGACCGCCAGGGTCAGGCGGGTCAGTAATAGCTTCATGCTTAACCCTCCTTGACCAGGCCGAGATCGGTCAGCACGTTGCGGGTCGCGTTGTAATAACGCACGTACCCGGTGCAACGGCATATGTGATGACCGAGGCTGTCCTCGATGACTTGTTCGAGTTTGCTTTGGACGATTGGCTGGCGTTGCAGCTTTTCCACCAACACGGTCGCGGCGTTGACGAAGCCCGGCGCGCAGTAGCTGCACTGGAAGGCGAACTCATCAACAAAGCGCTGCTGGATCGGATTCAGCTCGGTGACCTGCCCGCTCTCGTCACGCTTGGCGTGCGATTCGATGGTGCGGACTTTCTTGCCTTCGAAGTAATGCGCGCCGGTAATGCAGGTGCGCACTTCTTCGCTGGTGCCGTCCGGGTTATCGACGATCACCACGCAAGCGTGGCAAATACCCTGGCCGCAGCCCAGACGCGAGCCAGTCAGGTTTTTGTATTCGTGCAGGTAGTCGATCATCGGCAGGTCATCAGGGATGTCCACCGGGCCGACGGATTGACCATTGAGGGTCAGTTGAAGCGGACGGTTAGCCATTGAGGGCCTCCTTGATGCGCGCAGCAGTGATAGGCAGATCGCGAACACGTTTACCGATGGCGTGCGCCACGGCATTACCAATGGCGCCGACCACCGGAATCATCACCACTTCAGCGATACCTTTGGACGGATCGCTGGGTGACAGCGGTGGCAGAATCTCTGCCGTCTGCTTCCACACCGCGACATGCCGGGCCATTGGCAGGCGATAACGGTTGAAGTTCCAGTCACCCTCCCCCGGCCCGCCCTCGTACAGCGGCATCTCTTCCATCAGCGCATGACCAATACCCATGGCGACCCCACCTTCGAGCTGCCCCTTGACCAGTTCTTCAACCAACACCCGACCGCATTCGACCCAAGAATGATGGTTGAGCACTTCGACTTGCGCCGAGCCTTTGTTGACCTTCAACTCGACCAGGGTGGCGACCGGGCTGTAGTAAGTCACCGCCGCGTTGTTCAACTGAACAACCGGGTAGTTGATGTTCTGGCGATCCAACAGGTGGAAACCCGCCGTGCTCATCAGCGCTTTCTTCGCCTTCGGCGCACCATCGCCGTACTTCACCGCCAGACCGTCAAGCGGCAAACACTCGCGCACGCCGTCGATGCTGTATTCGGCCTCGGCCCAACTCCAGCGGTTGAACGCATGAACAGTGGCGCCGGTCACCAGACCGCGCTCATGAGCGTGCTTGGCCAACTCTTCGAAACTCAACGGCTGCATGCCGTTGGCCGTGAGTTTGCCGTCGACCCAATGCGCGTCTTCACGACGCACGACGTAAGGGTTGGCTTGACCGCCGTAAGGCCCCTGACGCCAGATTTCCATGGCCGCCGGCCACAAACCGTTGTTGAACAGCACGCGCGCTGCCTCACGGGTTGCGTGGCTGAAGTAGTAAGCCGAGTTGGTCGCCGAGGAAGCCGAAGCCAGCTTGCCGACCCAACGCGGGTTGCGCAGCAGATTGTCCTGCTCGGCCTGGCTCATGATGTAAGGGTTGCCGCTGGTAATCAGCTGCATTTCCTTCCATTCGGTTTCGCCGGTCTTCACTTCATGGGCAGGGCTACCGAGGAAATCAGCGACGACCAGGGCTTGCGAAGTCGACATGCCGGTGCCGATTTCAATGCCGATATGACGCAGGGTGATGCGCCCCTCGGCAGTGAATTCGATACTGGCCATCGGTGCTTCGGAGCCGGTGCCGAAGTCTTTCTGACAAATGGCGAAACCGACGCCGTACCAGTTGTCCGGATCGGCTGCTTCGCGCTGCTTCTTGATGGCGTCACGGTTTTTCCAGACTTCGTGCACTGCGGCCTTGTCGAGAATCTCGTGCAGGCGCAGAGCACCGGCCGGGATCGCGCCCTGAGTGTTCTTCATACCCGAACGCAACGCGTTCTTGCGGCGCAAATCGATCGCATCGACGCCGAGCCGATTGGCAATTTCATCAACCATCATTTCGGTCGACGCCATGCTTTGCAGCGTGCCGTAACCGCGCATCGAGCCCGCCTCAACAGCGCGTGAGTGATAAGCGGTGACCTGCAGATCGTTCTGCGGCATGTAATAGATCGACTGCGCCGCCGTGGCGCCAACTGCCGCAACCGAGGGGCTGTAGTTGACCCGCCCGCCACCGTCGACACTCATTTCGGCGCGGAAAATCTTGAAGGTGTAATCGTTCTTGTCCACGGCCAATTGGTAGCGGATGTCGAACGGGTGGCGCTTGATGCCGCTCTGGAATTGCTCGTAGCGATCGTTGGCCAGGCGCACCGGCACACCGGCACCGTAAAGCGCAGCGAGTGCTGCGTAGTAAACGAAGATGTTGTGGTCTTTGGAACCGTAACCGACGGTGTAACCGGGGTGCATGTTCAGGTTCGCCAGACCGAAGCGCGAGGGCGCGATCATTTTCGCGGTCTCGGTCGCAGCTTCCAGTGGGCACTGGGTCGCCACCACGAAGTGCAGCGTCTTGGTGGCCGGGTCGTACCAACCGTTCCCGTTGTCCGGCTCCATGGCGGCAGGTTCGATCGATGGGGTCTTGTAACGCTCGTCGAACACCAGCCAGTTATCCGGCGGCGTATCGATCTCTTTCTTCATGCGGTCGGCGTAGAACAAACCGCGTTCGGTCAGGTTGCCGTGCAGGTTCGGCAGGGAATTCCACACCGGACGACGGTTTTTCAGCATCGGGAACAGGATCGAGTCCTTGAGGCTGGCGAATTCATCTTCGTCTGCCGACGTCGGGCCACCCACACGTACGTAGCGGAAACTGCCGTAGGGGTCGCCTTCGTAGTAAGGCACCTTGGCGCCGTAACGAATCGCTTTGTCATTGAATTTGAGCTTGTTCTTGGCCTGACGAAAACGCTCGAAGTCGTTCCAGATCAGGATAGCGACCGGGTGGCCGATGAACATCGGCACCTTGCCCTCAGGCAAAAGTGGATCTGGCGCGTGCTCTTCCGGGAAAACGATACCGTCCTTGTCCAGATCGGCTGCGGTGACGATGCGGTCAGGCTGCAAATCGGCGCCCAGCCACGACAGGTCGTAACCGTTATAGATATGGTCAGCCTTGATGGTTTTGAGCAGCATGGCGTGGCCTTGCTGCTCAGGCCAACCCGGCATGTCCCTGGAGCGGATGTCGCGAGCAAACACCTTGCTGCCGCAGACCTTGGACAGGGCGTCGTTACGCTGGCGCGCCTTGCCGTTGTTGCCGAGCCACTTTTCGGACGGCACGGTGACGCTGTTTTCCATCAAGGCAGCCAGCGCCTGACTGCTGAGCGGCGTGAGCGTAACGCTCACTCCCGCCACCAGCCCACCCTGAAGGAACGAGCGCCGGGATATTTCACGGTTGGACATGGATCATCCTCTGGGCGGTTATGAGTCCACCCTTCTGGTTATCTACTGGGAATCTCGAGTCTTGCAGAAGCCCTTTCTGGCGAGGCCAAGAGCCGTGTTGACAGTGCAAAGCTGACCGAAAGGTTAACTTTAAAGGTTTCTGCGGCTGCGGCAAACAAGCAGTTACAAAAATCTGACTAAAGAATCAGAATTACTGCAACCTTGCGCCGCAGCAAGTCACTGGACAAAACGCTGTCCAGCTTCTGCAGGAGTGAGCCTGCTGTCTGCGTCCGCCCAGTACAAATCAATCCAAAGCAGGTACCTGAAATGCCCCGTACCGACACATTCACATTAGTCAAAGGCCAGTTTTTAAACGATGCATCTCGCTATGTGCTCTTCTGCGATAAAAGGCGTGAATAGCCCACACCACCCCAACGAATAGCAACCCTGTCCCAAGCGCTTCCATAGGAGAGGGCCAGCGCTGGTTGATGAGCAAACCCATCGCAGTTGCATAAATAGTCCCACTGGCGATCAATTGCCCGCTCAGCGCCAGAGGTAGGCGCCGGGTTGCGATTGACCATGCCCAGGCACCTGCAAGGGTGGCTCCCACGCCCTGAATTAATCCACAGACTATTAGCGCCTGAGTACCTGCCAACCCGCCCGAATGGCTAGCGAAGTGGGACAACTTCAAGTAAAGCCCAGCCGGGATGAAAGCCAGCATTTCGACGCTGCACATGAAGATCAGCATGGCGGACCACAACATGGGCGACATACTTGGGCGTCGAGCCAAAGCACTTTCATTTATCAGGCCAAAACCCGTCCAGAATCCGATTGCAAGCAACGATGCCAGGAGCCCAAACATTATCGAGGTTGTCGGTAGCACCACCGTGGCGCTACCAAAATCAAACACGCTCAAGTTGACCAGACTGATGCCTAAAGCCGCCACCAACAACGGCCCGGAAATGGCGCGCCAAGGCACGCTGGAGCTGCGCATGTTGCCGGCAATCGCAAGCACGATAGGCACTGACCCCATCATCACCGGAGGGATCACCGGCCCGGCTGCCAAGACCGCAGTGGTAATCAGAAAGAAGTAACCGATGTATCCCAGGAAGCCCAACAGTGCGGCGCAAGCCCAGTCGCCCAGCCTCAACTGCCGCACTTCGCCACGGTAAACAAACAGCACTAACAGACTACCCAAACCGGCAAAGGCATAGCTCACCACAGCCAGATCAAAAAGACTGTAATCGCCGACAAGCCCCGGAAAGATGTAAAGCAGCGACCAAGAAAAAGTGGCAGCAATGGCCGCTAACAAGCCAAGGGTCATACGCTTTGCTCCTGCCCAGCCTGCTTGCGGATCCAGCAATGAGCCATTTGCCGCGCAGTGTCGAATACCTGCGCGTCCTGGCCCATGGCGCCGGTGACAAAACTACCCTCCAGCAAGATAAACAACCCCTCAGCAACTACGTGAGGGTCGCTCAGACCGGCACTCACGGCCAATGCAGTAAGGTTTTCGCGCACCCCTTGCTTATGCCTGCTTACAGCCAAATGCACTGGGTGGCTAAATTGTGGGAATTCAGCCGCACTGTTGACGAACAGACATCCGCGCCCGCTATCTTTCAAAAGAAAGCGTTGATACAGATCGAAAAAAGCGAGCATTCCACTGACAGGGTCAGGTTGTCTTGCCAAAGTGCGCGCGACCTCTTCGCGCCAGCGCAGATCACGCTTCTCGAGGCAAGCCACGATCAGCGCATCCTTTGAGGGGAAATGGCTGTAGAGCGTCATCTTGGTAACACCCGCCATCGCGGCGATGGCCATCACACCAGTAATGTATATACCTTCCGACAGAAACAGCTTCAGCGCTGAGTCAATCAATCGCTCACGGGTATTGTCCAATTTCAGGCACTCCGGCATCGGGACGGAGTTGACTATACTGACCGGTAAGCTGGAGACACATCCAGATACGACCTTAATCATGGCCGTCACGACACAGACCGCAGCATGCCAACGCAGCAGTAAATCGCAAGATTTGGTCTGTCCTGAATTTCGCTACGCTGTATAAGCGCTCAAAGGCCTCGCGTGGTTATACGGACGCCCGCTTTGCGGCAGCGACTCAGTGATTTCATTTGCACACTGCGAATACTGGAGTTCGGAAGGTGAGCTGGCCGCGCGCTTACAGCCTGCTCACGATGGTGATGTGCATCTTCCAAAGATATTGGCTGCACTGGCGCTATCGCCAGCAGGCTCCCACAGGGATTTGTGCTCAATATCGGTCGACTGAAAGAAGCCAAACGGGAAAGGTCAAATTTCAGACACAAAAAACCCCGGTCTTTCGACCAGGGTTTTTGCTATCGCTTCCGAATCAGCCAACGGCTTTTTCGGTGCTTCAAGGCGTTCAGTGGTCCTTGAAACAGATATGGCGCAGCGGACGGGACTCGAACCCGCGACCCCCGGCGTGACAGGCCGGTATTCTAACCGACTGAACTACCGCTGCGTATCGCTTTGAGCTTGCGCTCAAGTAACTCGTTTTGACTGAAAGCTTCGGTGCTTTGCAATCGCGAACCAGACAATGCCTGACTCGTAAAATATGGCGCAGCGGACGGGACTCGAACCCGCGACCCCCGGCGTGACAGGCCGGTATTCTAACCGACTGAACTACCGCTGCGCGTCGGTGCAGGCACTTTCAGCCTACGCTCTTGCTTACGCAAGTCTCTCGGGGAGTGGTGGGTGATGACGGGATCGAACCGCCGACATTCTGCTTGTAAGGCAGACGCTCTCCCAGCTGAGCTAATCACCCGTTTGCATCTCCGAGGCCGCGAAATTTACGCAGGTAGTGAACCTAAGTCAATAGCAGGATTGAAGTTTTTTTCAAAAACAGCTTTCAGCGATAAGTGTCGAGCAACAAGCAAAAGCAAGAACACATACACCAGGCGCCTCACTGCCGTGCTTTGACTTACAGCTTGAAGCTGGCTTTCACTGCGCGTAAATCATCTTCTTGGTCATACCGCCATCGACCACGAACTCCTGCCCGGTGACAAATCCGGCATTGCGCGACAGCAGCCACGCCACCATCGCCGCCACATCCTCGACCGTCCCTACCCTGCCCGCCGGATGTTGGGCATGATCGGTATCGGCCAGCGGTTCGGCGCGACGCGCGCAAGGATCGCGCGCATCGATCCAGCCCGGACTGACTGCATTGACGCGAATCTCTGGCCCGAGGCTGATAGCCAGCGCATGCGTCAACGCCAACAGACCGCCCTTGCTCGCCGCATATGCCTCGGTATCCGGCTCGGACTGCCCGGCACGGGTCGACGCCAGATTGACGATCGAGCCGTTGTGCGCTCGCAGATAAGGAGCACAATGCTTGGCCAGCAACATCGGCCCACTGAGATTCACCGCCAGCACCCTATTCCAGTAAGCCAGATCCAGGCTTTCCAGGGTGATGTTGTGCGGATCAGCGACCGCCGCATTGCACACCAGCGCATCGAGACGCCCAAACTGCCCCAACACCTCAGCCACGCCCAGCGCGACCTGGCTTTCCTGCGCCACGTCCATGGCGATGAACCAGGCGTTCTCGCCCAGCACTTTCGCCACTTTCGACCCACGCGACCGATCAAGATCCGTCAGCACGACCTGCCAGCCTTCGCTGATCAGCCAGGCAGCGATGCCCAGGCCGATTCCGCGCGCGGCACCCGTGACCAGCGCAACACGGCCATGGGTCCCCGCTTTCAGAGTGGACAACTCGATCACAACGCCGCCAGACCGCGCGCCAGGTCGGCTTGCAGGTCGACCACGTCTTCCAGCCCTACGGCGATGCGGATGAGACTGTCGCGGATGCCTGCTGCTTCACGCTCCTGCGGCGCGAGTCGGCCGTGAGAGGTGGTGCTCGGGTGCGTGATGGTGGTTTTGCTGTCGCCGAGGTTGGCGGTAATCGAGATCAACCGGGTTGCATCAATAAAACGCCAGGCGCCCTCTTTGCCACCCTTGACCTCGAAACTCACCACGGCACCGAACCCCTTCTGCTGGCGCTGGGCCAACTCGTGCTGCGGATGGCTCTTGAGACCGGCGTAATGGACTTTTTCGATGCCCTCCTGCTGCTCCAGCCATTCAGCCAGTTGTTGCGCGTTGGCACAGTGGGCCTTCATCCGCAGGTTCAGGGTTTCCAGACCTTTGAGGAAGATCCACGCGTTGAACGGGCTCAGCGTTGGCCCGGCGGTACGCAGGAAACCGACGACCTCTTTCATCTGCTCGCTACGACCAGCCACCACGCCGCCCATGCAACGGCCCTGGCCGTCGATGAATTTGGTCGCCGAGTGCACGACGATGTCCGCACCGAGCTTCAATGGCTGCTGCAACGCAGGCGTGCAGAAGCAGTTATCGACCACCAGCATAGCGCCCTTGGCGTGAGCGATTTGCGCCAGCGCGGTGATATCCACCAACTCAGCCAGCGGATTGGAGGGCGACTCGACGAACAGTAATTTGGTATTGGGCTTGATCGCCGCCTCCCAAGCCGAAAGTTCGGCCAAGGGTACGTAATCGACTTCAACGCCGAAACGCTTGAAGTACTTCTCGAACAGGCTGATGGTCGAACCGAACACACTGCGCGATACCAGAACATGATCGCCGGCACTGCACAGACTCATCACCACCGCCATGATCGCGGCCATACCCGTGGCGGTCGCAACAGCCTGCTCGGCGCTTTCCAGCGCCGCAATGCGCTCTTCAAACGCGCGCACCGTGGGGTTGGTGTAACGCGAGTAGACGTTGCCCGGCACTTCACCAGCAAACCGCGCAGCCGCGTCGGCAGCGGTGCGGAACACGTAGCTGGACGTAAAAAACATCGGATCACCGTGCTCACCTTCCGGCGTACGGTGCTGACCGGCACGTACGGCCAGGGTATCGAACGCTACGCCTTCGAGGTCGCTATCAAGCCGACCGGCATCCCATTCCTGACTCATGCTGTCACTCCTTGCCCTGCGCTGAATAAATGGAAGTCTTTTGCCAGATACAAAACCGGCCCCTCAGGGCCGGTAGAAACTCAGTTGTTGTACAGATCGATGATCGCACTGACCGCTTGGGTCTTGACCTTCGAGGCATCGTTGCGTGCCTGTTCGATCTTGTCCAGATAAGCCTCGTCGACGTCGCCAGTGACGTACTTGCCGTCGAACACCGCGCAATCGAAGTTTTCGATCTTGATCTTGCCGCCGCCGACCGCTTCGATCAAGTCAGGCAAGTCCTGATAGATCAGCCAGTCAGCACCGATCAGATCAGCCACATCCTGAGTCGAACGGTTGTGAGCGATCAATTCATGAGCACTTGGCATGTCGATGCCGTACACGTTCGGGAATCGCACTGCTGGAGCGGCCGAGCAGAAGTAGACGTTTTTCGCGCCGGCTTCGCGGGCCATCTGGATGATCTGCTTGCAAGTGGTGCCACGAACAATCGAGTCGTCGACCAGCATCACGTTCTTGCCGCGGAATTCCAGCTCAATGGCATTGAGCTTCTGGCGTACCGACTTCTTGCGGGCAGCCTGACCCGGCATGATGAAAGTACGACCGATGTAACGGTTCTTGACGAAACCTTCGCGGAACTTCACGCCCAGATGGTTAGCCAGCTCAAGCGCTGCAGTGCGACTGGTGTCGGGGATCGGGATAACCACATCGATGTCGTGCTCTGGACGCTCGCGCAGGATCTTCTCGGCGAGCTTCTCACCCATGCGCAGACGGGCCTTGTAAACCGACACACCATCAATGATCGAGTCCGGACGCGCCAGGTAGACGTGTTCGAAGATGCACGGAGTCAGGGACGGGTTGGTCGCGCACTGACGGGTGTGCAGCTTGCCGTCTTCAGTGATGTAGACCGCTTCGCCCGGTGCCAGATCGCGAATCAGAGTGAATCCGAGCACGTCCAGGGAAACGCTTTCCGAGGCGATCATGTATTCGACGCCTTCGTCGGTGTGACGCTGGCCGAATACGATCGGGCGAATACCATGCGGGTCACGGAAACCGACAATGCCGTAACCGGTCACCATCGCCACGACGGCGTAACCGCCAACGCAACGGTTGTGCACGTCGGTGACAGCGGCAAACACGTCTTCTTCGGTCGGCTGAAGCTTGCCGCGCTGGGCCAGCTCGTGAGCGAAAACGTTCAACAGCACTTCCGAGTCGGAACTGGTGTTGACGTGACGCAGATCGGATTCGTAGATCTCTTTGGCCAACTGCTCAACGTTGGTCAGGTTGCCGTTATGCGCCAAGGTGATGCCGTAAGGCGAGTTGACGTAAAACGGCTGAGCTTCGGCCGAAGTCGAGCTGCCCGCAGTCGGGTAGCGAACATGACCGATACCCATATGGCCGACCAGGCGCTGCATGTGACGCTGATGAAACACGTCACGCACCAGACCATTATCCTTGCGCAAGAACAACCGGCCATCATGGCTGGTCACGATACCGGCAGCGTCCTGGCCGCGGTGCTGGAGCACGGTTAGCGCGTCATACAGCGCCTGATTGACGTTCGACTTACCGACGATACCGACGATGCCACACATGCGACGCAACCCCTACTTTATGGATCTGAACTGAACAACACTCACTGCGGCGTTTTGGCCGACGGCAAGAGCTGCTCCTTGAACGGAATATCAGCGGGTACGCTGATTCCGCTGGCAAGCCACTGACTGCTCCACCCGAGAATCAGGTTTTTGGACCAGTCGGCGACCAATAGAAACTTTGGCACGAGCTGTGATTCTTTCCACCACCCGTCCTGCTGTACCGGCCCCAGGCTTAACAGCCCGACCGCCACGACCACCAGCAACACGCCACGCGCAGCGCCGAAGGCCATGCCGAGGAATCGATCGGTCCCGGATAACCCGGTGACGCGAACCAACTCGCCGATAAGATAATTGATCATTGCGCCCACGATGAGTGTGGCGACAAACATGATGGCACAGCCCGCGATCACGCGGGCCGATGGGGTTTCGATGTATCCGGCGAGGTACTCGGACAGTGAGCCACCGAACATCCAGGCGACAGCTCCTGCGATGATCCAGGTCACCAGCGATAATGCTTCCTTGACGAAGCCGCGGCTCAAACTGATCAAAGCGGAGATGGCGATGATTGCAACGATCGCCCAGTCAACCCAGGTAAATGGCACAGTGCAGCCTACAGACGGATAAGGCGGCGCATTTTAGCAGAGCGCATGGCTGTCGGTAAGCTGCGATTGTCAGTGCTTTTCAATCAGCGTGATAGTTTTTAACCGCGCTCAGGCTGGAAGCGCACGACAAAACCCTTGAGGTTCTGCTGGCGACTCAACAAATCACGCAGACGATCGGCCTCAGCGCGCTCGATCAGAGGCCCGACGAACACCCGATTCTTGCCATCAGCAGAACGGATGTAGGCGTTGTACCCTTGGCTGCGCAGGGTTTTCTGCAGGCTTTCGGCATTGGCACGGCTCGACAGGCTAGCCAGTTGCACCGACCAGCTCACCGACAGACCATTGGCATCGACACGACTCTGCGTGGTGTCAGGCTTGGTCGGCGCTGCAGCAATAGGCTGAGAAGGCGCAGGAATCGGCTTGGCCACGGGTGCCGGAGTCGGCTTGGTGACTGGCGCCGAAGCCACAGGTGCCGGTGAAATCGGCGCAGAAGGCGCCGATTGCTCGGCGACCTCTTCATCACTTGGCACAGGCTCTTGCGGCAAGTCTTGCGGCTCAGGCACGGCAACCGGCTCCAACTGCACTGGCGTCACGGCAGGCGCTTGCGGAGCAGCCGGCGCATCAACCGTGACCTGGCGCTGCTCATCCTGCCGGGAAAACAGCATCGGCAGGAAAATCACCGCCAGCGCCACCAACACCAGAGCGCCGACCATGCGCTGTTTGTACGCTTTATCCAGCAAAGCCATTTGCCGCTTCCTCCGTGGAGCGCCGGACCAGCCATTCAAGGGCCTCGGCGACACAATAAAATGATCCGAACAACAGAATCTCGTCGTCGCTTGTGGCCACAGCGCACTGCCCTTCCAGAGCGGCGGCGACACTATCGTATGACGTGACGGATGCGCCAAGGTTCTGCAATGCCGCATGTAATTCATTCACCGGGCGAGCACGTGGCGAATCGAGCGGCGCCACAGCCCAGTGCTCGACACTAGCATTCAATTCGCCGACAACACCCTCCAGATCCTTGTCCGCCAGCAAGCCGAATACCGCCAGACGTTTGCCAACCGGAGGCCGCGAAGCCAGGCGACGAGCCAGATACTCGGCCGCATGCGGATTGTGACCGACATCCAGCAACAGGTTCAGGCGCTTGCCGTTCCACTCGAACGGACGGCGATCCAGACGCCCAACCACACGCGTCGCCTGCAAGGCCGCCGCGATCTGCGGCGCATTCCACGGCAAACCGAGCAATAAATAAGCCTGCAACGCCAGCGCGGCGTTTTCCATCGGCAGATCGAGCAGTGGCAGATCGTGCAACTCGACAACACAGCCCTGCGCGTCAGTCCCGCGCCACTGCCAGTACCGATCAGTGATGCCCAGGTCGAAGTCACGCCCACGCAGGAAGAACGGGCACGCCAGTTCGCGAGCCTTGTCGAGTAGCGGTTGCGGAGGATTGAGGTCGCCACACAAGGCCGGTTTGCCCTGGCGGAAGATACCGGCCTTCTCGAAGGCCACAGACTCGCGTGTATCACCCAGATAGTCGGCGTGATCAACACCAATGCTGGTCACCAGTGCAATATCGGCGTCCACCACATTGACCGTATCCAGACGCCCGCCCAGACCGACCTCAAGCACCACAGCGTCAAGCCCGGCCCGCTGAAACAGCCAGAACGCCGCGAGGGTGCCCATTTCGAAGTAAGTCAGGGAAGTGTCGCCGCGCCCAGCCTCTACGGCAGCAAAAGCCTGGCACAACTGCGAATCAGTGGCTTCGACGCCATTGAGTTGCACCCGTTCGTTATAACGCAGCAGGTGCGGAGAATTGTAGACACCAACGCTCAGGCCCTGTGCCCGCAGCAAAGAAGCCACAAAAGCGCAGGTTGAACCCTTGCCGTTAGTGCCGGCAACCGTAATCACCCTGGGCGCCGGCTGGCCCAGCCCCATGCGGGACGCTACCTGTTGCGAACGCTCCAGCCCCATGTCGATGGCCGAGGGATGCAACTGCTCAAGGTAGGCGAGCCACTCGCCAAGGGTGCGCTCGGTCATAGGTTGGCAGGCACCGGCGGAACCACGATTGGCTCGATTGGCGCTGCGACGAACACCGGCGTCGGCTTGCCGGTCATTTGTGCCAGCAGGTTACCCAGACGTGGGCGCAGTTCCTGACGGTGGATGATCATGTCGATTGCACCGTGTTCCAGCAAGAACTCGCTACGCTGGAAGCCTTCCGGCAGTTTTTCGCGCACGGTCTGCTCGATAACGCGCGGGCCGGCGAAACCGATCAGGGCCTTCGGTTCGCCAACGATCACGTCGCCTAGCATGGCCAGACTGGCTGAAACGCCGCCGTAGACCGGATCGGTCAGCACGGAGATGAACGGGATGCCCTCTTCACGCAGACGCGCCAGCACAGCGGAAGTCTTGGCCATCTGCATCAGCGAGATCAGCGCTTCCTGCATACGCGCACCACCGGAGGCGGCGAAGCAGATCATCGGGCAACGATTTTCCAGCGCGTAGTTGGCAGCACGCACGAAACGCTCACCGACGATGGCGCCCATGGAACCGCCCATGAAGCTGAATTCAAACGCCGAAACCACCACCGGCATACCCAGCAGGGTGCCGCTTACGGAAATCAGTGCGTCTTTTTCACCGGTCTGCTTTTGAGCAGCGGTCAGGCGATCCTTGTACTTCTTGCCGTCGCGGAATTTAAGACGGTCAACCGGCTCCAGATCGGCGCCCAGTTCATTGCGACCTTCGGCATCGAGGAAGATGTCGATGCGCGCCCGTGCGCCGATGCGCATGTGGTGGTTGCACTTGGGGCAAACGTCCAGGGTCTTTTCCAGCTCCGGACGGTACAGCACAGCCTCGCAGGACGGGCATTTGTGCCACAGACCTTCAGGCACCGAGCTCTTCTTGACCTCCGAGCGCATGATCGAAGGGATCAGTTTGTCTACTAACCAGTTGCTCATGCTTTCTTTCTCCAGTACCGGCGGCCCGAACGCTCTGGTTCGCAGCCCCGCGTATGCCCTTCAGCTAAATTCATGTGTGTGGCGATGATTGGTGGGGCGCCGGGCCAGCAAAACTGACCTTCGTACAACCCAAAAACCCTCAGCCTCGCCTGCTTTGTGCAAGTGCATTGATGGACGGCGGCAGACTGCCAGCCGTCACATCAATATGGCGCTTTGCGTACAGCGTTGATGAACGCCCGAATCTTTGCATGATCCTTGATGCCTTTGCTCGCTTCTACCCCACCGCTGACATCCACCGCGTAAGGCCGAACCCGCGCCACGGCGTCTGCAATGTTCTCGGGGGTCAGCCCGCCCGCCAGAATCAGCGGCTTGCTCAACCCCCGAGGAATCAATGACCAGTCGAACGCCTCGCCGGTTCCGCCGGGCACCCCCTCGACATAGGTGTCGAGCAGCACGCCGCTGGCGGTCGGATAGGCGTTGCAGGCGCCAGCAATGTCGTCACCGGCCTTGACCCGCAATGCCTTGATGTAAGGACGATGCCAGCTTTCGCACTCATGCGCCGGTTCATCACCATGGAACTGCAACAGATCCAGCGGCACGGCATCGAGGATTTCCCCCAGCTCGCAGCGACTGGCGTTGACGAACAGGCCCACCGTGGTCACAAATGGCGGCAATGACTTGATGATCGCCCGCGCCTGCTGCACGGTCACCGCGCGCGGGCTCTTGGCGTAGAACACGAATCCGATCGCATCCGCCCCGGCCTCAACAGCAGCCAACGCGTCTTCCATGCGGGTAATCCCGCAAATCTTGCTGCGAACGGCTGACATGTCGATAAAAACTCCGAGGCAAATCCGGGAAAGTCCCGGATGGTAACAAAAGCGTTCGAGGGCGTCAGCCGTCAAGTTCCGAGAAACCCGTCAGGAAGTGTGGCCCGATAAAACGCTCGGGCAACGGGAACTCATCGTGGTACTCGACCTGCACCAGATACAGACCATACGGATGCGCCGTCACACCACCGGAACGACGTTCGCGGCTTTCCAGCACTTCCTTCATCCATTCAACCGGGCGCTCGCCCGCGCCGATGGTCATCAGCACGCCAGCGATGTTGCGCACCATGTGGTGCAGGAAAGCATTGGCGCGGATATCGAGCACGATCATCTTGCCGTGACGGGTCACGCGCAGGTGATGCATCTTCTTGATTGGCGACTTGGCCTGGCACTGACCGGCACGAAACGCGCTGAAATCATGGGTGCCGATCAGGTATTGCGCGGCCTCGGCCATGCGTTCGACATCCAGCGGACGGTGATTCCAGGTGATTTCTTCGTTGAGATGCGCCGGACGGATCTGATCGTTGTAGATCACATAGCGATAACGCCGGGCGATGGCTTTGAACCGCGCATGAAAGTGCGCCGGCATCACCTTGGCCCAACTGACACTGATGTCGTGGGGCAGGTTAATGTTGGCGCCCATCACCCAGGCTTTGAGCGAGCGATCGACTTGAGTGTCGAAATGCACCACCTGTCCACAGGCATGTACGCCCGCGTCGGTACGCCCGGCGCACTGTAGCGAAACCGGCGAGTTGGCGACTTTCGACAAAGCTTTTTCGAGGGCTTCCTGCACTGTAGCCACACCGGTGGACTGACGCTGCCAGCCACTGTAGCGCGAGCCTTTGTATTCAACGCCCAGCGCGATGCGGTAAAAGCCGTCGGGCGCCATTTCGGCGACCGGGTTATCTATGTTTGCCAAGGTGGGACAGCCTGCTGTTTTTGCAAAGGCGGGCATTATAAGGCTGTGAACCGGGGATGCCAGTGAGTTCTCTGCCGACCGGCCCAGCCTCTTCGCAAGCAAGCCCGCACACCATTGAAATGCATTCCAACGCTGGGAGCAGGCTCGCTCGCGAAGACGGCCAATCAAGCACCGCCGAATCCAACCCAAACAAAAACGGCAGCCTCAATGGGCTGCCGCTTTGTTTACCGCTAATGGCTGAATCAAACCAGGTTCGACAGCATTTCCCTGGCTTCGCCGCGCTGCTTCTCGTCACCCTCGGTCAACACCTCGTTGAGAATGTCACGGGCGCCGTCGCTGTCGCCCATATCGATGTAGGCCTGGGCCAGATCAAGCTTGGTCGCCGCCTCGTCGGTGCCGGCGAGGAAATCGAAATCGTCTTCGCCCAGATCCCCACCCAGCGCCGCATCAGCTTCGGTGAACGTTGGCTCGGCAATGCTCTGCGACAGACGATCCAGCTCGGCATTGACGTCATCGAGTTCGGCAGCGAACGCATCCGGTTCAGCGGCTGGATTGCTATCCATCTCGTCAGACAGCGACAGATCGAAATCGGCTGGCAGCTCCAGATCATCCTGCGGCACGTCAGCAACGACCGGCGGCTCGACCGGCGGCAGGTCCTTCACTCCTTCATCAAGATCCAGCAGGAAGTCGTCATCGGCCAATGCGGCCGTGGACGGGGCTGGCTCGGCACCAAGATCCAGATCCAGATCGAAATCCGACAGGTCATCCAGGTTCTCTTTGATGTCGGTCTGCTGTTGCAGCACCGATTCAAAACTCAGGTCGTCGTCTGACGGGAATTCGTCGAGTTCAACGGGCGCTTGCGGCTCAACGACGGGTGCAGGCTCCACCGGGGTAATGTTGTCGAGGTCATCCAGACTCAGGTCAAACGTGCTGTCCAGATCATCTTCCACAGATGCCGGTGCGGGCTCTTGCGGCTCATCCAGCAGCAAGTCCTTGACGTATTGTGCATCCAGTTCGGCGGCGACAGCGGCAGCCGCCAGACCAGCCGTAACCGCTACCGCCATGGCCGGGAAGCGACTTTTCAGTTCTTCGACCTTGGCGAAGTTGTCGCCATTGGCCACCAATTGACGCTCCTGCCCCACGAACGCATCGCGGTCGCCCTGCTGACCGTAGACTTCCATCAACTTCAGACGCAGGTCACTGCGCTGCGGCTCGAGGCTGACGCCCTCTTCCAGCAACGCAGCAGCCTGGTTCAGGCGACCGGCACTGATGTGCGACTGCGCCTTGTCCAACACATCGTCAGAACGCTCGGCTGCCGGCGCAACCAGTGGCGCGGCAATAGGTTCGGCCATCACGATAGGCGCCACTACTGGCGCTGGAGTTGGCGCTGGAGCCGGCGTATTGAGTTTGACGCTCGCAGCAGGCACTTCCAGACCTTCGAAGCTGCTTTCCGGCAGATCCTGCTCGGCGGAGAAGTCTTGTTCATCGGCCAGAGCGCGGGCCATGCGCACATGCTTATCAGCTTCTTGCTGGGCTTTGCGGCGACGGGCCAACAACAGCAGCAAGAGCAGCAGAACGACGGCACCACCACCAACCAGGCCCAGCAGGACCGGATTGGTCAGCAGTTCGTTGAATGTCTTCTCGTCATCGACAGCCGGTTTCGGCTCGACAATTGGAGTCTCAGCCGGCGTATCAACCGGCGGCGCAATAGCCGATTCCGGGGTCGGAGAGGCCGATGCAGCTTCTGCAGGCGTAGCAGCCAACTCGGCGGTGATGGCCGGCACCGGTGCAACAGCAGGATTCACGGCTGGCGCAGCGCCAGGCCCTTCGGCCTGCATTTTCGCCAGTTGATTGTTCTTCAGCTCGATCAGGCGTTGCAGCTTGTCCAGTTGGCTTTGCAGATCGGCCATGCGGCTTTTCAGTTCCTCATTGTCACGACGAGTCGTGTCGAGGCTTTCCTGAGTGACCGCAAGCTTATCGCTCAAGGCCTTGGCATCGCCTGCCGGGCCTTTACCGCGCGCCTTCGCGCTTTCGGCCGAAACCAGGCTCAGTTTGTCTTCGGCATTCGGCGCAACACCGGTATTGGCGCGACCACGCTTGGTCGCATCAAGCTGTTGCTGGCCGGTGCCAGGCTTGGCCACATAGCGACGCCCCTGACGCCAGGCTTCGTTCTGCGCTGCAACTTCAGCGATGGCCCTGGACTGCGGCAGCGCAGTGCTTTGCACCGAGTCCGGCAAGCGCAGCACCTGACCGGTTTTCAGCAGGTTGATGTTGCCGCCAATGAACGCGTCCGGGTTAAGCGCCTGAATCGCCAGCATGGTCTGCTGCACCGAACCACCGTTGCGCGCCTTTGCCGCGATTTCCCACAAGGTATCGCGTGGCGTCGTGGTGTACTGGGCAGGATGCGTTGCGCCAGTGGTCGGCGCGGTGATGGTTTGCGACGGCGCCGGTTGCGCGGCGGCGTCAGCGGTCTGCGGCGAGAACTTCGACGGATCGAGCAACACGCTGTAATCGCGCAGCAGACGGCCATTGGGCCACATCACCTGCACGAGGAATTTGACCATCGGCTCCGACAACGGCTTGCTCGACGTCACGCGCAGTACGCTTTTGCCGCTGGCGTTGAGCACCGGGGTGAAGGTCAGATCGTTTAGAAAGGCCTGACGATCGACGCCGGCCTTGGCGAAATCTTCAGGGGAAGCCAGGCTCGGCACCACTTCGGCCGCGGTGAGATCCTTGACGTCGAGCAACTCGATCTCGGCCATCAGCGGCTGGTTCAGGGTCGACTTCAGGGTCAGTTCCCCGAGCCCGAGGGCATGCGCCATACCGGAGGACAGCGCCGAGGCGGCCGCTATTGCTAACACCAGTTTGCGAACTTGAACCATAGCCTCATCCTTTGTTTGAACGTTCCTCGGCCAGCGAGAAGATGTTGATTGCCGCTGCCGTAAGGCATTGCGCGCGACGACGACAGATGCCGCGCGCGATCATTTCATTGATGCCCCGGAAGGTCCCGGAGGGTGACACGTCGTCAAGCGCTTCGGGCAAGCATAGCGCTCACCTAGAATCGGTCGACAAATTGTTGCCAAGTATCTTTTACAGCAGGTCTTTTATCAACAATTCAGCCACCTGCACAGCGTTAAGGGCTGCACCTTTGCGTACGTTATCTGACGTCAGCCACAGATTAAGTTCCGCCGGGTCGTCGACACCACTGCGCACGCGACCGACATAGACAACGTCCTGCCCTACCGCATCACCGACTGCTGTCGGGTAATCACCGGCTTCAACCAGCTCGATTCCCGGCGCATCTTCGAGTGCAGCGTTGATTTTTTCCAGGTCGACAGCCTTTGCTGACTGCAAGGTCACGCTAAGGCTATCGCCAAAAAACACCGGGGCTTGAACGCAAGTTGCGGAAATCTTTAATAAAGGCTGGGCCAGCACCTGACGCAACTCGCGCACCAGACGTTTTTCCAGCAGCGTATGGCCCGCTGCGTCAGGCGTGCCGACCTGAGCCAGCAGATTGAACGCCATCTGCCGGTCAAAGAACGTGGGCTCCAGCGGACGCATGTTCAGCAGTTCGGCAGTCTGTCGCGCCAACTCGCTGACCGCTTCGCGCCCCTGGGCGGAAACGGCCAGATTGGCGGTGACATTCACGTATTGCAGGTCGATCAGATCACGCAGCGGCGCCAGCACCACGGCGAGCGTGGTAGCCGACGGACTCGGGCTGCTGACCTGAAACGGCGCTTTCAAACCGGCAAGCACATCGGCGTTGGCTTCCGGCACCACTTGCGGCGCTTGCTCGGCCGACAAGGCGCCGGACAGGTCGATCAGCGAGCAACCGGCGGCATGGGCGCGAGCGGCGTAGCTCAGGGTGATGGCCGGGCCGGCGGCGAAGAACACCAGTTTGACCTTGCTGAAATCGAACTCATCGACTTCGCGCACGCGCACATTCTTGTTACGGAACAGCACAGAGCTGCCGGCAGACTCGCTGCTGGCCAGCAGGTGCAGGTTGCCGACCGGGAAGTCGCGCTCTTCGAGAATCTGTACGAGGGTTTCGCCGACAGTACCGGTGGCGCCGATCACGGCAATATCTAGGGTCTGGGTCATGGTGCGGCCTCTGGCGAAACGGGGGGAGCGGCACTTTACCGGGTGACCGCCATGCAGGCAATTTCTGCGGGATTTGTGGTGGCCGTCCGGACGCCTTCGCGAGCAAGCCCCCACACACTTGAAATGCATTCCCATGTGGGGCTTGCTCGCGAAAAGGCCGGCACAGTCACCCGAAAAAATTCAGGCATAAAAAACCCGCACCTCTCACAAGGGGCGGGCTCTTTCATGGCTTCAAGCGATCAACGCTCCAGCAGGATCCGCAGCATGCGACGCAGCGGCTCAGCCGCGCCCCACAGCAGTTGGTCGCCGACGGTGAAGGCGCCGAGGAACTGCGAACCCATGTTCAATTTGCGCAGACGACCGACCGGAACATTCAGGGTGCCAGTGACCTTGGTCGGGCTCAGCTCCTGCATGCTGATCTCGCGCTGGTTTGGTACCAGTTTGACCCAAGGGTTGTGCTGACTGATCAACCCTTCGATGTCGGCGATCGGCACATCTTTGTTCAGCTTGATGGTCAGCGCCTGGCTGTGGCAACGCATGGCGCCGATGCGCACGCAGATGCCATCGACCGGAATCGGGCTCTTGAAACGACCCAGAATCTTGTTGGTCTCGGCCTGGGCCTTCCATTCTTCACGGCTCTGGCCGTTCGGCAGTTCCTTGTCGATCCACGGGATCAGGCTGCCGGCCAGCGGTACGCCGAAGTTCTCGGTCGGGTACGCGTCGCTGCGCATGGCTTCGGCCACACGACGGTCGATGTCGAGAATCGCGCTCGCCGGGTCGGCCAGTTGATCGGCGACAGCGGCGTGGGTCGCGCCCATCTGCTTGATCAGCTCACGCATGTTCTGCGCACCGGCACCAGAAGCGGCCTGATAGGTCATGGCGCTCATCCACTCGACCAGACCCGCCTCAAACAGACCGCCCAGCCCCATGAGCATCAGGCTGACGGTGCAGTTGCCGCCGACGTAGTTCTTGGTGCCTGCATCCAGTTGCTGGTCGATGACCTTGCGGTTGACCGGATCGAGAATGATGACCGCGTCATCGTTCATGCGCAGGCTGGAAGCCGCGTCGATCCAGTAGCCCTGCCAGCCGGCTTCGCGCAGCTTCGGGAACACTTCGCTGGTGTAGTCGCCGCCCTGGCAGGTCAGAATCACGTCGAGGGTCTTCAGCTCATCAATGCTGTAAGCATCCTTGAGCGGAGCAATGTCCTTGCCCACAGACGGGCCTTGGCCACCGACATTGGACGTGGTGAAAAACACCGGCTCGATTAGATCGAAATCCTGCTCTTCCAGCATCCGCTGCATGAGCACGGAACCGACCATCCCGCGCCAACCGATCAGACCTACACGTTTCATCGCAACTACACCTTTTTGAAAAGTGGGCCGCTGCTTTGTATTGAATTTCGCAGCGGGCCCGAGAGATTACAGATTCCGCAGCGCGGCGACTACTGCGTCACCCATTTCCTGCGTACCGACTTTGGTGCAACCGGCCGAATAGATGTCACCGGTGCGAAGACCTTGATCCAGCACCACGCTGACGGCTTTTTCGATGGCATCGGCCGCGTCGTGCAGATTGAAGCTGTAACGCAGCATCATCGATACCGACAGAATGGTCGCCAAGGGGTTGGCGATGCCTTTGCCTGCGATGTCCGGCGCCGAGCCGTGGCAAGGCTCGTACATGCCCTTGTTGTTGGAGTCCAGCGAAGCGGACGGCAACATGCCGATGGAGCCGGTGAGCATCGACGCTTCGTCGGACAGAATGTCGCCAAACAGGTTGTCGGTCACGATCACGTCGAACTGCTTCGGTGCGCGCACCAGTTGCATGGCGGCGTTGTCGACGTACATGTGGCTCAGCTCGACCTCTGGGTAATCCTTGGCCACCTGCTCGACCACTTCACGCCACAGTTGGCTGGACGCCAGCACGTTGGCCTTGTCCACCGAGCACAGCTTCTTGCCGCGCACCATGGCCATGTCGAAACCGACACGGGCGATGCGGCGGATTTCGCTTTCGCTGTACGGCAGGGTGTCGTAGGCCTGACGCTCGCCGTTTTCAAGCGTGCGGGTGCCACGAGGCGCGCCGAAGTAGATGCCGCCGGTCAGCTCACGGACGATCAGGATGTCCAGACCGGCAACGATTTCCGGCTTCAGGCTCGACGCGTCGGCCAACTGCGGGTAGAGAATCGCCGGACGCAGGTTGCCGAACAGGCCCAGTTGCGCACGGATTTTCAGCAGGCCGCGCTCAGGGCGGATGTCGCGCTCGATGGTGTCCCATTTCGGGCCGCCCACGGCGCCCAGCAGCACGGCGTCGGCAGCACGGGCACGGTCGAGGGTTTCGTCGGCCAGCGGCACGCCGTGTTTGTCGATGGCGGCGCCACCGATCACGTCATGGCTCAGCTCGAAACCCAGGCTGTACTTGTCGTTGGCAAGCGTAAGAACCTTGACCGCTTCGGCCATGATTTCCGGACCAATACCATCACCTGGGAGAATCAGAATCTGCTTGCTCATGCTTTCCTCGTGTCTTCAATCGGTGCGCCATTACCGGCACGCCCGGATAAATTCTTATCGCTCGGCCATCAGCACGATGACATCTGTACTGAACGAACCATCGGCCGCAATCTCGAAATAGTCGCGCACTTCGTTACCCATCGACTGCTGCAACTGACGGATCGCCGCGCGCATCACTTCGGGTGTACGCATGCGCTCCACCCAACTGCTGTACTCCAGCCGCAAACGCTGCCGCGTGGTGCTGCGGGTATGCAGCCCGGCTTCGCTGACATGCCGCAACCACTGGCCGGCGCAATAATCGCGCACATGACTGGTGTCGCGCAGCACTTCGACGCTTTGCAGGTAAGTGTCGAACAACGGGCTACCCGGCGACAACACATCAACGAACGCCGCCACGCCGCCGGGCTTGAGCACCCGACGCACTTCGCGCAGAGCCACACCCAGATCGCTCCAGTGATGCGCCGAATAACGGCTGAACACAAAGTCGAACTCGCCATCGGCAAACGGCAATCGCTCGGCGGCGCCGTTGACGGTGGCAATGTTACTCAGGCCGCGATCAACGGCAGCGGCTGCGACCACGTCGAGCATTTGCTGCGACAGATCGTAAGCGACCACGTCCTTGACCCGCGGTGCGACGTGAAAACTCACATGACCGGCGCCACACCCCAAGTCCAGTACTCGGGCTTCGCCCTGCCCGACCAGTTCAGCCTGTAGCAGCGCAAATTCGGTGCCTTGCGCGTGAACGGCGCTGCTCAGGTAGGCGGCGGCCTGCTCACCGAATTGCTTTTGTACGACCTGAGTGTGCTGGGCAGTGCTGGTCATGGGGACTTCCTTTTGGTTTTAGCCTTGTATTGCCTGGACTGCCGCCTTCGGGAGCAAGCCCCCTCCCACCCTGGATTTGTGGCCTATACAACAACCCTGTGGGAGGGGGCTTGCTCCCGAAGAGGCTGGCCCTGACTGCATCAATCTCGAATCAATCACGCGTCGCGAAACAACCACGGCTGGCTGACCCGATGCTTGGCCTCAAACGTCGCAATCGCATCGCCGTCCTGCAAGGTCAGACCGATATCGTCCAGACCGTTCAACAGGCAGTGCTTGCGGAACGCATCGATTTCAAAGTTGTAAACCTTTCCATCCGGACGGGTCACGGTTTGCGCGTGCAGATCGACCTGCAATTGATAACCCGGCTCGGCCTCGACCTGTTTGAACAGTTCGTCGACTTCAGCGTCACTCAAGATGATCGGCAGCAAACCGTTCTTGAAGCTGTTGTTGAAGAAGATGTCGGCGTAACTCGGCGCGATGATGCTGCGAAAACCGTATTCTTCCAGCGCCCACGGCGCGTGCTCACGGCTGGAGCCGCAACCGAAGTTCTCGCGGGCCAGCAACACGCTGGCGCCTTGATAACGCTCGGCGTTGAGGACGAATTCCTTGTTCAGAGGGCGCTTGGAGTTGTCCTGATACGGTTGACCCACATCCAGGTAACGCCACTCGTCGAACAGGTTAGGGCCGAAACCGGTGCGTTTGATCGATTTCAAGAACTGCTTCGGAATGATCTGGTCGGTGTCGACGTTGGCACGATCCAAAGGCGCGACAAGACCTGTGTGCTGGGTGAAAGCTTTCATGCTGCGCTCCTTAAATCAATTCACGAACGTCGATGAAACGACCGTTCACCGCCGCCGCTGCGGCCATGGCCGGGCTGACGAGGTGGGTACGGCCACCGGCGCCTTGACGGCCCTCGAAGTTACGGTTGGACGTCGAGGCGCAATGTTCGCCGGACTCCAATCGGTCCGGGTTCATTGCCAGGCACATCGAGCAACCCGGCTCACGCCATTCAAAACCGGCGTCGAGGAAAATCTTGTCCAGACCTTCGGATTCAGCTTGCGCCTTCACCAGACCCGAGCCCGGCACCACAATCGCTTGCTTGATGGTCGAAGCGACTTTACGGCCCTTGGCGATGACTGCCGCAGCGCGCAAATCCTCGATCCGCGAGTTGGTGCAGGAACCAATGAACACGCGATCCAGTTGAATGTCGGTGATCGCCTGATTGGCGGTCAAGCCCATGTATTTCAAGGCGCGGACGATCGAGTCGCGCTTGACCAGATCCATCTCTTTGGCCGGGTCAGGGACGTTCTGATCAACGGCCAGGACCATTTCCGGCGAAGTGCCCCAACTGACTTGCGGCTTGATCTGCGCAGCGTCGAGTTCAACCACAGTGTCGAACCTGGCATCGACGTCGGAAACCAGATCCTTCCAGGCCTCGACGGCCATGTCCCATTCGGCGCCTTTCGGTGCAAAAGGACGGCCCTTCACGTAATCAACGGTCTTCTGGTCCGCTGCCACCAGACCCACGCGGGCGCCGGCTTCGATGGACATGTTGCAGATGGTCATGCGGCCTTCGACGGACAAGTCGCGGATCGCGCTGCCGGCAAATTCGATGGCATGGCCGTTACCGCCGGCGGTGCCGATCTTGCCGATCACGGCAAGGACGATGTCCTTGGCGGTCACGCCGAACGGCAATTGGCCTTCAACGCGCACCAGCATGTTTTTCATTTTCTTGGCGACCAGGCACTGGGTGGCGAGCACGTGCTCGACCTCGGAAGTGCCGATGCCGTGAGCCAATGCGCCAAATGCGCCATGGGTCGAGGTGTGCGAGTCACCGCACACAACCGTCATGCCCGGCAAGGTCGCGCCCTGCTCCGGGCTGATCACATGGACGATGCCCTGGCGGACGTCATTCATCTTGAACTCGACGATGCCGTACTCATCACAGTTGTCATCGAGGGTCTGAACCTGCAAACGCGAGACCTGGTCGGCGATGGCTTCGATGCCGCCCTTGCGCTCCGGAGTCGTCGGTACGTTGTGGTCCGGGGTGGCGATATTGGCATCGATACGCCATGGCTTGCGCCCAGCCAGACGCAGGCCTTCAAAGGCTTGCGGCGAGGTCACTTCGTGAATGATGTGACGATCGATGTAAATCAGCGCCGAGCCATCGTCGCGCTGCTTGACCAAATGCGAATCCCAGAGCTTGTCGTAGAGCGTTTTGCCGGCCATCAGACGGTTCCTCATCAGCTTGTTTCTATGCCTTGGGCTTATCAATAACCCTTTGGCTTGTGAGGCCGATCCTATGGGGTTACATTAAATAACTCAAATTCATATTTTTTATGCTTTGGATAACCAACTGGAATACAACCAATGGATCTGGCCAACCTCAACGCTTTTATCGCGATTGCCGAGACTGGCAGCTTCTCCGGCGCCGGTGAACGCCTGCACCTGACACAACCGGCCATCAGCAAGCGCATTGCCGGGCTGGAACAGCAATTGAAGGTGCGCCTGTTCGATCGACTGGGCCGTGAAGTCGGCCTGACCGAGGCCGGTCGCGCCCTGCTGCCACGGGCTTATCAGATCCTCAACGTGCTGGACGACACCCGCCGCGCCCTGACCAACCTGACCGGCGAAGTCAGCGGCCGCCTGACCCTGGCCACCAGTCACCACATCGGCCTGCACCGCCTGCCCCCCTTATTAAGAGAGTTCACCCGCCGCTACCCACAGGTCGCGCTGGATATTCAGTTCCTCGATTCGGAAGTGGCCTACGAGGAAATTCTCCATGGGCGTGCAGAACTGGCGGTCATCACCCTGGCGCCGGAGCCTCATTCGTTGGTCAAAGCCACACCTGTCTGGGACGATCCGCTGGATTTTGTCGTCGCTCCGGAACACTCGCTGATCAGTAATGGCCCCGTCAGCCTTGAGGACATCGCCCGTCATCCGGCCGTATTCCCCGGCGGAAATACCTTCACACACCATATTGTGCAGCGCTTATTCGAGGCCCAAGGGCTGGCGCCGAACATCGCCATGAGCACCAACTATCTGGAAACCATCAAGATGATGGTTTCCATCGGCCTTGCCTGGAGCGTTTTGCCGCGCACCATGCTCGATGAGCAGGTGGCAAGCATCGCATTGCCGGGCATACAACTCAGCCGCCAGCTAGGCTATATCGTGCACACCGAACGGACGCTATCGAATGCGGCAAGAGCATTTATGGCCTTATTGGACGCACAAATCGATCTGCCAGGGACTCTGGGCTAACTTGTGCTACTCCTATAGAGCCGCTGTCCCTGTGCCTAACGCCACCATCCGCTCAAGGCCTGTTAACGATGCCGAAGTCTGTTGACCGAATTCCGCCGATGCCGCGCATTCAAGCCATTGACCCGCGTTACTCCGAGCAGAGCTGGGAGAGCGCGCCGCAATTACTGGCCGCGCTCAATGGCGCAAGGCTCGGCGCCTGGTACTGGGACATCGAACGAGGGCAGATCAGCTGGTCGCGGGGGACTCAGGCGTTGTTCGGTTTCGATCCGCGCAAGCCACTGCCCGAAGACCTCGAATACCTTGACCTGTTGCCACCGGAAGACCGGGCAAAAACCGTTCGCGCCTTCCACGCAGTGATCGCCGGAGCGCCGCTGGAACAGGCGATGCATCACCGCATCCGCTGGCCCGATGGCAGCCTGCATTGGCTGGAGGTCAGCGGAAGTCTGCTCCCGGACAAAAACGGCCGCCCCCGAATGATCGGGGTGATTCGCGAAATCACCCACCAACGGCAACGCGAACAGGCCCTGAGCAGCTCGGAAAAACGTTTCGCCACGCTGTTTCACCTGTGTCCGAACATGGTTTTACTGACCCGCCAGGAAGACGGCCTGATCAGCGAAGCCAACCAGTATTTCGAAAGCCTGTTCGGCTGGCCGGTGCAGAGCGCGATTGGCCGCACCACGCTGGAACTGGGCCTGTGGGTGCATCCGGAGGAACGGGCCGAACTGGTGAAGAAAACCAAGGCCAAGGGCGAACTGATCAGCATGGAAGTGCAGTTTCGCGCCAGCAATGGTCAGGTTCATGACGGCATTCTCAGCGCGCAGAAAGTCGAACTCGAAGGCCAGCCGTATCTGCTGAGCACCTTCCTCGACACCACCGAACGCAAAGCCGCCGAACACGCGCTGAAGGACAGCCAGGAACGCCTCGACCTGGCGCTGGACTCGGCACAACTCGGCACCTGGGACTGGCACATCCCCAGCGGCATGCTCTACGGCTCGGCACGAGCCGCGCAATTGCACGGCCTGGAGCCGAAACCGTTTCATGAATCGTTCGACGAGTTTTTCGAAGGCGTGCCCGGCGAAGAACGCGACAGCATGCGCGATGCCTACCGCAGCCTGCGCGAAGGCCCGGCGGGCAATTATCAGCTGACTTATCGCGTACAGCTCCCGGACGGGAGTTCACGCTACCTGGAAAGCCGCGCCCGCCTCTATCGCGACGAAAACGGCGCCCCGCTGCGCATGGCCGGCACGTTGCTGGACATCACCGACCAGGTCGAGCGCGAGCAACGACTGGTCGCGTCGGAAGAGAAATTCGCCACGCTGTTTCAGGTCAGCCCCGATCCGATCTGCGTTACGCGCCAGGACAGCGGCGAGTTCATCGAGATCAATTCAAGTTTCAGCCAAACATTCGGCTGGAGCGCCGTTGATATCATTGGCCACACCGCCGAAGAAATCGGCCTGTGGGATGCCTCGGCGAAAAGCCTGCAACGTATCGAACGGGTGATCCGCGAACAAGGCCTGAGCAATGTGGCGATCATCGTCCAGCACAAGGATGGCCAATCGCTGACCTGCGTGATTTCCAGTCGCCAGATCAGCGTTGGCAATCAACCGTGCATCGTCACCACGCTGCGCGACATCACCCAGCAGCAACGTTCGGAAGCGGCGCTCAAAGCCAGCGAAGAGAAGTTTGCCAAGGCATTTCACTCCAGCCCCGACGCGATCACCATTACCGAGCGCGATACCGGGCGCTATCTGGAGGTCAACGACGGTTTCTGTCGCCTCACCGGTTATCGCGCCGATGAAGTCGTGGGCAAAACCGCCTATCAGGTGGGCATCTGGGCCGAAGAAAAACAGCGCTCGGCGTTGCTTGCCGAATTACAGATAAAGGGCCGCGTGCATCACCAGGAAATGCTCGGGCGCAACAAGCGCGGGGAATTGCTGACGGTAGAAGTCTCGGTCGAACCGATCACCCTGAATGAAACAGCGTGCCTGCTGCTCACCGCTCGGGACGTCAGCCTGCTGAAAAACGCTGAAGCACAAATCCGCCACCTGGCTTACCACGATCCGCTGACCAACCTGCCCAATCGTGCCCTGCTGATGGATCGCCTGAGCCAGCAGATCGCCCTGCTCAAACGCCATAATTTGCGTGGCGCATTGCTGTTTCTCGATCTGGATCACTTCAAGCACATCAACGATTCGCTCGGCCACCCGGTCGGCGACACGGTACTGAAAATCATCACCGCCCGCCTTGAAGCGAGCGTACGCATGGAAGACACGGTCGCCCGTCTGGGCGGCGATGAGTTCGTGGTATTGCTCAGCGGTTTGGAAGGCTCGCGCAATGAAGTCAGCACGCAAGTGCGCGAACTGGCCGACACGCTCCGTGAACTGCTATCGGAGCCCATGTTTCTCGACGGTCAGCGCTTGCAGGTCACGCCAAGCATTGGCGTGGCGCTGATTCCGGACCACGGCTCGACCCCGACCGACCTGCTCAAGCGCGCCGACATTGCCCTGTACCGGGCCAAGGATTCCGGGCGCAACACCACGCAGATGTATCACCACACCATGCAGAAAGCCGCCAGCGAACGACTGCGCATGGAGACCGACTTGCGCCTGGCCTTGTCTCGCGGCGAATTCAACGTGCATTTTCAGCCGCAGATCGACGCTCGGGACAACCGCATCATCGGCGCCGAAGCACTGGTACGCTGGAATCACCCGGCTCTCGGCGCACAGTCGCCCGCCGAGTTCATCAAAGTGCTGGAGGATAGCGGCCTGATTCTGGAAGTCGGGACGTGGATCCTCGACGAAGCCTGCGAGGCATTCAAAACGTTGATCGCCCTGAAACTGGTTGATCCGCTTAACTTCAGTCTGTGCGTCAACATCAGCCCCCGGCAGTTCCGGCAGAACGACTTCGTCGAGCGCATTGAACACAGCATGACCAGCCACAGCCTGCCCTGCTCGCTGCTGAAACTGGAAATCACCGAAGGCATCGTCATCCAGAACCTGGAAGACACCATCAACAAAATGCGCCGCTTGAAAAAACTCGGCGTGAGCTTCGCCATGGACGATTTCGGCACCGGTTACTCGTCGCTGACTTACCTCAAGCGTTTACCGGTGGATACGCTGAAAATTGACCAGTCGTTCATCCGCGATGCGACCACCGACCCAAACGACGCCGAGATCATCCGCGCCATCGTCGCCATGGCCCGCAGCCTGCAATTGGAAGTGATTGCCGAAGGCGTGGAAACCCCGGAACAATTGGCCTTTCTGCAAGGCCTGGGCTGTCACTTGTATCAGGGTTATTTACACAGTCGACCATTGCCGCTGGAAGAACTGAAAAAGCTGCTGTCCTGATGTTCGCAGACGCGCAGCTTGCAACAGAACGGCAATTGCCAGTGCTGACAGCAACCTGTAGGGTCGCGGTTTTTGCGCCGTTTCGAGATCTGTCATGCAGGATGCAACCCTCCCCCGCCCGGCCCTGCTGGGCATCGACCTTGGCACCACCAACAGCTTGATCGCCGTCTGGCAGGACGGTCAGGCCCGGTTGATTCCCAACGCTTTGGGTGATGTGCTGACGCCCTCGGTGGTCAGCCTCGATGAAGACGACACGATTCTGGTGGGCAAAGCCGCCCGCGCGCGCCTGACCACGCACCCTGATCGCACCGCCGCAGCATTCAAACGTTTCATGGGCAGCGATAAACAAGTCCAGCTCGGTGCTCGTCAGTTCAGCCCGGAAGAGTTGTCGGCGCTGGTACTCGGCTCACTCAAGCAGGACGCCGAAGCACAAAAAAGGCCCCGACGTATCGGGGCCTTCGTTCAACGGCTCAGCGCCTGTTCAGACAATGTGTGTGCGCAAGTGAATCAGTGCTGCAGAGCCGGCTTTTGCGTCCCGTTGATCGGGATGCGCTTGGCCTTCGCCTCTTCCGGAATCACCCGCAGCAGGTCGATGCTCAGCAGACCGTTACTCAGATCGGCAGCCTTGATCTCGATGTGATCGGCCAGGCGGAAGGACAGTTTGAAAGCACGCTGGGCAATGCCCTGATGCAGAAAGGTCACGCCTTCGTTGGCGTCACGTTTGCCGCCGCTGACGGTCAGCACACCCTTCTCGACTTGCAGTTCCAGGTCTTCTTCCTGGAAACCGGCTGCCGCTACGACGATGCGGTATTGGTCATCACCGTGTTTTTCCACGTTGTAAGGTGGATAGGTGCTGCCTGGCTCGTTGCGCAGGGCGGTTTCGAACAGGTCGTTGAAACGGTCGAAGCCTACCGAGGAACGGAACAGCGGTGCGAGGGAAAATGCAGTGCTCATGGTTCAAATCTCCTGAAAACAATCAGCAAGGTTTTATGTCTGCGCGACCCGAATTCGGCATCGCGTAACCCTTAGATAGGGACCACTGATTTGATTTCAAGAGATTATTTTCAGATTTTTTTCAGGCCACTTCAGCGACCGGCAGACCCAGCAAGCGCGAGACATGATCCGGTTCCGTCTCACGGCGCAGGACGGTGAACAGCTCAGTGGCTTCGGGATAATTGCGTGTCAGCATGGCCAGCCATTGCTTCAGACGGCCCGGGGATTGGCGCGCAGTCATCTGCGCTTTGGCTTGCAGCCAGAAATCCTGAATCAATGGCATCAGCTCGGCCCAGGTCATCTCGACCACTTCCTCACCAGCACGTGCAGCGGCGATCTGCCTGGCCAGATCCGGGCGCGAAACCAGGCCGCGACCGAGCATGATGTCTTCCACGCCGCTGATTTCACGGCAACGGCGCCAGTCTTCGACGCTCCAGATATCGCCGTTGGCGAATACCGGCACCTTGACCACGTCCTGCACGCGAGGAATCCACTCCCAATGCGCCGGCGGTTTGTAGCCATCCATTTTGGTTCGGGCGTGAACCACGATGTGTTCGGCGCCGCCTTCAGCCAACGCCGTGGCGCAGACCAGCGAGCCGTCCGGGCTGTCGAAGCCCAGACGCATTTTTGCGGTGACAGGGATGTGCGCAGGCACGGCGCGACGCACGTGCTCGACGATCTGGTTGAGCAGCTCAGGCTCCTTGAGCAGCACCGCCCCACCACGGGATTTGTTGACAGTCTTGGCCGGACAACCGAAGTTGAGGTCGATCACTTCGGAGCCGAGTTCGCAGGCCAGTACAGCGTTCTCCGCCAGGCACACCGGGTCGGAACCCAACAACTGGACGCGCAAAGGCACTCCGGACGCCGTGCGCGCACCGTTGAGCAGCTCCGGGCCGAACTTGTGGAAATAGGCCGGGGTGAGCAACTGATCGTTGACCCGAATGAATTCGGTCACGCACCAGTCGATGCCGCCAACGCGGGTCAGCACGTCACGAAGGATGTCGTCGACCAACCCCTCCATGGGCGCCAGAGCAATTTGCATGGAAAAAACACTACTCAGAGGAAAAACGTGCGGCAGTTTACTGGATTACGAGAAAAACCGCAGATCCCTTGTGGGAGCAAGCCCACATTTAGATTTTCGCTAACTCTGACGACTGGATCGCCGGGCCATACCCCTCGATGAACTCCGCCGGCATGCGCTTGGGTTTGCCGGTGGACAGTTCGATGCAGACGAACGTGGTTTGGGCGCGCAACAGAGTGGCGTTGTCGCTCGGGCGGATCAGCTGGAAATGCCGGGTCATTTTCAGGCGCTGATCCCAATCGACAATCCAGGTCGCCAATTGCAGTTCGTCGCCCTCATAGGCGGCTGCCAGATAATCGATCTCGTGACGCACCACCGCCATCGCCCGGTCGAGCCGCCGATACTCGACCAGATCCAGCCCCAGACGCTGCGAGTGGCGCCAGGCGCAGCGTTCGAGCCAGGTCACGTAGACCGCGTTGTTTGCGTGGCCCAGCCCGTCGATGTCCTCGGCGCCTACTTGCAGATCAATGGTAAACGGCGTTGCTCGATCCCAGCCCATGCCCCACTCCCGGTCAGATGATTCAACCGGGGCAGTGTAACGGATGCTCAGGCCGATTGCCGTGCCTGAAGGCTGCGGCCGGCCAACAGTGATAACACGCCATCAATCACCCGAGGGTCGGCCAGCACGCGCTGATGACCACCGCTTTCGAGGCGCAGAAGACGACTGTCAAACCAGGCTTCGTGGATCCATTGAGACTCTTTGACCGAGACAAAATTGTCATCTTCGGCATGCACGATCAGACCGGGCATATCCAACTGATAATGGGCGACATCCAGCGTGGCGGCGCGCATACCGACATCCTGCTCGACCTGGCGGATAAATGCCGAACGCGCTCTGGGCGGCATACCGACATAACGGGCGAACCCGCGCAGCACACCCAGGATTCGGGCGGGAGCAGCGATGCTGACAAGGGTTTCGGTGCGCAAGCCCAGTTGCACGGCAAGCATCGCGCTGGCGCCACCCATGGAGTGGCCAATAACGGCTTGCAGTGGCGGCAGTTCGGCAGCCGCTTCGAGCATGGCGCGAGCGAACAGCACGACATTGGCTTCACGCCCTGGCGATCTGCCGTGAGCCGGGCCATCGAGTGCGACGACCGTGTAACCGGCTTCGACCAGCGCGGTGATCAGCGCGGCGAATTGGGTTGGCCGCCCTTCCCAGCCATGCATCAGCAAAACGGTCGGGCCTTGGCCCCAGCGCAGGGCTGACAGACCGAAGCGCAACGTGATGCGTTCGGAATTGGCCAGCAGCGGCAACTCCCAATCCCGCAGGGGCAGCGACCGCGGCGTCATGAACGCCAGGCGCATTTTGCTCGCCACGCGTTTCGGTGCAATCCAGCCCAAGGTGCCATTAACGCCACGAACCCACTTCAACGTGTTCATCGCTCTCTCCTCAGGCGTGTTGCCTTCAGGTCAACGCACCGCCGACTTGGCGGCGCGCAGCAATCGATCGGATAAATCTCCCGGGCCGAGCGCTCTTGCGAGTGCCAGCCCACCCACCATCAAGGCCACGTCGGCCAGGGCTTTGTCGGTGTCCTCAGGGCTGGACGCCAACTGCGCAATCATCAATTCCAGGTGTTCGTTGAGCGCGATGCGGAACGACTCCGGCAAACGCCCCAGCTCACCGATCGAGGCCGGGATCGGACAGGCTGCATCGCTGGAGTCGCGGTGCTTGCGCGACAGGTAAAACGCAGCGACCAGTGCGCGACGTTCTTCACCGGTCAGCTCGGTGTCCATGTCGGCAATCAAGTCGCGGCGGCGACCGAGCAATTGCTTGAACGCCTCCAGCATCATCGCGTCCTTGCTTTCGAAGTGCGCATAGAAGCCGCCGACGGTCAGCCCGGCTGCGCCCATCACTTCGCCTACGCTTGGGTCCGCCGGGCCGCGCTGGATCAGCGCGGCACTGGCAGCCTTGAGGATGCGTTCGCGGGTCTGAGCTTTTTTATCGTTCATCGTTGCCTCCGAATATTACGACCAGAATATTATTCTCATAATAATATTCTGCAAGTCGAGGATATGACCGCTGGTCTGAAGCACAGTGTAAGGAAAAAGGAGAATTGGCCAAACGCCAGACAAACAAAAGGGCCATTCAATAATTGAATGACCCTTATAAATCCCGCAGAGCGGGTAATCGTGGCGTCCCCTAGGGGACTCGAACCCCTGTTACCGCCGTGAAAGGGCGGTGTCCTAGGCCACTAGACGAAGGGGACACAAACCCTTCTATACAACTGATCAGTGCTGAGAGCTGATCGACTCAAGGTCGGTGTGGCCAGACCATGAGCTGTAAAATTGGTGGAGCTAAGCGGGATCGAACCGCTGACCTCCTGCATGCCATGCAGGCGCTCTCCCAGCTGAGCTATAGCCCCGGATTTTTCGCCTCGCGGCGGAGCGATCTTTTGCAACATCGCTTCTGTAAAACTGGCGTCCCCTAGGGGACTCGAACCCCTGTTACCGCCGTGAAAGGGCGGTGTCCTAGGCCACTAGACGAAGGGGACGCAAACCCTTCTATACAACTGATCAACGCTGAGTGTTGATCGCTTCGGAGCCGGTGTGGCCAGGCTTCGAAGTGTAAATTGGTGGAGCTAGACGGGATCGAACCGTCGACCTCTTGCATGCCATGCAAGCGCTCTCCCAGCTGAGCTATAGCCCCTCATCGTTGATGTCATCGCTGAGGACGGGGCGAATCTTAATGGCGCATCGGAGGGCTGTCAAACTTATTTTTAAAATATTTCAAAGTTTTTTGCCGACATAACAACCACTTACCGCCCTCACCCCGTATATCTGGGGAAAACGCCGAAGGCCGGCATCAAACGATCCCGGCCTTCGGCGACTCCAGCAGCGTCAAACGCAATCAGGCGATAGCGCCCAACAGCTTTTCCCACTCTTTGTTTTCTTTCTTAGACACGCCGCCCAGCAGGTCAATCGCCTGACGCAGACGGAAACGGGCCAGGTCCGGCCCGAGGATTTCCATCGCGTCGAGCACCGACACCGAACTCGCTTGCCCGGTGATGGCCGCGAACATCAGCGGCATCGCGTCACGCAGTTTCAGCTCAAGGGATTCGACCACCGCCTGAATCGTCGCGGTGATGTTGTCCTTCTCCCACTGTCGCAGGCTTTCGAGCTTCCACAGGATCAACTGCATCAATTGGCGAACCTGATCGCCCGAGAGCTTTTTCGATTCGAACAGCTTGGCATCCGGATTGACGCCGCCGGCGAAGAAGAACCCGCCCAGCGGTGCAACCTGACTGAAGGTTTCAACACGGCCCTGGACGTGCGGCGCGATCTTCATCATGTATTCGGCGTTGAACGCCCACTTCTGCACGCGCGCGGCGAACTCTTCCACCGGCAGGTCGCGCAACCACTGGCCGTTGAGCCACGACAGTTTCTCGATGTCGAAGATCGGTCCGCCGAGGGACACGCGCTTGAGGTCGAAGTTGTCGACCATTTCCTGCAGCGAGAACTTCTCGCGCTCGTCCGGCATCGACCAGCCCATGCGGCCCAGGTAGTTGAGCATCGCTTCCGGCATGAAGCCCATGCGCTCGTAGAACGTCACCGAGGTCGGATTCTTGCGCTTGGACAGCTTGCTCTTGTCCGGGTTACGCAGCAGCGGCATGTAGCACAGCTCCGGTTGCTCCCAGCCGAAGTACTCGTACAGCAGAATCAGTTTCGGCGCCGATGGCAGCCACTCTTCGCCGCGCAATACGTGAGTGATGCCCATCAGGTGATCGTCGACTACGTTGGCAAGGAAGTACGTCGGCAGGCCGTCGGTCTTCATCAGCACTTGCATGTCCATGCGATCCCACGGGATCTCGACGTCGCCACGCAGCATGTCCGGCACCACGCAAACACCTTCGCTCGGCACTTTCATGCGGATGACATGGGGTTCGCCAGCGGCCAGGCGGGCCGCGACTTCTTCCTTGGACAGCAGCAGTGCGCGGCCGTCGTAGCGTGGGGTTTCGCCGCGAGCCATTTGCTCGGCGCGCATCTGATCCAGCTCTTCAGCGGTACAGAAGCACGGGAACGCATGCCCCATGTCGACCAGTTGCTGGCAGTATTTTTGGTAGATGTCGCCGCGTTCGCTCTGGCGATACGGACCGTGCGGACCGCCGACGTCCGGGCCTTCGCTCCAGTCGATACCCAGCCAGCGCAGGGCGTCGAAGATCTGCTGTTCGGACTCGCGGGTCGAACGCAACTGGTCGGTGTCTTCGATGCGCAGGATGAACTCACCGCCATGCTGCTTGGCAAAGCAGTAGTTGAACAATGCGATGTAAGCGGTACCTACGTGGGGGTCCCCGGTAGGCGATGGCGCGATGCGAGTGCGGACGGTGGTCATGGCATGTCTCGAAAAGAATGAAAAGCAAAGAACAATCAAGCCGCGAATGGTAACAGGCGACACCCGCCCCGCTCCAGCGGGCAGGGCATTTAAGCCAAGTTTGCGTCTGGAATGCTCGTAAGCCGCGGTGAATGGCCGAATATCAGCCGATGGCATTTACCGTTTATCGGCTTCGTGCCAGATTCGCCTCCTGATAACTTTCCTTACAATTCCTCGACTACAGTTTGCCCATGCCTGCCCAACTCAAGCGTCGCCTGCTGATTTTACTGCTGTTGGTCCTATTGATCGCCGGGGGCTTCTTCGCCCACTGGTTTTTCAAGGGGCGCTTTTATGAAAGCACCGATAACGCCTATGTCCAGGGCGAGATAACCCGCGTGTCGAGTCAGTTGAGCGCGCGCATCGATCAAGTGCTGGTGCAGGACAACCAGCATGTGGAAAAAGGCCAATTGCTGGTGCGCCTCGAAAGAGAAGACTTCCGCCTGGCCGTGGATCGGGCCAACGCCGCCCTCGCCACCCGCGAAGCCGAGCGACTGCAAGCCCAGAGCAAGCTGACTCAGCAGGCCAGCCTGATCGCCTCGAGCGATGCACAGGTGGCAGCCTCCCAGGCAACCCTGGGCCGCTCGCAGATCGACCTGTCCCGGGCGCAAACCCTGCGCAAACCCGGCTATGTCTCCGAAGAGCGTGTGACCACCCTTTCCGCCGACACCCACATCGCCCGCTCGCAAGTGGCCAAGGCACAGGCCGATGCACAAAGCCAGCGCCAGCAAGTCAACGCACTGACCGCCGAAATCAAACGCCTCGACGCTCAGATCGCCAACGCCCGCGCCGATCTCGCTCAGGCCGAACTCAATCTGACCCGCAGCGACATTCATGCCCCGATCAGTGGCCTGGTCGGCCAGCGCGCGGCGCGTAACGGCCAGATTGTGCAGGCCGGCGCTTATCTGCTGTCGATCGTCCCGGACGAAGACATCTGGGTGCAGGCCAACTTCAAGGAGACTCAGATCGGCCACATGCAGCCCGGACAAAAAGCCGAGCTGACCTTCGACGCCTACAGCGACACGCCGATCGAGGCGCGGGTCGACAGCCTGTTCGCCGCTTCCGGTGCGCAGTTCAGCCTGCTGCCGCCGGACAATGCCACCGGCAACTTCACCAAAGTCGTGCAACGGATCCCGGTGAAACTGACCTTCAAGGCCGATAATCCGCTGCACGGCAAGATCCGTCCGGGCATGTCCGTCACCGCTACCGTGAACATCAAAGACGCCCCGGACAATGGCCGGTGATTCACTGATCCGTCCGGTCGGCGAACCGACCCGGCGGGACTGGATCGCGGTGATGAGCGTGATGCTCGGCGCCTTTATGGCGGTGCTCGACATCCAGATCACCAACTCCTCGCTCAAGGATATTCAGGGCGCACTGTCGGCGACACTGGAAGAAGGTTCGTGGATTTCCACCTCGTATCTGGTCGCGGAAATCATCATGATCCCGCTGACCGCATGGCTGGTGCAGTTGCTCTCGGCGCGGCGCCTGGCGGTGTGGGTGTCGCTGGGTTTTCTGGCGTCTTCGTTGTTGTGCTCGATGGCCTGGAGCCTGGAGAGCATGATCGTTTTTCGCGCCATGCAAGGCTTCACCGGTGGCGCGCTGATCCCGCTGGCCTTCACCCTGACGCTGATAAAGCTTCCCGAACACCATCGCGCCAAAGGCATGGCCATGTTCGCCATGACCGCCACTTTTGCACCGTCCATCGGCCCCACGCTCGGCGGCTGGCTCACGGAAAATTGGGGTTGGGAATACATCTTCTACATCAACATTCCGCCGGGGCTGATCATGATCGCCGGGCTGATGTACGGGCTGGAGAAGAAAGAAGCGCACTGGGAACTGCTGAAAAGCACCGACTACACCGGCATTCTCACCCTGGGCGTCGGCCTCGGTTGCTTGCAGGTATTTCTTGAAGAAGGCCATCGCAAGGACTGGCTCGAATCAAACCTGATCGTGACCCTGGGCAGCATCGCGCTGCTGAGTCTGATCACCTTCGTCATCGTGCAGATTTCCAAACCCAATCCGCTGATCAACCTGGGCATCCTGCGCAACCGCAACTTTGGCCTGTCGAGCATTTCCAGCCTTGGCATGGGTGTCGGACTGTATGGCTCGATCTATCTGCTGCCCTTGTATCTGGCGCAGATCCAGAATTACAACGCCCTGCAGATCGGCGAAGTGATCATGTGGATGGGCGTGCCACAGTTGTTTCTGATTCCGCTGGTGCCGAAGCTGATGAAGTTTGTCTCGCCGAAGTGGCTGTGCACGTTGGGTTTCGGACTGTTCGGCCTGGCGAGTTTTTCTTCGGGAGTGCTCAACCCGGACTTTGCCGGGCCGCAGTTCAATCAAATCCAGATCATTCGGGCGCTGGGCCAGCCGCTGATCATGGTGACCATTTCGCTGATCGCCACGGCTTATATCCTGCCGCAGGATGCCGGTTCTGCGTCGAGCCTGTTCAACATTCTGCGCAACCTGGGTGGCGCCATTGGCATTGCCCTGCTCGCGACGCTATTGGATGCGCGAACCAAGACCTACTTCGATTACTTGCGCGAAGCGGTGGTGCCGACCAATCCACAGGTAGCGCAGCGGCTGGCATCGATGGCGGATCGGTTTGGCAGTGATACAGCGGCGCTGGGCAAGTTGAGTGAGATTGTCCATCAACAGGCAGCGATCATGGCCTATAACGATGCGTTTCATTTTGTCGGGATTGCGCTGGGGATCAGTATGCTGGCGATTTTACTGACCAAAAAATTGCCGCAAGGCCTGAAGGCTGGGGAGGCTCACTGATTGTCAGGGTGTCTGAAGCGCCCCCCCTTCGCGAGCAAGCCCACAGGACTTATGTGAACAACACAGATCCAGTGTGGGAGCGGGCTTGCTCGCGAAGGGGCCCTAAAACCACCCATCAAACAGCCAAAAGCCGCTCGCGCAGTTTGGCAATCTCATCACGCATCTGCGCCGCCGCTTCAAACTCCAGATCCCGCGCCAACTGATACATCTTCTCTTCCAGCGCACGAATACGTTTGGTGATCTCGCTTGGTGAACGCAATTGGGCTTCGTACTTGGCGTTCTCCTCGGCGGCCTTGGCCATGCCCTTGCGCTTCTTGCTGCGTGAGCCTGGCACGGTGGCGCCTTCCATGATGTCAGCAACATCCTTGAACACACCTTTCGGGGTGATACCGTTTTCCAGGTTGAACGCGATTTGCTTGTCGCGACGTCGCTCGGTTTCGCCAATCGCCCGCTCCATCGAACCGGTCATGCGATCGGCATAGAGAATCGCCCGGCCATTGAGGTTACGCGCGGCGCGGCCGATGGTCTGGATCAGCGAGCGCTCGGAACGCAGGAAGCCTTCCTTGTCGGCATCAAGAATCGCCACCAGCGACACTTCCGGCATGTCCAGGCCTTCACGCAGCAGGTTGATCCCGACCAGCACATCAAAAGTGCCGAGACGCAGATCGCGGATGATCTCGACCCGTTCGACCGTGTCGATATCCGAGTGCAGATAGCGCACGCGCACGCCGTGGTCGGCGAGGTAATCAGTAAGGTCTTCGGCCATGCGCTTGGTCAGCGTGGTCACCAGCACCCGCTCCTCGACCGCCACGCGCTTGGTGATTTCCGAGAGTAGATCATCGACCTGAGTAAGTGCCGGGCGCACCTCCACTTGCGGGTCGACCAACCCGGTCGGACGCACCACTTGCTCCACTACCCGCCCCGCATGTTCGGCTTCGTAGTTACCCGGCGTGGCCGAGACGAAAATCGTCTGCGGACTGACCCCTTCCCACTCGTCGAAACGCATTGGTCGGTTGTCCAGCGCTGATGGCAAACGGAAACCGTATTCCACCAGGGTCTCTTTACGCGAACGGTCGCCCTTATACATCGCGCCGACCTGCGGCACGCTGACGTGTGATTCATCGATCACCAGCAAGGCATCGGCCGGCAAGTAATCGTAGAGGGTCGGCGGCGCCGCACCCGCCGGACGCCCGGACAAATAGCGCGAATAGTTTTCGATGCCATTGCAGTAGCCCAACTCGAGGATCATCTCCAAATCGAAACGGGTACGTTGCTCCAGACGCTGAGCCTCCACCAGTTTGTTGTTGCTGCGCAGGTATTCCAGACGCTCCTGCAACTCAACTTTGATGTGCTCGATGGCGTCGAGCAGAGTCTCGCGCGGCGTTACATAGTGGCTCTTCGGGTAGAAGGTGAAGCGCGGCATCTTGCGGATGACTTCGCCGGTCAGCGGGTCGAACGCGCAAATGCTCTCGACCTCGTCGTCGAACAGTTCGATGCGGATCGCTTCCAGATCCGATTCCGCCGGGTAGATGTCGATCACGTCGCCGCGCACGCGGAAGGTCGCGCGGGCAAAATCCATGTCATTGCGAGTGTATTGCAGGTCAGCCAGACGCCGTAGCAGCGCGCGCTGATCGAGTTTGTCGCCGCGATCGACGTGCAGCACCATCTTCAAATAAGTTTCCGGGCTGCCCAGACCGTAGATGCACGACACCGTGGTGACGATGATCGCGTCCTTGCGCTCCAGCAGCGCTTTGGTCGCGGACAGCCGCATCTGCTCGATGTGGTCGTTGATCGACGCATCCTTCTCGATGAAGGTATCGGACGACGGCACATAGGCTTCGGGCTGGTAGTAGTCGTAGTACGAAACGAAGTATTCGACGGCGTTGTTCGGGAAGAACGCCTTGAACTCACCGTACAACTGCGCTGCGAGGGTTTTGTTCGGCGCCAGCACCAGCGTCGGGCGCTGTATCTGCGAGATGACATTGGCGATGCTGAAGGTCTTGCCCGAGCCGGTCACACCGAGCAGCGTCTGGTGCGCCAGCCCGGCTTCGATGCCCTCCACCAATTGGCGGATGGCTTCTGGCTGATCGCCGGCGGGCTCGAAGCGGGTGACTAGCTGGAATTCGGACATAAACACCTCTGGGATCGCGGCATTCCGAACAAAGCGGAGCACCACGGGGACGAGCGCAAACGACCGATGTCGCGCAAGAAAAAACCTCGATTTTGCTCAATGTGGTGGCGATTGCCTCACCTTTCAAGGCAAACGTCCTACATCGGGTAGAGACTCTGACACGACCATTAGACTAACGGTCGAGAAATAATCGGAAAAACTTACCTCAAAAGCCAATTCGCCTGTCGCCATTGCTCGGTGATGGCCTCTATACTAGCTCCCCGTTTGTGCACCGCTCTAGTGCATTCGGCTGGAGCGCGACACGTCCCTCCACTCTCCATTCAGAGCCGCCGTAATAATGAGCCTGTTCTCTGCTGTCGAAATGGCACCCCGCGATCCAATCCTGGGCCTCAACGAAGCATTCAACGCCGATACCCGAACCACCAAGGTCAACCTGGGCGTTGGTGTTTACTGCAACGAAGAGGGGCGAATTCCACTTCTGCGCGCCGTGATCGAAGCTGAAACCGTTCGCGCAGCTCAACACGCTTCGCGCGGTTACCTGCCGATCGATGGCATCGCTGCCTACGACCAGGCCGTGCAAAAGCTGCTGTTTGGCAACGACTCGCCGCTGATCGGCGCCGGTCGCGTCATCACCACTCAAGCCGTCGGCGGGACTGGCGCACTGAAAATCGGTGCTGACTTCCTCAAGCAACTGCTGCCGAACGCAGTCGTGGCGATCAGTGACCCAAGCTGGGAAAACCACCGCGCGCTGTTCGAAACCGCCGGTTTTGCGGTGCAAAACTACCGTTACTACGACGCTGCCACCCACGATGTGAACCGTGCCGGCATGCTCGAAGACCTCAACGCCCTGCCGAACGGCTCTATCGTTGTGCTGCACGCTTGCTGCCACAACCCGACCGGTGTCGACCTGACTCCGGCGGACTGGAACAACGTGCTGGACGTGGTCAAAGCCAAAGGTCACGTGCCGTTCCTCGACATGGCTTACCAGGGTTTCGGTGACGGTATCGACGAAGACGCCGCTGCCGTGCGTCTGTTCGCTGAATCCGGTCTGACGTTCTTTGTGTCGAGCTCGTTCTCCAAGTCGTTCTCCCTGTACGGCGAGCGCGTTGGCGCCCTGTCGATCATCAGCGAGTCGAAAGAAGAAAGCGCGCGCGTGCTGTCGCAGGTCAAGCGCGTCATCCGCACCAACTACTCCAACCCGCCAACTCACGGTGCAAGCATCGTGGCTGCCGTGCTGAACAGCCCGCAGCTGCGCGCTCAGTGGGAAGCCGAACTGGCTGAAATGCGTCTGCGCATTCGCGGCATGCGTGAGCAAATGGTCGACCTGCTGGCGCAAAAAGCGCCACAGCGTGACTTCAGCTTCGTCGGTCGCCAACGCGGCATGTTCTCCTACTCCGGCCTGACCACCGAACAGGTTCACCGCCTGCGCAACGAGTTTGGCATCTACGCCCTGGACACTGGCCGCATCTGCGTGGCGGCATTGAACCAGAGCAACATCAAGGCTGTAACGGATGCGATTGTTCAGGTCATCTGATTTCGCAGCGTGATGAAAAACGGGAAGCCTTAGGGCTTCCCGTTTTTTATTGCCCCGGAATAATCCCGATACCCTCTAGACTGCACACAATTAAGTTTTGTGTGTATCCGAGTTTTCTGAAGAGAACCCACATGAAAAACGACAACCTGCGCGCTGACCGTGACGATCTGGATGACTTCATTCCACGCCAGCCGGCCAAACGCGGCAATAACCTGGTACTGCAAGTCGCAGCCGGCGTATTCCTCGGTGGCCTGGCGCTATGGCTGGTGCAACTGGCGGCCACTGCGGCTTACACCACACTGATGCTCGGTACCCTGACTTTCGGCAGTTAAGCCAGTTCAGTCGCTCGCTGACTGGCAGCATCGTCATAGGCAACATACAGCGATTCGGCGATTTGGCTTTTGATCGCCTTGGTGCTTTCCAGGCCAAGAACAAAACCTTCAGCCTTACCACCGGCACGGTTCAACGCTTCAGCGTTGCTGGCCTGAGTGATCGCGTCGAAGAGTTTTTCGGCGTGTGGACCGACGCCTTTGGGCAGGCTGATTTGCGCAATGCTCATGCGAACACCTCACTTGTGCGGAATTTGAAACTCGAGTGATTCATGGCGCGTACCTTTTCGGCGAATGACCGGCAGCGCGTGATATCACTTCCGGGCGGCCATGGTAGACCTCCGGCGCTGTTCTGGTAACCGCCAATCGCGGATAAACCACCGTCCGTCCCGGTGAATCACTTATTTTGCTAATCGATGCTTGACTTCTCTTTTTGAATCAGTAACATACGCACCAATTCCGCAATAGCTCAGTTGGTAGAGCAAATGACTGTTAATCATTGGGTCCCTGGTTCGAGTCCAGGTTGTGGAGCCAAATAGCAAAGCCCCTGAATCGAAAGATTCAGGGGCTTTTTTGTGGCCGCTCGAAAATATCTTTTTCCCTTGAAACGAAAAGGCCGATCGGTCTCCAGATCGGCCTTATGCATTCAGTCAGCGGTCAGACATGCTCACTGCTTTTCGCCTGTACCTTCGGCGCACCTTGGCCATGGTCATGCTCCGCATCAGGCTCGATCACTGGCACTTCCTTGCCATCGCAGTCATGCAGTTTGCCGTCGCTGAAGTAATCGCCTTCACGCAGCGCCGCCAGATCACGATAGCGCAGGGTGCGCTCTTCCGCCGCCGCAAACACCGATTGCTGGTCCGAGTTGCCGGTGGTGAAGTGGTTGAACGCCAGGTTGAGCACGATCGCCATGATCGCCGACGAGCTGATGCCCGAGTGGAAAATGGTCGCGAACCAGCTCGGGAAGTGATCGTAGAAGTTCGGCGCGGCAATCGGAATCATGCCGAAACCGATTGAGGTGGCCACAATGATCAGATTGACGTTGTTGCGGTAATCCACCTTCGACAGGGTGCGAATACCGCTCGCCGCGACGGTGCCGAACAGCACGATACCTGCGCCGCCGAGCACCGATGTCGGTACTGCCGCAATCACCCGCCCCATGAACGGCAACAGGCCTAGGATCACCAGGAAGACACCGCCGGTGGCCACCACATAACGGCTTTTGATGCCTGTCACCGCCACCAGCCCGACGTTCTGGGCGAAGGCGCTTTGCGTGAAGGAGCCGAAGATCGGCGCAAACATGCTCGACAACATGTCCGCACGCAGACCATTGCCCAGACGCTTGGAGTCGACCTTGGTGCCGATGATCTCACCGACCGCGAGGATGTCTGCCGACGTCTCTACCAGCGTCACCATGACCACGATGCACATCGACAGGATCGCGGCGAAGTGGAACGTCGGCATACCGAAGTGGAATGGCGTCGGGAAGCCGAACATCGGGCCTTGAGTGACGCTGGAGAAGTCCGCCATGCCAAGCAATACCGCCAGTACCGTGCCAATCACCATGGCCAACAGGATCGACAGACGCGAGATCGTGGAGCTGCCCACCTTGCTCAACAGCAACACCAGCACCAGCGTAACCGCCGCCAGCCCGATGTTTTGCATGCTGCCGAAGTCCGGCGCGTGGCTGTTGCCGCCCATGGCCCAGCGTGCGGCCACCGGCATCAGCGTCAGGCCGATAGTGGTGATCACGATGCCGGTCACCAAGGGAGGAAAGAACTTGGTAATTCGCGAGAACACCGGAGTGATCAGCAGGCCGATCAAGGATGCGGCAATCACAGCGCCAAGTACCGACTGGAAGCCACCCTCCCCGCCACTGCTGACGATCGCGACCATGGTCGCAACGCCGGAGAACGACACACCTTGTACCAGCGGCAACTGACAGCCAAAGAACGGCAGACCCAGGGTTTGCAGCAGTGTTGCCAGCCCCCCCGCAAACAACGAAGCAGCGATCAGCAAACCAATGTCTGCCGGCGAAAGCCCGGCTGCCTGACCGATGATCAGTGGCACCGCAACGATACCGCCGTACATGGTCAGAACATGTTGCAGGCCGTAAGCCATATTCGCGCCGACCCCGAGATTTTCATCCTCGGGCCGTTGGTGTGAAACATGGGGCGTTTTCATGGTGGGGGGTCCCTGGTTTTTGTTATGCGCACACTGTATTCAATAGTCGTGACAAATGTCCATAGAGTTGTATACAACTTACCAGTCACATAATGGATAGGTAGCCACCCAACCTTCTATCCCGCTGCTCGCATCCCCCCACAAATCCGGCAACACATCCCCGTCTGACCTTGCGTCATCACCCACTAGGCTGAAGTGCTCATGGCGAACGACGGTGTGGTCGCGCCCTTTTTTATACATATAAAGTATGCATAATGAAGTCATTCGACATTCAGTACGACAAAAGCAAGAACGCGGCCAACAAACTCAAGCACAAAGGTGTCAGCCTCGCCGAGACCGAACCGGTCTTTCACGACGAATGCGCACTGACGATTGAGGACAACGACCATGCAGAGCCACGCTGGATCACCCTGGGCCTCGACGGTAAGGGACGTTTGCTGGTCGTTGCGTACAGTTACCGCGAAGCCAATGTCATTCGAATTATTTCTGCGCGTGTCGCCACCCCAAGCGAGCGTCGCCAATATTCTTTAGAGGCTTGATCGATGAAAGACGAATTTGACTTCTCTCAAGGCAAACGCGGCGCCGTGGCGTCCACCAAGGGTAAAACCCGCATCACCATCATGCTCGACGACGCGGTCATCGAGGCCGCTCGCACCGTGGCGGAAAACGAGGGGTTTGGGTATCAGACGGTGATCAATAACACCCTGCGCCACGCCTTGCTCAATGGCACAGAGAGTCAGGGCCCGGCCGAGTCAGGCCACTGCGGGCAGTTCAAGAAAGGTATTACCGCCGCCGACCTCAAGAGTCTTGAGAAAAAGCTGTCGGCGGCCGTCGGGGAGATACGCCGGGTACTGGAGCCAGAGGCGAAGCCCTAGGCTTCAGGCGGGGACAATCATCCGCCCCAGCGCGTGGCTCAGGCGCGGTTGTTGAGGCAGGCGAAGATCGAATTCCTGCTGCAACAACTCGATCAACTCATCAACATCCGTCACCTCCCGCCGTTCACTGGCGGAGCCCATGCGATGGATCGCGAAACTACCGTTGTTCAGCGTCTTGCGCCAGCCGTTACCCGTGCGCGCGACCATAAGGCGTTGGCAGAACGGCGATTCCGGGTGGGTCGAGACGTACCAGTTGCCTATGGTGTAATCGATGTCTTCCTGGCGTTGCAGGTCAAACAGGTACATGGGGCGCCATTCACCTGCAACGTTGGCGCGCAGCATGTAGCCATCGGCACGGTTTTCGATGCGATACGGTTCGTGTGGCGTGGTTTGTTCGGCCTCTGTGTCGAGCATCAACGGTGCAGTTGGCACCATGCCACCGAAGCCGACATCGGTGATGTAGCGCACGCCATCCAACGTCACCAGACTCAGACGGTGCGTACGTGCGGTCCAAGTACCTTCAGGCTGATTCATCACCACTCGCCCACTGATGGCCCGGGCATCGAAGCCCAATTCAAGCAACAGGGCAAAAAACAGGTGATTGAGTTCGTAGCAGTAACCGCCACGGCCATCGTGCAGGACTTTCTGCTCTACAGAGGCAAGGTCGATCAACACCGGTTCACCGCCGATCGTCGACAGGTTCTCGAAGACAAACGCGCCCGTGTGGAGCAACTGCAATTGACGCAGGGTCTCAAGCGTCGGTGCGGGTGGAGCATCGAAGCCGAGACGTCTCAGGTAACCTTTCAGATTTGTCAGGCGTGGTTCGCTCATTGCCCAGTCCTTTTGCATATGGCTGCGGATCGCTCCGCCGATGGCTGACTAAAATAACCCAAAAGATGCCGAGGCGATCCTTGAGACACAAATACCGCAGGCAATCGCACCAGTGCCAAGCCACTCAGGCGCGATGACGCAACCATTGCAAAAAGCCTTTTTTCGGCACGATGACCGGCGCGTCCTCGGTCAGGGATTGCGCTTTGTACAGACGGTAATCGAGCAGGGTTTGCATCGCGTCGCTGATGTCGTGGCGGGCATCCAGGCACGGTTTCAGGTAAGTCTTCTCGATGCGGTACAACGCGCAAAAGGTCTTGGCGGTAAATGTGGCGGGCACCGACGAATCGGAAAGAATGCCGGCCTCGCCGATCACTTCGCCCGGCCCCATGCGTGCGGACTCGAACGGTGCGCCATGGCGGGTCAGCGCCACAGTGACCACGCCGGATTCAATGATGTACAGGTGATCGCTGACCTCCCCGGCGCCCAGAATCTGCTCGCCGGCGCGGAAGGATTGCAGGGTCATGTTCTGGCTGAAGGTGTCTTTCTCTTCCTGACGCAACGTCGAGAAAATCGGTGAGCTGTCGAGCAACGCCCGCGGCCGCGAGAGATTGCCCGGCACGACAGGCTCGGCCCTCGACAGCAGATTGACCCCGGATGCCTGCAAGTGCCGATACGCCAGGTCGAACAGTTGATTGCGCACCACACGTTTCTCGCCCATCGACGCGACGAAACCATTGATTTCGTACTCTGCCCCATCGCTGCCAGCATTTTTGAGCGCCACACTCGGCGCTGGGGTGTCCAGAAGCTGACGACAGCCCTGCATCGCGCGCTCCAGCGCATCGATCACCGTGCTCGGTCGCGCGTGCGGGCTGACTTGCACACTGACGGCCACGCCGAACATGTTGCTCGGCCGGCTGAAGTTGATGATCTTGGCCTTGGCCGCCAGCGAGTTGGGAATCACCGCCATGTTGCCCTGGCTGGTTTGCAGGCGGGTGGCACGCCAGTCGATGTCGGTGACCCGACCTTCGGTGCCGTCGATGGAGATCCAGTCATCGAGTTGATACGGCTTGGTGGTGTTGAGGACGATCCCGGAAAACACATCGCTCAACGTGCTCTGCAAGGCCAGACCGACGATGATTGCCAAAGCGCCAGACGTCGCCAGCACACCTTTGACCGGCAGATCCAGCACGTAGGCCAACGCCGCAATGATCGCGATCAGAAAGATCACGGCACCCAACAAGTCCTGTAGCAAACGCCCAGTGTGCCCGACCCTCTGCATCATCACCGCGCCGATCAACACCGTCAGGGTGCGTGCGCCGAACAGCCACCAGGCAATCTGCAACCCGGTCGCCGACAAGTGCAGCGGCACATTGTCCGCCCAGGGTGCAGGCTCCAGCGGGTTGAGACCTTCGTTGAAGAGCAGCGCACTGAACACACTGAAAATCAGCACCCGCACCAGCAATTTCCACTCACTGCCACGGGCGCTGATCAGACGCCACAGCCCGAGGTCGAGCAGGATCAGGATCAACGCGCAAAACAAAGGGTGTTCGGTCAGCAGAGACAGCATCAAACAACTCCGACGGGGGGCCAATCGCGAGAAGATCGCACAGATTGGGGACAGTGTAGGAGTCATTGACTTCAGAAAATGAGCACGACTTCACTGACAACAAGAAAACCTGTGGGAACAAGCTTGCTCCCACAATGTTTTGGGTGATGACGGCGTCAAGCGTGCATTCGACCAAACCGTCCGGACTGGAAATCGGCAAAGGCCTGATGAATTTCCTGCTCGGTGTTCATCACGAACGGGCCATGGCCGACGATCGGTTCGTCGATCGGCTCGCCGCTGAGCAGCAACACCACCGCGCCCTGGCTGGCTTCGAGGGTCAGTTGATGGCCGTGGCGCTCGAACAGCACCAACTGCCCTTCGCACGCAGTTTGCAGACCGTTGACCTGCACCGAACCTTTCAACACCACCAACGCGGTGTTACGGCCCTCGTGCAGATCGAGCGTCAGCAACTTGCCGGCGTTCAGACGCAAGTCCCACACATCGATTGGCGTGAAGGTGCTCGACGGGCCTTGATGGCCTTCGAACTCACCGGCGATCAGGCGCAGGCTGCCGGCGTTGTCCTTGAGCGCGATGTTCGGGATCTCGCTATCGAGAATCGTCTGGTAACCCGGCGCGGCCATTTTGTCTTTGGCCGGCAGGTTGACCCACAACTGGACCATCTCCAGATTGCCGCCGGTTTTGGCGAAATTCTCGGAGTGGAATTCCTCATGCAAAATCCCGGAAGCAGCCGTCATCCATTGCACATCGCCGGGGCCGATGGTGCCGCCGCTGCCGGTTGAGTCGCGGTGCTGCACTTCGCCGTCGTAAACAATGGTCACGGTTTCAAAACCGCGATGAGGATGCTGGCCGACGCCGCGTCGCTCGGTGGTCGGGGTGAATTCGGCGGGACCGGCATGATCGAGCAGCAGGAACGGGCTGATGTGTTTGCCCATGCTGTCGTAGGAAAACAGTGTGCGAACCGGGAAACCATCGCCGACCCAATGGCCCCGAGGGCTGGTGTAGATACCGATGATGTTTTTCATGGAGGGCTCCAATAGGGTGAGTGAGGCGATGGATTAAGCTTAAATCCATGACTATTAATGCACTAGACGGCAAAAATCGGCCTCTGCGTTCTATCTCCTGAACGATGCGCTGGCGAAAGGCCCAGACAACACAAACATCCGAAAAGATTCATGCCCTGAGGTCAAAGGTGCTTTGTCCCATCCACGGTTTTTCCTGTGGATGCAGGCGCGGATACTCCTGTCCATTCCCACTGCAACCCTGGAGTCCTTCATGTCTGTTCCCGCTTTCGGTCTTGGTACGTTTCGCCTGCAAGGCCAGGTGGTCATTGATTCGGTGAGTACCGCCCTTGAACTCGGCTACCGGGTGATCGACACCGCGCAGATCTACGAAAACGAAGCCGACGTCGGCCAAGCCATCGCTGCCAGCGGCATCGCCCGCGAAGACCTGTTCATCACCAGCAAGATCTGGGTCGCCAACTTTGCCAAGGATCGCTTGATCGACAGCCTCAAGGAAAGCCTGCAAAAACTGCAGACCGATTACCTCGACCTGACGCTGATCCACTGGCCTTCGCCGGACGATCAAGTACCGGTCGAGGTGTTCATGGGCGAACTGCTTGAAGCCAGGCGTCTGGGCCTGACCCGGCAGATCGGCATTTCCAACTTCACCATCGACCTGATGAAACAAGCGATTGCTACCGTCGGCGCCGAGAACATCGCAACCAACCAGATCGAGCTGCATCCCTACCTGCAAAACCGCAAAGTGGCCGCGTTCGCCAACAGCCAAGGCATTCACATCACGTCGTACATGACCCTCGCTTACGGCGAAGTGCTCAAGGATCCCGTGATTGAACAAATTGCCGAACGCCTGCACGCCACCCCGGCGCAAGTCACGCTCGCCTGGGCCATGCAATCGGGGTATGCGGTGATCCCGTCATCGACAAAGCGTGCCAACCTGCAAAGCAACCTCGGCGCAACCACGCTGACCTTGAGCGACGCCGACATGGCGCAAATCGCCACGCTGGATCGCGGCCATCGCCTGACCAGCCCCAAAGGCCTTGCGCCCGACTGGGATTAATCGGCTCAGGCCTGAAGACGTTGCGCGAGGCCGTGCATGGCCGCGCGCAACGCATTGATCGCCACGATAATGACGACGGCTTCGGCCTCTCGACAAGCCTGCTCAAGATCAGCGCACGCCGACACTACCCGCTCCGCGCCCACCATCTGTGCTCCGCCCTTGATGTGATGGGCCAGTTCGCGCAGCCCAGCGTGGTCGTCCCTGGCGTTCAAATCGTCCAGTCGTTGCAGGTCGTGATGCAGACTGTTCAACACTTCGTCACGCAGGCGCGCGATCAACGCGAGATCATCGCCGGCCATTTGCTCCAGTGTGCTCAAGTCGATTTCTGTCAGGGCAATATGCTCGGTCGAATCGACATCGCTCGCGCATTGGCTCGCGCCATTCAGGGCCTGCTGCAGATCGTGCAAACGGATCGGTTTGAACAGACATTCGTCCATGCCGGCTTCAAGACAGCGAACCTTCTCCTCGACCTGCGCGTTGGCGGTGAAACCCAGAATCAGGCAAGGGGCACGGCCGCTCGCGGCTTCTTCGTCACGGATTGATCGTGCCAGTTCATAGCCGTTGCGCCGGGGCATGTTGCAGTCGGTGATCACCACATCGAACGGCTGTGCCCGCCAACACTCCAGCGCTTGATGGCCGTCCTTGGTGTCGACCGTGACATGCCCCAGCTCACTCAACTGCCAGCCGAGTAACAATCGGTTCACCGGATGATCGTCCACCACTAGAACGCTCAGGGCGTGTACCGGCGCGCCCAGGATTTGAGCGGTCGCCGGGTTCTGCGCGAGCGCGACCAGCAGCGGCAACTCAAGGCTGACTTCAACTTGCGTTCCGTGGCCGGGTTCGCTGTCCAGCCGTAACGCGCCGCCCATCATTTCGCAGAGGCTGCGACTGATCACCAGGCCCAGCCCGGAACCGCTGCGCACCGATTGCGCGTTATTGCTGGCCTGAACGAACGGACTGAACAGCCGTTGCCGATCCTGTGCGCGGATACCGATTCCGCTGTCTTCGATGACCACTCTCACTGCCAGTCGCTCAGCCGATGTTGCGGTCACCGCAAGCCACAGACGCACCTCGCCCTCCTCGGTGAACTTGATCGCGTTGCTCAGCAGATTCGACAGCACTTGCTTGAAGCGCGTCGGGTCAATCAACACATCGACGTCACTGCCGGCATCTAGCTCGATCTGCCACAGCAAGCGCTTCTGGCGCGCCAGCCCTTCAAAAACCCGGCATACCGACACCACCAGTTCACGCAGATTGGCCCGTTCGGGGGCCAGGGACAAATGCCCGTTTTCAATACGTGCAATGTCGAGAATGTCGCCGATCAGGGCCAGCAATTGTTGCCCGGCGTTGGAGGCCACCTGAATCGCCAAGCGATCAGTCACGCCTTCATCGGCCCTTTTCAGCGCCAGTTCGAGCATGCCGATCAACGCATTCATCGGTGTGCGGATCTCGTGGCTCATGGTCGCCAGAAAAGTGGTCTTGGCCCGATTGGCGTCGTCCGCAACGTCCTTGGCTTCCTGCAATTGCTGCAACCATTGCTGACGCTGGCGGATTTGCCTGCGCTGAAAACCGATCCAGACCAATGCCAGTAACAGCAGGCTCGCCGCCGCGACAAATCCCAGGACAATCATGCGGCGATGACGCAGCCAATAGCTATCCTCCACCACCACATCGTGCCCCCAGCGCTCGACCAGTTCGTCCATCTGCTGCGGGGCGATGCTCAGCAGTGCCTTGTTCAGGATCGAATGCAGTATTGGCGCCTGCGGCGAAGTGGCCAGCGCGATACGGGCGGGTTGATCACCCACGGTACCGGTAATGCGCAGACGCGAGCGGTACTGGCGGGCAATCAGATAACGCGCCACCAGCAACGAGCTGACCGTCGCGTCCACTTGGCCTTTGGCGATCAGCGCCATACCTTCGGCGGGACTTTTGACTTCGACCAGGTGAATCGCGGGTACGCGCCCCAGCAGATAAGCGCGCAATGGGTGACCACGATAAATCGCCATGCGCTTGCCCGCCAAGTCGTCGAGATTGCGAGGGCTCTGCGCAGTGGCCGCACTGACCAGCACAAAGGGATTGTTCAGATAGGCCCGGGTGAACTGCAGTTCGGTTTCACGCTCACTGCTGGGTGTCACCACGGGCAACACGTCAAGCGCCTCGGTCTTCAGTTGCTCGATCTGCCGGTCCAGCGAGCCCCCGCGCACGATCTCGAAATGCAGCCCGCTACGCTGGCTGATCAAGTTCAGCAATTGCGCCGAAAGCCCACTGAAACGGCCATCTGCATCAAAGAACGTCAGCGGGGCGAAATCTTCGATGCCGCCGACTCGCACCACAGGGTGTTGGCCCAGCCATTGCTGCTCTGCGGTACTGAGTTGCACCTGCGTCTGTTCGGCCATCTCGGCGAGACCCGCGCTCCAACGCTGTTCTATGCGCAGACGATGCTCCATGGGAATGCTCGCCAACGCCTTGTCGACGAGGCGTCTGAGGCGCACATCGGTTCGCAACAGCGCAAAGCCGAACGGATTGGCATCAAGCCCCGACGGCCCGGCCAATTGCAAGTCGTTGCGATAATTGGTGTTGATCAAGTAGTTGGCACTGATGAAGTCGCCCAGATAAACGTCATCTGCGCCAAACGCCACTGCGCCGAGGGCATCCATCGCCGAAGGGTAGCGCTGCACGAGCGCTTCGGGATAAAACGCCTGCACGCTCGCCAGCGGCAGATAGTCTTCGACCATGGCGACACGCTTGCCGGCCAGGTTCACCGGCAACGTTTCACCGAGCCGGGTCACCAGCATCGGCTGGTCGTCAGCATAGGCCCGAGACAGCATGATTTGCGGGTCAGCGACCTCAAAACTGTTGGACGTACCCAACAGATCGACATCACCGCGTTTGAGCGCAGCCATCACCGCATTGCGGTTGGCATAGCGCCGGACCTCGATGCCGATGCCGAGCAGTTGCGCCAGCAGATCGGCGTAATCGGCCGTGAGCCCTTCCAGTTCATGCTGATTGCGGGTGATCTCGAACGGCGGATAGTCAGGCCCGGACACGCCCATGCGCAACACCGCGTGCTGACGCAGCCTTTGCCGATCCTGCTCGTCCAGAGCAAGCTGGACGCTTTGCAGATCGGTGCGGGTCAGCACCTCCAGCCGCTGCGGCGGTTCACTCGCCCAACAGGCGGCCACAAGGCTCAGCCACAGCCAGCAAATCCGTAATACCAGCCTCATGACCCGGCGCTCAGAGCAAATGATTGCGCTTGGCGAAATCGCGCAAGTGCACCGCCGAGCTGACCCCAAGCTTCTTCATCAGACGGGTTTTGTAGGTACTGACGGTCTTGTGACTCAGGTGCATGTCCTCGGCAATCGTCTTGTTGGCTCTGCCCTGCCCCAGTTGCACAAAAATGCTCAACTCCCGGTCGGAGAGTTGATCGACCATCTGCTTTTCCGTGGTTTGCACGGCGTTCAGTGCGCTGACATTGTCCGGCAGCGCGGAAAAATAGGTGTAGCCCGACATCACCGCCTGAATGGCTTTATGCAGTTGTTGCAACTGATTGGTCTTGGTCACGTAGGCCATCGCCCCCGCACGCAGACAACGTTCCTGGTAAAACAAGGGATCGTGGGAACTGAAGACCAGAATTCGGCAGTCAAGGTCGCTGGCCTTGATTCGCGCCAGTACATCCAACCCGTCAAGCACCGGCAAACGCAGGTCTAGCACGACCAGTCGGGGTTTGTGCTCACGGATCAATGGCAGCACCTCGTTGCCACTGGACGCCTCGTGGATCTGCTTGAAACCCTCGGTTTGCAGCACGATTCGGATGGCGGCGCGCACCACCGGATGATCGTCGACGATCAGCGCAGACTTCATACCCACTCCCAGTGCAAAATCTGGCGATAGGACCACCGGCATGGGCTCATCCAGACTCAGTGGTTGCGCAGCGACTGTTGCACGGAACGGAAAGCGAATCACCTGTCAGACCTGACAGTTGCGGCAAACGTATTTTTATGCGTGGGCTCGACTTCGCACAAACTGATCCTGGTTCCAGGCTGACGATTGATGCTCGGTGGATGCCTCGACCCGCGACATCAAGTGCCTGATCGCTTGCGCATTGGGTAACGCCGCGTGACTGACTTGCACGTTTTCCTGGGCGAACCCCGAAGCCAACTGCAGCGGCGCCGAAGGATCGTTGTATATCAACGCGTGACGGACCTGCGGGTTTTCCAGCAAAAAACCCGGCAGGTCCAGTGAGCCGGCCGTCAGCTCGGCATTGATGACGACCACATCAAACGGTTCACAGCCGTACTCCACAAGGGTCAGCAACTCGACAAGGCTCTGCACAGGGGCAACACGGTAGTAATCGAGGCCATTGAACAGACGTTCGACGTTCATCCGGTGAAAATGCTGCGAGTCGGCGATCAGGATGCGCAGGGTTTTATTGATCATGCTTGATCTCCTGGTGGTGACGGTTTCTGAAGGCGGCAAGCCTACGCAAGCCCTGAGACGCTATCTGTAAGAATTTTCCTAAAAAACCGCTCATTTTTCCGAGCTCTGCACCACGCTGCGCTGTTGCAGCCACCTCAAGAAATCGGCCCCGGCCATCGGCCGTGGATGCCTAGGTAGGATATTTCCCAGCGCTAATCGGTTGTACTCGGACTCCAGAACGCCTGCACCACCAGCGTCGACGTCGAGATCCGCGCCACCAGTGCGTCCAGCTCGTCACCATCGACCGAGGTGGTTGCCAGCGTCGCCTCGATCTCGATTTCATCGGCGCCAAAGGCATGCACGTCGACATCGCTGGCCGGGTAGTTACTGCGTTCAAGCTCCGCTTCGAGCAAGGCAAATACGGCTTTTTGCTGCGAGCGTCGGGCGATGACGTAGACGATGTTGGTGACTTCGGCCGAGACCACATCCAGCGGCTGACGGTTGATGTTGTTGACGATCGGCCGCAGCAAGGTGTTGGCCGCAAGGATGAACAGCGTGCCGAGCACCGCTTCGGCGAGCAGGTCGGCACCCGCGCAGGCGCCGACCGCAGCCGATGTCCACAGGGTCGCGGCGGTGTTCAGGCCACGCACGTTGCCTTCTTCGCGCATGATCACCCCGGCACCGAGAAAACCGATGCCGGAGACCACGTAGGCAACCACGCGCACCGCGCCTTCAGCGCCGGCAAGACGGTTGGCCATGTCGACGAAAATTGCCGCGCCAACGGCGACCAGCACATTGGTGCGCAGGCCGGCGGTGCGTTGCCGGTACTGGCGCTCGAAGCCGATCAGGCCTCCGAGAATGAAAGCCGCGCTGAGGCTGACGAGAGTGTCGAGCAGCGAGGTGAGATTGAGGTTGTTGATGGCTTGCATGATGAAGTCCTCCTTGAGAACGCATCCCTCCTGTGGGAGCAAGCCCGCTCCCACAGGTACGGTGGTGTTACTGCCAGCCGAACCGGCGGATGTAGAAGCCTTTGACCGCTTGGGTCAGGGCCATGTACGCCAGCAAAATCACCGGCAGGAACACGAAGTACAGCGATGGCAGCGCCTGCAGTTTGAAGTAATGCGCCAACGGCCCCATCGGCAGGAAGATGCCGACCGCCATGATGATCCCGGTCATCACCAGCAGCGGCATGGCGGCACGGCTTTGCAGGAACGGAATCTTCGGCGTGCGGATCATGTGCACGATCAGCGTCTGGGTCAGCAGCCCGACCACGAACCAGCCGGACTGGAACAGCGTCTGGTGATCGGGGGTGTTGGCATCGAACACGTACCACATCAAGGCGAACGTGGTGATGTCAAAGATCGAACTGATCGGGCCGAAGAACAGCATGAAACGCCCGACGTCGCCCGGCTGCCAGCGTTGTGGTTTTTTCAGCATTTCGTCATCGACGTTGTCGAACGGGATGGCGATCTGCGAAATGTCGTAGAGCAGGTTCTGCACCAGCAGATGCATCGGCAGCATCGGCAGAAACGGAATGAATGCACTGGCGACCAACACCGAGAAGACGTTGCCGAAGTTCGAACTGGCGGTCATTTTGATGTACTTGAGCATGTTGGCGAAGGTTCGGCGCCCTTCAAGCACGCCCTCCTCCAGCACCATCAGACTCTTTTCCAGGAGGATGATGTCCGCCGCTTCTTTGGCGATGTCCACCGCGCTGTCCACCGAGATACCGATATCAGCGGTGCGCAGTGCCGGCGCATCGTTGATGCCATCGCCCATGAACCCGACCACATGCCCATTGCCTTTGAGGGTGCGCACGATGCGCTCCTTGTGCGATGGCGTCAGCTTGGCGAAGACATTGGTGGTTTCCACGGCCACCGACAGTTCGGCATCGCTCATGCGCTCGACGTCGTTGCCCAGCAACAGGCCCTGTTGCGCCAGGCCGACTTCGCGGCAGATTTTTGCGGTCACCAACTCGTTGTCGCCGGTCAGCACCTTCACGGCGATGCCATGTTCGGCCAAGGCTTTGAGCGCTGGCGCGGTGCTTTCTTTCGGTGGATCGAGGAACGCCACGTAGCCGATCAGCGTCAGCTGCGCCTCATCGGCCAGGCTGTAAGTGTCGCGACCTTCAGGCATCGATCGGGCTGCCACCGCTACCACGCGCATGCCCTCAGCGTTGAATGCGGCGGTGACCTGACGAATCCGGGTCAGCAATTCATCGCTCAAGGCTTCATCGACGTCGGCGTGGCGCACACGAGTGCACACCGCCAGCACTTCTTCCACCGCGCCTTTGCAGATCAATTGATGCGCCTGACCACGCCCTTCGACCACCACAGACATGCGCCGACGGTCGAAGTCGAAAGGGATCTCATCGACCTTGCGAAACGCCGTGCCGACCTTGAGTTCACGGTGGACTTCGACGTGTTCCAGCACCGCCACATCCAACAGGTTTTTCAGGCCGGTCTGGTAATAGCTGTTGAGATAAGCCATTTCCAGCACGTCGTCCGAGTCTTCACCCCAGACGTCGACGTGGCGCGCCAGAAAGATCTTGTCTTGGGTCAGGGTGCCGGTCTTGTCGGTGCACAGCACGTCCATGGCGCCGAAGTTCTGGATCGCATCGAGGCGTTTGACGATGACTTTTTTGCGCGACAGGAATACCGCGCCTTTGGCCAACGTCGAGGTGACGATCATTGGCAGCATTTCCGGGGTCAGGCCCACGGCAATCGATAGCGCGAACAGCAGCGCTTGCGTCCAGTCACCCTTGGTGAAACCGTTGATGAACAACACCAGCGGCGCCATCACGAACATGAAGCGGATCAACAGCCAACTGACTTTGTTGACGCCTTGCTGGAACGAGGTAACGGCCCGATCCGTCGCGCCCACGCGTTGCGCCAGCGCACCGAAATACGTGCTGTTACCCGTGGTGAGAATCACCGCCACCGCCGTGCCCGAGACCACGTTGGTGCCCATGAACAAAATGTTGTCCAGCTCCAGCGGGTTGCGCGTGTCGCGATCCGCCTGACGTGGGAATTTCTCCACTGGCATCGACTCGCCGGTCATCGCCGCCTGACTGACAAACAGGTCTTTGGCGCTGAGCACGCGGCAATCGGCAGGAATCATGTCACCGGCCGACAACACGATCAGATCGCCGGGCACCAGTTGTTTGATCGGCACTTCAGTGCGTGGCTCATCACGGCGCATGACGGTGGCGGTGTTGCTGACCATCGCCTTGAGCGCATCAGCCGCCTGGTTGGATTTGCTTTCCTGCCAGAAGCGCAACAGCGTCGACAGCACCACCATGGAGAAAATCACCACGGCGGCTTGCAGATCTTCGGTCAGCCACGAGATCAACGCCAGCAGTGTCAGCAGCAGGTTGAACGGGTTTTTGTAGCAGTGCCACAGGTGGGTCCACCATGGCAGCGGTTGCTCGTGTTCGACTTCGTTGAAACCGTACTGCGCACGCAGCGCATCGACTTCCAAGTCGGTGAGGCCGTCGCAATGGGTGCCCAGTGAAGACAGCAATGCACCACTGTCGCAATGGGCAGCATCGACCAGCGTGTTGGCCAGAGTGGGGGGGACTTCACGGCTGACCGTGGTGTCGGTGATCGATTCCAGCAACGCCAGACGACGGAAGTGCCGGGCGAAGTGACGGGTCCGCAGAAAGCCTGCGAAAAATTCCTTGAGCGTAAGTTTCATGGCTGTTGCCCCTATGGTCAGCCGGGAAACCGTCAAGCAGGTACGGCCGCGCCTGTGCCGCCGGAAAAACCGGCACGGCAAGGCTTGGCGCGCCGGTCAGAAAAGACAGGCGTGTCGATAGGGCTGCGATGACGACGATGAGTCGAAATCACGCTCTTTCAGTGTCGATGAGAAGGAACGTCCAGACATGACCCAGGACGGGCCATGCACGGGATGCCGCTGCTCGCTTTTACGGCGAGACAACGGCACAAAAGAGGCGCGTTATCTTGCCGAGAATCTGCCGGTTATCGAGACCGGCCGACAACTGTCACTCGAACAAGTACCCACTGTGGGTCTCCGCTATTGATGAAAACGCGCGAAGCTTACGCCCCGATATCTGGAGAGTAAACCGGCAAAAGGAGGTGTGTCGGGGAATTACAGGGCTCTTCAGGAAGGGTTCAGGATTCAGAATTTGTGTTGCTTCAAATGGCCCCTTCGCGAGCAAGCCTGCTTCCACATTTTCTCCTGCCTACACAGAAAAACAGTGTGGGAGCGGGCTTGCTCGCGAAGGCGATGAATCAGTCGCAGCAGAATCTAGCTGGCAGTCGCCAACAACAGATCCGCCATCGAACGATGCCCACGATGCTTGCCATGCTCATACAACGAGCCGGCAATTTCATCGGCACGAATCGGCAGCACCGACAGCAGTGTGTCGCTCAAACCATGGCTGGCCTGGCAAAAACCCTGCATGTAGATGCCTGCCTTGCAGCGCTCATCGGTGATCACTTTGTAGTGGCGATCGACCTCGAACTCGCCCAGGTATTCTTCCAGCGGCGCCAGCAGTTTGCGGTGCATCTGCCGCTCGTAACCGGTGGCCAGCACCACGGCGTCGTAAAGGCGAACGGTTACCTCGCCGGTGGCGTTGTTGCGCACGGTCAGCTCGATACCGTTTTCGGTGGCGGTGGCGTTTTCGACGGTGGTCAGGGTGCGGAAGGCATGGCGGGCAATCCCGGACACCTTCTGACGATAGAAGATGCCGTAGATGCGCTCGATCAAATCGATGTCGACCACCGAGTAGTTGGTGTTGTGGTACTCGTTGACCAGACGCTCACGCTCGGCGTTGTTTTGCTGGAACACCAGGTCAGTGAACTCCGGCGCGAACACTTCGTTGACGAACGGGCTGTCGTCGGCTGGCTTGAGGGCCGAGCCGCGCAGGATCATGTCGACCTGCACCGACGGGAACGAATCGTTCAGATCAATGAAGGCTTCCGCCGCGCTCTGCCCGCCACCGATGATCGCAATGCTCATCGGCTGATTGTTCACGCACGGCTGCCTGGCCATCTGTGACAAGTATTGCGAATGGTGGAACACGCGGCTGTCGCCCTTGAGCGCCTTGAACGCCTCGGGAATACGCGGCGTGCCGCCGGCACTGACCACCACCGAACGGGTGGTCCGCGCATGTTGCTGACCTTGACTGTCGCGGGAAATCACGCGCAGCGCTTCGACCTGATGGTTGTGCAGCACAGGCTCAATGGTCAGCACTTCTTCGCCATAACGGCTCTGCTCGGTGAACTGCCCGGCGACCCAGCGCAGGTAGTCGTTGTACTCCATGCGGCACGGGTAGAAGGTGCCGAGGTTGATGAAGTCCACAAGGCGGCCGTGATACTTGAGGTAATTGACGAACGAGTACGGGCTGGTCGGATTGCGCAGGGTCACCAGATCCTTGAGGAAGGAAATCTGCAGCTCGCTCTGAGTCGACAGGGTATTGCCGTGCCAGCTGTAGTTGGCCTGCTTGTCGAGGAACAGCACATCCAGCTCGCCCTGGCTCGGGCCGCGCTCTTGCAGAGCGATGGCCAGCGCCAGGTTCGAAGGGCCGAAACCGACGCCGATCAGGTCGTGAACGATGGGCGATGCAATTGCCTGTGTCATTTCCAGTGTCCTCTGGATGAACCCCTCAACAGTGGGGAAAGGAAAGCCTAAGTGACCTGACCGGCCTTGAGCAGGACGGCAGGTCGTCTGTTGAGTAGGAACGAGAACAGTGAAATAAAATTTAACGACGACGGCTCAATGGGCATCCCATTGTTTGATCCGCAGACGGCAATGTTTCATCGCATTGACGATGTGCTTTTCCACCAGGGCCTTGGAAAGGCCGAGCTGTGCGGCGATTTCCGGGTGCGACAGGCCGTCGATCTTGCGCAATAGAAAACTGTCGCGGCAGGCGGGCGACAGTTCAGCCAGCGCACGCTGGAGCATTTCCAGACGCTGGCCGTGATCGAGGGTGCCATGGGGGGAAGGCGTGAAATAGCGCTCTTCGTTGTCGAGCACTTCCAGCGGCTCGACCTGGCGCAGCGCGTTGCGTCGATGATCATCAATGACCAGATTCAACGCCGTACGATAAAGGAAGGCCCGGGGTTGCTCGATGGGTGTGTCGCTGGAACGCTCCAGCACCCGCAGATAAGCGTCATGCACCACATCCTCGGCAACCTGACGGTTGCCCAGCTTGGCGTTCAGGAAACACACCAGCTCGCGATAGTAGTTTTCCAACATGACTCCCGGCCGCAAAAGGTGCGGTTTGTGTCCATGAGCACACTGATCGATCACCCCGCGATGAGCGGTAGCAAGATAGTGGCAACGTAAGGTGCGTAATTTATAGTAATTCTCATATAGATTTAAAGTAGCGTTTGTCTTTGCCCGATAAATAGTCCTGTTCTATAGCTGTTACTGGGTGTGTCCGCGCTTAAATTCCCCTGCACTTTCCTCGTTTACAGGACAGCTCCCCGTGTCTGTCGCGCCCTGCGACGGCGTTCAGCGCTGCCCGAATCCGTGTGCCAGCCGAACGACGGGCCGATTTCCACTGGCCGGAACCCTGCATGAAACGTCCCCGCCCCGCCCGACGCGCCCTGCTTGTAGTCCTTTGTCTGATCCCCGTTGTCGCTTACGCCGCGTGGCAGATCATGCCGCCAGGGCGGGATAGATTTGCCACCGTGCAAGTCACACGCGGCGACATCGAAAGCAGCGTCACCGCACTCGGCACCCTGCAACCACGCCGCTATGTGGATGTGGGCGCGCAGGCTTCGGGCCAGATACAGAAGATCCACGTAGAAGTCGGCGACGTGGTCAAGGAAGGCCAGTTGCTGGTGGAAATCGACCCGTCGACGCAGAAGGCCAAGCTCGATGCCGGGCGCTTCTCCGTCGAGAATCTAAAGGCGCAATTGCAGGAACAACGCGCCCAGCATGAACTGGCGCAACAGAAGTACCAGCGCCAGCAAAATCTTGCCGCCGGCGGTGCGACCCGCGAAGAAGACGTGCAGACCGCCCGCGCCGAGCTGAAAGCCACGCAGGCCCGCATCGACATGTTCCAGGCGCAGATCCGTCAGGCCCAAGCCAGCCTGCGCAGCGATCAGGCCGAACTTGGCTACACCCGCATTTATGCGCCAATGGCCGGTACCGTGGTCGCTCTCGATGCGCGCGAAGGCCAGACCCTCAATGCCCAGCAACAGACACCATTGATCCTGCGCATCGCCAAGCTCTCGCCAATGACGGTGTGGGCCGAGGTGTCCGAAGCCGACATCGGTCATGTCAAACCGGGCATGAGCGCGTACTTCACCACCCTCAGCGGCGGCCACCGGCGCTGGAGCAGCACTGTGCGGCAGATTCTGCCAGTGCCACCCAAACCGCTGGATCAGACCAGCCAGGGCGGCGGCAGCCCGGCCAGCAGCAAAAGCGGCAGCGCCCGCGTCGTGCTGTACACCGTGCTGCTCGACGTCGACAACACCGACAACGCCTTGATGGCCGAGATGACCACCCAAGTATTCTTCGTCGCCAATCAAGCCAAAGATGTCCTCACTGCACCGGTCGCAGCATTGCAAGGCAGCGACACGGCCAACCTGCAGACCGCTCAGGTAGTCGCCGCCAACGGCAACATTGAATCTCGCGAGGTGCGCACTGGCATCAGCGACCGGCTCAAGGTGCAGATTCTCGATGGTTTGAGCGAAGGTGATCACTTGCTGATCGGCCCCGCTGTCGGCAGCGGAGACTGAATGCAAACGCCTCTGATTGACCTGAAGGACATCCGCAAATCCTACGGCGGCGGCGACGCGCCTGAAGTCCATGTGTTGCGCGGCATCAACCTGTCGATCCAGGCCGGCGAGTTCGTGGCGATCATCGGCGCTTCCGGCTCCGGCAAATCGACGCTGATGAACATCCTCGGCTGTCTGGACAGGCCAACGTCAGGTGAGTATCGCTTCGCCTCAGAACATGTTGCCGGCCTGAACAGCGATGAGTTGGCCTGGCTGCGCCGCGAGGCCTTCGGATTCGTGTTTCAGGGCTACCATTTGATTCCGTCCGGCTCGGCTCAGGAAAACGTCGAGATGCCGGCCATCTACGCCGGCACGCCGGCCGCCGAACGCCATGCCCGCGCCGCCGCCCTGCTTGATCGTCTCGGCCTCGCTTCACACCTGGGCAACCGCCCCCATCAACTCTCCGGCGGCCAACAGCAGCGGGTCTCGATCGCCCGCGCCTTGATGAACGGCGGCCACATCATTCTCGCCGACGAACCCACCGGGGCCCTCGACAGCCACAGCGGCAAAGAGGTCATGGCGCTGCTCGACGAGTTGGCGAGCCTGGGTCATGTGGTGATCCTCATCACTCACGATCGCGAAGTGGCGGCGCGGGCCAAACGCATCATCGAAATCCGCGACGGTCTGATCATCAGCGACAGCGCCCGAGACAATCCCGAGGCACAGACCACGGCCAACCCCGGCGCCTTGCAGGCGGTGGATTTGCGCAAGCGTCTGGCCGAGGGTGCCGAGGCCACCGGCGCCTGGAAAGGTGAGCTGGTGGACGCCTTGCACGCGGCATGGCGGGTGATGTGGATCAACCGCTTCCGCACCGCCCTGACCCTGCTCGGGATCATCATTGGCGTGGCGTCAGTGGTGGTAATGCTGGCGGTAGGCGAAGGCAGCAAGCGCCAGGTCATGGCGCAAATGGGCGCATTCGGCTCTAACATCATTTATCTGAGCGGCTCCGCGCCCAATCCGCGCACGCCGCCGGGAATCGTCACCCTCGACGACGTCCATGCACTGGCGAGCCTGCCGCAAGTGCAGCGAATCATGCCCGTCAATGGCGCCGAGGCCGGCGTACGTTACGGCAACGTCGACCATATGAGTTATGTCGGCGGTAACGACACAAACTTCCCGGCAATCTTCAACTGGCCCGTGGTGCAAGGCAGTTATTTCACCGACGCCGACGAAGCGAGCGCAGCGGCCGTTGCAGTGATTGGCCACAAGGTCCGCAGTAAATTGCTCAAGGGTGTGAGCAACCCCATCGGCCAATACATCCTGATCGAGAACGTGCCCTTCCAGGTGGTCGGCGTGCTGGCGGAAAAAGGTGCCAGCTCCGGCGACTCCGACAGCGACGACCGCATCGCCGTGCCCTATTCGGCGGCCAGCGTGCGCCTGTTCGGCACCCGCGATCCCGAATACGTGGCCATCGCTGCCACCGACGCCCGCCGGGTCAAGGAAGCCGAACAGGCCATCGAACAACTGATGCTGCGCCTGCACAACGGCAAGAAAGATTTCGAACTGACCAACAACGCCGCGATGATCCAGGCCGAGGCGCGCACGCAGAACACACTGTCACTGATGCTCGGTTCGATTGCCGCGATCTCGCTGCTGGTGGGCGGTATCGGCGTGATGAACATCATGCTCATGACTGTGCGCGAACGCACTCGCGAGATCGGTATCCGCATGGCCACCGGCGCCAGGCAGCGCGACATCCTGCGCCAGTTCCTCACCGAGGCGGTGATGCTCTCGGTGGTCGGCGGCATCGCCGGCATCGCCTTGGCGCTGATCGTCGGCGGCGTGCTGGTGCTCAGCGAAGTCGCCGTGGCGTTTTCCTTGACCGCGGTGCTTGGCGCCTTCGCTTGCGCCCTGATCACCGGTGTTGTCTTCGGCTTCATGCCGGCCCGCAAAGCTGCCCGGCTCGACCCGGTCACAGCCCTTACCAGTGAATGATCGATCTATGAAACCGCGCCTCAGTTTGTTGACCGTGTGCCTGATCCTCTGCGCCTGCGCCAATCCCGTCCAGCGCCCGGACAGCGGCCTGCTGCCACCGGCGACGTGGCAATCGCCACAAGCCGCCAGCGCCGCCCGCAACAATGCACAGTGGTGGACGCAGTTCGGCAGCCCGGAACTCGACAGCCTGATCGAACAGGCACGCGCCGGCAGCTTCGACCTCGCGGCGGCCGTTGCCCGGGTGCGTCAGGCGCAGGCCGACACGGTGATCGCCGGCGGCTCATTGCTGCCAGAAGTCAAAGCCGGGCTCAACGCCAATCGGCAAACACTGCTGCGCGGTAACGGCTATAGCCAACTGGACGCCAACAGCAGCAACAAGGCCGTGGATTACTTCGATACAAATCTGAGCGCCACTTACGAAATCGACTTCTGGGGCGGCAAACGCGCGTCCCGCGACAGTGCGCAATTCACCCTGCAGGCCAGTGAATTCGATCGTGCGACCGTGGAGCTGACACTGCTCAGCGGCGTTGCCAATACCTATGCAAAAACCCTGTCGCTGCGCGAGCAAAGCCGCATCGCCGAGCTGAATCTGGCCAACGCGCAAAGCGTGCTGAAACGGGTGCAGACGCGCTTTGACTCAGGCTCGGCCACCGCGCTGGAACTGGCGCAGCAGAAGAGCCAGGTCGCCGCGCAACAATGGCAACTGCCGCGCGTGCAACAGGAGGCCCAGGAAGCACTGATCAGCCTGGCCGCCCTGCTCGGCCAACCGGTGCAGCAACTGTCGCCGAAAGAATCCTTCGATCACCTGCACTGGCCGGACATTGCTGCTGGGGTTCCCAGCGAGCTGCTCAGCCGTCGTCCGGACATCGCTCGCGCCGAAGCGCAACTGGCTGGCGCCGAGGCCGACGTCAAAGTCGCCCGCGCGGCCATGCTGCCGGCGCTGACCCTGACGGCTCAGCTCGGCTCAGGCGCCAACCAGTTCGACGACCTGTTCCGCAGCCCGTTCTATAACCTCACCGCCGGATTGGTCGCGCCCGTTTTCAATAACGGCCGTCTCGGCGCTGAACGCGACAAGGCCACGGCACGCCAGCAAGAACTGCTGGAGAACTATCGTGGCGCGATCATCAATGGCTTCGCTGATGTGGAGAAAGCCCTCAACAGCATTCGGCGCCTTGATGAGCAGCGGTTGTGGCAGAACGAAGAATTAAGCCAGGCGCAGACCGCCTTCAACATCGCCCAAAGCCGCTATCAGGCCGGCGCCGAAGACTTGCTGACGGTACTGGAAACCCAGCGCACGTTGTATGCGGCGCAGGATCAGAACGTACAACTGCGGCTGTCGCGGGTGCAGGCGAGCATTGCGTTATACAAGGCACTTGGGGGTGGGTGGCAGGCGCTGTAATTTCGCTGCCTGCCTGCTCGCGAAATAACCATGACGCAGCCCTCAAGCCGGGCTGGTTTTAGGCTTCAGATTGCGCGCATACCATGGTCGTTGCGGCACGCGACGGAACAGGCCGGCGAGCTTGTCCTCGTCGGTGATGAAGGTGATGCGCAGCGCCAGTTTCATGGTTTCCGGGTCCATTTCGACGGTTTTTCCCCTCTGCAATCCCGGCGTGGTGCTGCAACCATGGGTGATCGGCCCCAGCCACGGATCATCGACCTCGACCCAGCGCCCCGGTGCGAACCAATGCACGCCGTTGACTTGCAGGCGCGTGACTTCACCCGGATGGAAACGCTCGTGAGCGCGGAACCAGTCTTCGATCCGGTCATCGATCCAGCCATGAAAATGCCAAAACACCGGATTGACGTGGGACGAGAACGGATCGCCAAGAAAGTCGTTTTCGGCGTTGTACCAGCGTGCGTCGAAGTCCGCAGGATCGCGGGCAAACGGCACCGGTTGACCATTGGACGGATCGCGCGGCACCGAAGCCCAACGCATGTGCAGCCAGTCATGCAGGCCCAACTCGACTTCCGAGCCAAACTGCCCCAGCGTGAGTTTTGCCAGATACGCCGGATCACGGTACTGCGACTCCCAGACCTGGAAATTGCTTTCGTAAGTTTCGGCGGTCTTGATGTCGCTAACCCATTGACTGAACTCGTCATCGCCTGTGGCCGTCCACGTCGGTGGCAAAGCCGTGCCGTCATGATTATCGAAGTAACGGGCAAAACCGATGCGGTCGCGGATCAACTCCGGCTGCGGCAGCGGGAAGTATTCCCAGGAGGGCAGATCCTGCATCGATCGCGCCGTCCCGAGCATGTGCCGGTGCATGAAGAAAAAGTCCACGCCCGAACCGTTGCGATCCTTGCGCGGGCCACGGGCATCACGCTCCTTGTCACGCGGGCCGGGTTGCCAGCCAATGCCGCGCAACGCCTCGCGCTTGTCTTCGGGAAGCTTGTGCCACTTGTCCCGGGTTGCATGCCACAACTGGTGGAACAGGCGATGTTCAGGAGAGATCAGCCAGGCCAGCAACGTCGCGTTCAACGGTGTGCGCTCGCGCGATTCGGGAAACAGGCGCTTGACCGCCACGAAGCGGTTGTCCTGCGCTGGCAGGCTCAACGCCCGATCAAGTCGCAGCGCTTTGCCGCTGAGGGTGCCACTGCCGGCATTGCCGAAGTCGGCCCAGACTTCATCGAGGATCATTTCCAGCTCATAGCTGATCTGGCCATCAGCGCCGATCAGCCGCCAACTCAACTTCGCGGCATCGGCCCCGGCGAGATCGCCAAGAATTCGGTAACAAGGCCTGTCGCCAGAGCGCAAGCGTTCGGGCGCATCGAGAAAGCCGCACACGCCTCGGCCCTTCTGGCCAATGTCCAGAAACACTTGCAGCCCCTTCAGCGGCAAGCCTTCAAGACCTGCGTCACAGCCTTCGAAACGGATGTCCCAAACCCCGCGCAACGCATTCGCCAAGCGTTGCCCGGCCCTGTCGGCGACGTCGAATGATGCTTCGCCAGGCGTGATCGTCGGGTCCGGCTTCGTCCATTCACGATGCCCAAAATAAACCGCCGGCACGGCAGCGCCCGTCAGCGCCAGGCCCGCCATGAACCATCGTCGAGAAATCTTCATTGCCCTACCTGTGTCAGCCATGAAGCAGGCTTTATCCAAGCTAGAACGTTTGTTGCTGCGGCAAATTTAAGGCGCCGCTTTTGCCAGAGGTTCACGCGCCTAAATTTCCCTGCCGACTACTCGTTCTTCCCAGATAGCAAAGGCCCCCGCGCCTGCACCTCGATGGCGAACCTGACTGAGATGGCAATGACAAAACCACGTTCGAAAAAGGCTCTATTGATCGGCCTGCCACTGGCCCTGGCAATCAGCGCCGGCGCAGGCTTTGCCGTTTGGCAACTCGGGTTCAAGGACGACCTCGGCTACCCGGTCAAAGTCATGAAACAGGCCGATGAGCTGCACGAACGCATGCTCTCCTTCGACAGCCATGTCAGCCTGACGCAAAATTTCGGCACCGACGGCCACGAAGCCGACAAGGACGGTGACGGCCAGTTCGATCTGGCCAAGGCCAACCGTGGACGTCTGTCGGGCGCTGCGCTGACCATCTTCGGCTGGCCGGAAATGTGGAACGGTCCGAATGCGCCTCACAAACCGACGCCCGGCTTCGTCGAAGAGGCGCGCAACCAGCAGGAGATCCGCTTCAAGATCATTTCCGGCATGGTCCGTGACTATCCCAATCAGGTCGCCATCGCCTACACCCCGGACGATTTCCGGCGCCTGCACGGCGAAGGCAAGTTCGTGATTTTCATCAGCATGCTCAACGCCTATCCACTGGGCCACGACCTGAGCCTGCTGGACATGTGGACGGCACGCGGCATGCGCATGTTCGGCTTCAGCTACATCGGCAACAACGACTGGGCCGATTCGTCGCGTCCGCTGCCGTTCCTCAATGATTCGCCGGACGCCCTCGATGGCCTCTCGGATCTGGGCAGGCAAGCGGTCAAGCGCCTGAACGATCTGGGTGTGATCATCGACGTATCGCAGATGTCGACCAAGGCCCTTGAGCAAGTCGCGCAACTGAGCCGCACGCCACTGGTGGCTTCGCATTCGGCGCCGCGAGCGATGGTCGATATTCCGCGCAACCTCAGCGACAAGGAAATGCAGTTGATCAAGAACAGCGGCGGCGTCGTCCAGATCGTCGCGTTCTCGCAGTACCTGCGTCCGCTGACTCTGGAAACCCAGAACAAACTCAACGAAATGCGCAAGGCGTTCGACCTGCCGCCATTGCCGAATCTGGCCATGGCGCTGATGCCCGGCGATCCGATCATTGCCGCGTGGTCCGAGCAGAAGTTCGGCCAGTACGCCGGCCGCCTCTACGGGATCCTCGAACAAGAGCCGAAAGCCAGCCTCAAGGATCTGGGGGACGCCATTGATTACGCGGTGCGCAAGATTGGCATCGATCACGTCGGCATCAGCTCCGACTTCAATGAAGGCGGCGGCGTCAAAGGTTTCGAGAACGTGGCAGAGATCCGCAACGTCACCGCCGAGCTGATCTCGCGCGGTTATTCCGAAGCCGACATCGCCAAGCTCTGGGGAGGCAATTTCCTGCGGGTCTGGGATCAGGTCGAAAAAGCCGCGAAACCTTCGCTGGCCACCGCGCAGGAAACCGCCAAGCCATGAGCAATCGCCGTGACTTTCTGAAGCAGGCGGGGATTCTCGCGGCGGCGCTGCCACTGGGGGCGAGCCTGCCGAGTGTCGCCAGCGCCTCAGCAGCCGCGCCGTTGCCACGCAACAAGTGGGCGCAGTTGCAGCAACTGTTCGATCAGGATCCGGATTACCTGCACTTCTCCAATTTTTTGGTCACCTCGCACCCCAAACCCGTGCGCGACGCCATCGAAATGCACCGCTCCGCCCTCGACAAGAACCCTGGCCTGGCGATGGACTGGGATCTGGGTGTGATCGAACAGCGCGAAGAAAACGTGCGGATCTGGGCGGGTCGTTACCTGCAAGTCAACGCGAAGCAGATCGCGCTGACGGGCAGCACCACCGAAGGCTTGGCGACGATTTACGGCGGCGTACATGTGCGCGCCGATCAGGAAATCCTCACCACCGTCCACGAGCATTACGCGACTCACACCATCCTCGCTTTGCGCACCGAACGCGACGGCACGCGGGTGCGCAAAATCCCTCTGTTCAAAGATGTGCACCGCACCAGCAAAGCTGAAATCCTGGCCGCCATCGACAGCGCCATTCGCCCCGAAACCCGCGTGCTGGGGATGTGCTGGGTGCATTCGGGCAGCGGCCTGAAACTGCCGATCGGCGAGATCGGCGCCCTCGTCGACAAACACAACCGTGGGCGCAGTGACGCTAACCGAATCATTTATGTGGTGGATGGCGTTCACGGTTTTGGCGTGGACGACCTGAGTTTCACGCAGATGAACTGCGATTTTTTTATCGCCGGCACCCACAAATGGATGTTCGGCCCGCGCGGCACCGGCCTCATTTGCAGCCGCTTCGAAGAGGTCAGGTACATCACACCGATCATTCCAACGTTCTCCGAAGCGACAACGTTTTCCACCACCATGACCCCCGGTGGCTATCACGCGTTCGAACACCGTTGGGCGCTGGACGAAGCGTTCAAGTTGCACCTGCAATTGGGCAAGGCAGAGGTCGAGGCGCGCATTCACGCGCTTAACAGCTACCTGAAAAAACGCCTGCAACAACGCCCGTCAATTGAACTCGTCACGCCATTGAGCCCTGAGCTGTCCGCCGGCTTCACGTTCTTCCGGGTCAAGGACGAGGACAGCGACAAGATCGCTGCGCACCTGATGAGCAATCGTGTGGTGGCCGATGCCGTCAACCGCGATGTCGGCCCGGTCATCCGCACCGCTCCGGGGCTGCTCAACGACGAAGCCCAGATCGACCGACTGCTGGCCGTGCTCGACCAAGCTCTTTGATCCCGCGCGATCCCTTTTTTTCCTTTTAGCGAGCCCCCTCCAATGAACAGTGAACTGCGTCGTTTTTCCTTGAAGGCCCTGCCGGCACTGATGCTCACCGCCCTCGCCATCAGCCTGCTGCCAGGCGCCGCCCACGCCGCCACGCCACCTGCGCCGGGCAAGGTGTTCAAGGACTGCAAGGACTGCCCGGAAATGGTCGTACTGCCCACCGGCACGTTCACCATGGGCACTCCGGATGACGAAGTCGGCCGCGAACCTGACGAAGGCCCGATGCACCCGGTGACGTTTGCCAACCCGCTGGCGATCAGCCGCTTTCAGATTTTGAAGAGCCAGTGGGACGCCTACCTCACCGACACCGGTTACAACATGCCCGACGGTGACACCCGCCCCGGTCGCGCCTGCAAGGCCGGCATTCCCGACTATCAGGGCAGCGACCCGAAAAAGCAGTACACCGACAAGCATCCGGCGGTGTGCATGGACTTCCCTGAAGTCGAGGCGTACGTGGCGTGGCTGTCGAAGAAAACCGGCAAGCCATATCGACTGGTCAGCGAATCCCTGCGTGAATACGCCGCCCGCGCCGGCAGCAGCGGCCCCTTCCCCTTCCCGTTCGATGAGGGCAAGGAATACAGCATCGCCAAACACGCCAACACCTACGGCGCCGCCGATGGCTACAACTTCACTGCGCCGGCCGGCAGCTTCCCGGCCAACGCCTTCGGCGTCTACGACATGCACGGCAACATCTATGAATGGACAGCCGATTGCTACAACGAAAACTACGTCGGTGCGCCCAGCGATGGCAGTGCCTGGTCGAGCGGCAAATGCGAAGTGCGCCGCATACGCGGCAACGACTGGGGTGAGGCGCCAGTGTTCTCGCGCTCCGGCAATCGCAACGCGACCTACACCGACACGCGCGGCGACTGGATCGGCTTTCGCGTCGCCCGCGATCTGTAGCGCTATCGCCCGGCTAAATTAGCCGTCCTGCCAGTCGTTTTACAGGTGGGCGCCAACCGACACGGCGCGCCACCGCCCTCTACGTCATCCAGGCGAAGCCCGCGAGTCAATGCCGGCCTTCGCCGCTCTCTCAAGCAGGGAACCTCCATGAGCAATCCAACACGCGGGGTGATCAATGAATTGTTCGCCCTGCTCAAACCCTTTCGGCTGATCGTCACCGGCGCGATCCTGCTCGGCATGGTCGGTGGTCTGAGCGTCACCGCGTTACTGGCAACCATCAACAGCGTGCTGCACAGCGAAGGCGACCTGAGCAACACCATGGTCGCGGTCTTCGCCGGCCTGTGTCTGCTAGCCCTGACCACCTCGATTTTTTCCGACATTGGCACCAACTATGTCGGCCAACACATCATCGCCAAACTGCGCAAGGAACTGGGCGAGAAAGTCCTCTCGGCGCCGATCGAGCAGATCGAGCGCTACCGCAGCCATCGCCTGATTCCGGTGTTGACCCACGACGTCGACACCATCAGCGACTTCGCGTTCGCATTCGCCCCGCTGGCGATTTCGATGACCGTGACCCTCGGGTGCATGGGTTATCTGGCGATGCTGTCGTGGCCGATGTTTCTGCTGACGGTGGTCGCCATTCTGATCGGCACGGTCGTTCAGTACATTGCTCGCGGGCGTGGCATGCAGGGTTTCATGAAGGCCCGCGACTACGAAGACGAACTGCAGAAGCACTACCACGCGCTCGCCGAGGGCGCCAAGGAACTGCGCATCCACCGTCCGCGCCGGCACCGCATGTTTGTCTCGGGCATTGAAGGCACGGCGGACAAGATCTGCGACATTCAGGTGCGATCGGTGAACATATTCGTGATCGCCAAGACGCTCGGTTCGATGCTGTTCTTCGTCGTGATCGGTCTTGCGCTGGGCCTGCAATCGCTGTGGCCGAGCGCCGACAAAGCGGTCATGAGCGGCTTTGTACTGGTGCTGCTGTATATGAAAGGCCCGCTCGAACACATCATTGCCGCGCTGCCGATTGTCAGTCGCGCGCAGATCGCGTTCCGCCGTATCGCCGAGTTGTCCGAGCAGTTTTCCTCACCCGAACCGCACCTGCTGCTCAACGATCAAGGCCATAAAAAGACAACGGTGCAGAGCCTGGAGCTGACCGACGTCTCGTACAGTTTTCCGACCGTACAAGGCACGATCCCATTCCGTCTCGGGCCGGTGAACCTGAAGATCGAACAGGGTGACATCCTCTTCATCGTGGGCGAGAACGGCTGCGGCAAAACCACCCTGATCAAACTGCTGCTGGGCCTGTACGCGCCGCAGCAAGGTGAAATCCGCCTCAACGAGCAGATCATCGACGCCACCACCCGTGACGATTACCGTCAACTGTTCACCACGATTTTCGCCGACTACTACCTGTTCGACGACGTGGTGCAGGGCGACACGCACATTCCGCAAGATGCCAACAAATATCTGGAGCGTCTGGAAATCGCGCACAAGGTCAGCGTGCGCGACGGTTCGTTCACGACCACCGACCTCTCGACCGGCCAACGCAAGCGTCTGGCCCTGATCAACGCGTGGCTGGAAGAACGGCCGGTACTGGTGTTCGACGAGTGGGCCGCCGACCAGGACCCGACCTTCCGCCGCATCTTCTATACCGAACTGCTGCCTGACCTCAAGCGTCTGGGCAAAACCATCATCGTCATTTCCCACGACGATCGTTACTTCGATGTCGCCGATCAACTGGTGCGCATGAACGCCGGCAAAGTGGTCACCGAGCTTCAACCCGCCTGATTGTGAAAAATTTGTAAAAAAAGTGCGTTGAGTCTTTCCGGTTTTCGGAAGGCTCAACGTCTTACTTACAGTTAATAGAAATAGTTCTCAGTCAACACTTTGAAGAGTAGAAGAACAATGCCCGCACCGCACGGACTCCACCCGCTCGCCAAGGCTCTGCTGATCCGCCGCTCCTTAGGTTCCACGTTGCCAGCGCTGTGCGCCATGGCTCTGACCCTGCCATTGGCAGGCCAGGCCCAGGCCGCCGCCGTGGCGATCAATATTCCTGCTCAGTCGCTGGGGAGCGCTTTGCAGGAATTCGGCCGCCAGACCAACCTCCAGGTGCTGTACAGCCCGGATGAAGTGAGTGGCCTGCGCAGCACCGCCGTCAACGGCAACCTGGAACCAACGGCCGCGATCGCCCAGTTGCTCAATGGCACCGACATCGCCTACAGCGTGCAGGGCAACAACGTCGCATTGCGCGCCCGCAACGCCAACGGCGCCAGCCTGGATCTGGCACCGACCAACATTTCCGCCTCCGCGGAATCAGCCTGGGGTCCGGTTGCCGGGATCGTCGCCAAGCGCAGCGCCTCGGGTTCGAAAACCGATACGGCGATCAAGGAAATTCCGCAGACCATCAACGTCGTGACTCAAGACGAAATCAAGATGCGCGGTTCGAAGTCGGTGACCGAAGCCCTGCTCTACACACCAGGCATGACCGGCGGCGGTTTTGCAGACCGGGTGAAGATTTTCGACGAGCCAACCTCCCGTGGCTTTTCCCCTACCCCGCTGTACCTCGATGGCCTGCACATGCCTTATGGCGGCGGCAGCACCGGCGGTTCGCTGCAGATCGACCCGTACACCCTGGAGCGCGTCGAAGTGCTCAAGGGCCCTGCGTCGGTGCTTTACGGCCAGAACCAGCCTGGCGGTATCGTCAACATGGTCAGCAAGCGTCCGACCGCCACTGCGCTGCACGAAGTGAAGATCGGTGGCGGCAGCTATGACCGTAAATACGGTGCCTTCGACTTCGGCGGCCCGATTGACGATCAGGGCGAGTTCCTCTATCGCCTGACCGGCGTGTTCAACGACAGCAACTCGGCCATCGACTATGCCAGCCAGAACCGCATGTTGCTGGCGCCAAGCCTGACCTGGCTACCGAACGACCGCACCACCATCACTGTCTTCGGCCAGTACCAGAAAGACCACGACGTACCGGAAGCCCAGGGTTTACCTGCGTTCGGCACGGTCAAGAGCACCTCGAACGGGCGTATCAGCCGCAGCCGGTTCATTGGCGAGCCGGACGTGAACAAGTACCACCGCGAGCAGTTCGTCCTCGGTTACGAAATCGCCCACGAACTCAACGACGTCTGGACCCTGAAACAGAACGCTCGTTACGCCGACGTCAACGACCAGTACGTGGCGCCGCTGCACGGTTATTCATTCCCGACCAACCCGGTCACCGGCCTTAACGACAATAGCTACCAGAACCGTTACGCGGTGGACTGGTCGCAGCACAACAAGGTTTACGGCATCGATAACATCGCCCAGGCCAAGTTCAAGACTGCCGATATCGACCACACCGTGCTGTTGGGCGTGGACTACTACCACTTCAACTCGCAGTTCCTTGGCCTCTATGACCGCACCGCCCCGGGTATCGACCTGTACAACCCGGTATATGGCAGCCAGATCAATTTCCGCCAGCCGTACAAATGGGACAACACCATCACGCAGACCGGCCTGTACGCGCAGGATCAACTGCGCTGGAACCAGTGGTTCCTGACACTCGGCGGTCGTTATGACTTCGCTGAAACGGATAACAAGCAACCACTGACTCGCGGCCACACCAACCAGAAGGACGAGAAGTTCACCGGTCGTGCCGGCCTTGGTTATGAGTTTGAGAACGGCATCACGCCATACGTGAGCTACGCCGAATCGTTCCTGCCGCAAACCGGTACCGACATGAACGGCGGCGCATTCGAACCCACCACCGGCAAGCAGTACGAAGTCGGTATCAAGTACGAGCCGACGTCCATCGATGGCTTCATCCAGGTTTCGGCCTACCAGATCGACCAGGACAACATGCTCACCTCGGACCTCAACAATCCGGGTTTCAGCACCCAGAGCGGGACCGTGCGCTCGCGTGGTGTCGAGTTGGAAGGCAAGGTCAATGTCACCCGCAACCTGCGCGTAATGGCTGCGGTGTCACGTAACCAGACCAAGTGGGAGAAAGACAACGACGGTCGTGAAGGTCGCACCCTGGCGATGCGTCCACCACTGACCGCGTCCGCTTGGGTCAACTACGACTTCGACAACTCCACTGCCCTGGCCGGTTTCGGTATGGGTCTGGGTGCACGCTACGTGCGCAGCAGCTACGGTTCGGACTACGAGTCGGACTCGTTCCAGATCCCGTCCTACACCGTGTATGACGCCATGGTCTCCTATGACCTGGAAAAATCGCCGCTGCACATCAAAGGCGTGAAGCTGCAAGCCAACCTGCAGAACCTCACCGACGAGAAGTACGTTGCCGCGTGCAACAGCACCCTCGACTGCTACTACGGCGAAGGCCGTACCATGACCGCCGACGTGACCTACAACTGGTAATACGTTCAGCACTCACTAAAGCGCCGACATCTGTCGGCGTTTTTCTTGCTTGATTGAGCGAGGCGGCCGTTGGGCCGACCATGCTCTTGTAGCCTTTGTGAATATCCGTTTTTTGGGTGTTGCGGCTGGCGGTTCCGCTCTTACAGCGGGTCACTTTTTCCGGACGTACTTCATCTCGCCAAGACTCAGTGTTCCCTCGCTACGGTGGGCTCCAAGTCAAAGGCCAACGCAGATCAAAAGATCGCACCCTTCGGCAGCCTCTACAGGGAATGGGGGCACCCGCCAGAGACTGGTCGGCTGGCAGGCCACCATCGCCAACAGGCTGGCGCCTACAGTTTTAATTTGCGTACACACAACGAGCGTTAGCTCGCGTACAGCGCTTGACCTCAAAGGCCCGTCGGCAGGCTTCGTTCCGGGATTGATCCGGGGGTGGGAGCGCAGCGGCCGTTCGACGAAGTCGAACACATCGAGAGCAGGTGCAGCGAAGGGCTGCCCCCTAAGAAGCCATTACCTTCAAGCAAAAAAGGCGCCCATTCAGGCGCCGTTCCTTGAACAATTGCCGATCACATCACCGCGACGGCGGAACCCGAATATCCCCTGCCCGGCACTGAGTTTTCACACCCTTGCCACAGGCGCCAGGCTGCAGGTCTTTACCCATGCACACGCGTACCTCCGACAATTCCGGGCCGCTGCAAATCACCGCGATGCCATCCGCCGCAATCCCCGGGTTAGCCTTGCGGAACAAGTCGGAAATCTCCTGCGCCTCAAAGTAATAGGACGTACTGAACGGTTGCAGCTCTTGCGGGATTTTCACCGCGCCCACCGCTTTATCCGCCGCATCCAGATAGCCCATCGCGCCGAGACCACTGCACGTGCCATGTTTCGACCATTCGTGATCAAGCAATTTGCGGGTCGGGAACAGCGTCATGCCCTTGCTGCTCTGCTCTGCCGACAGCGTAGCCATCGGCGGGCAGAATTCTGGCCAGCCGCCCTTGGCGTATTGCGGCCACAGACCATGCAGCACGAAACCGTAACCTTTGCCGGAACACTGCACGTCGTCCTTGTGTGTAAGGCAAAACGTCGGCGACCAGGACAACGACAGCAGGTAGTAATCAAACACCCCCGCCACTGATTCCGCCTGCACCTTGCTGGCCTGGGATTGGCGCGCCGAACTCAGGCCGATACTACCGGCCGTCAGCGCAATCACCGCCAAAATTGTAAACAGCTTTTTCATACACCCGCTCCTTGGGACGCTTGCGTCCGTGGTTTTCGATCCTGACCCGACTGGGTCAGCCATGATTTCGACACGCTTGTGTTGCAAGCGCATGACGCAAGGCAACGCTGTACTCCGTTGAAAGGTCTACGATTAATAAGCAGACATCAAACACAGGGATCCGAAATGAGTAAAGCAGACGAACTCGCCGCGAAGCTCAAGCAAACCCGGCACACCCCCGCGGACGACATTACCTGCGCGGAACTGGAGATCGATTGCTGGCCGGCGCAGGTCTATGACCTGTACCACCGCATCGAGGCGTGGTTGCAGCCAGTGACCGAAGTCGGCCTGAAGATTCGACGCAACCCTACCCACGTTTGCGAAAGTTCGCCCGACGGTCAAACCCATGATTACGCCATCGACCAATTGATGATCGAGGCCAACCACCACAGCCTCACGTTTGATCCCATCGCACGCTTTACCGGGGATGGTTGCGGTCGTGTGCAGATTACCCTGCCAGGCAAAGACACTTCCCTGCTGCGCACCGTCGATGAGCACCACGAAAGCCATTGGTGGTTGCAGTCGATGGAAACCGGGCAGCAACTGGATGCGATTGCACTGACGGAAAACAACCTGTTGCAGGTGGTGCAGGAGGGATTAGGCTTGTAAGTGCATCGTACCGATAGGGATCAGCGCCAAGAACGTGGTTAACTTCTCGCTCCGATCCCTTGGAAGCTCGACAGCCATGAGAACAACCACAATCCTGCTCGGTACCCTGCTGGCCCTGCCCCTGACCTTCAGCGCTCAGGCTTCAGAACAATCGTCACATCTGGACACCCTCCAGCAACAAGGCCAACTGCGCGTCTGCACCACCGGCGACTACAAGCCCTACACTTTCAAGCGCGACGACGGCGAATTCGAAGGCATCGACATCAGCATGGCGCGCTCGCTGGCCGAAAGCCTCGGCGTCAAAGTCCAATGGGTGCAGACCACTTGGAAAACCCTGATGCCCGACATGCAGGCCGGTAAGTGCGACATCGGCATGGGCGGGATTTCGGTGACCCTGGAACGGCAGAAAAAGGCCTATTTCAGCAACACCCTTGACGTCGACGGCAAGATCCCGCTGGTGCGTTGCGCCGATCAAGCCAAGTACCAGACCCTCGAACAGATCAACCAGCCCAACGTAAGACTGGTCGAGCCTGCCGGCGGCACCAACGAAGCCTTCGTTCATGCCTTCCTGCCCAAGGCACAACTGGCCCTGCACGACAACGTGACGATCTTTGAGCAACTGCTCGACAACAAGGCCGACGTAATGATCACCGACGCCTCGGAAGCGCGTTATCAGCAGAAGCTCAAACCCGGCTTGTGTGCGGTCAACCCGCACCAATTCATGCAGTACGGGGAAAAAGCCTACCTGCTGCCGCGCGATGACATCAGCTGGAAACTGTACGTCGATCAGTGGCTGCATCTGAGCAAGGTCACTGGCCAATATCAGAAAGTGCTGAGTGAATGGATTGCCGTAACACCTGAGCAGTAATCCTCAGTCGTCATGCAACAGGCCGGAGCTGTATTGGTTGAAGCTGTTAGCCATATTGCTCCCGCCAAACTTCAAGGTGTTGGCATTGCGCCCCTGCGGCGACTGACAGTCGCTGGAGAAACAACTTGTCGTGGTCAACCCTCCCGCCCCCGAACACGCACTCAACACCGACACAGTCGCAATCAACAACACTTTGACGACGTTCAGACTCATGGCACGATTCCCCTCGGGATGGAAAGCAACGATCTTGTGTCAGCATCCTAGGCCCGCGCCGTACCCGGCAACATGAAACTTTCGTGATCGACAGCGCCAGTTCAGAATCACAGCGCCAGACAAGGACATCTGCATGCAATTTCTTCCCTTGACCGAAGCCAGCCCCGACCTCCAGGCCCACGTCCGCCACCTGCGCAATCAGCAAGACGTGCGCAAGTACATGTACACCTCCCACGAAATCACCGAACAGGAACATGCCAACTGGCTGGCCTCCTTGCAGGCCAACCCACGGCAGCAGGTTTTTGTAGTGATCAAGGATCAACAAGCGGCCGGGGTTGTTTCGTTGAATGCGATCAATGCAATGCACAAAACCGCCGATTGGGCGTTTTATCTGGATGTCAGATTGCAGGGTAAAGGACTGGGCAGTGTTGTTGAGTTCTGGATGCTGGATTACGCCTTTGACGTCGCGGGGCTGGAAAAGCTGAATTGCGAAGTGCTGGCGATGAATTCGGCGGTGGTCAAAATGCACCAGAAGTTCGGGTTCGAAGTGGAAGGCGTACGGCGACAGAACGTGGTGAAAGATGGAGTGCGGGTTGACGTCGTGCTATTGGGGATTACCAAGGCTGAGTGGCTACACAAACGCTCGGCGCTGGCCCCCGTTATCGAGCGGATCAGTGCGAGCTGAAGACGCTCAGCGCTTGAGCCACGCCCCCTTTGGAATCTGCGCCAGTGACTTGAAAGCAGGTTTGGCGAACCAGAAACCCTGCATCAGATAAATGCCGCAATCAGCGAGAAAGTCTCTTTCCTGCGCCTCTTCTATGCCCTCGGCGATCACCTCGACGCCCAACTCTCTACACATGTTCACAACGTTACGCACGATGGTCTGGCGAACTCGGTCAAGGTGGATATCCCGGATCAACGCCATATCCAGCTTGATCAAGTCCGGCTGAAAGTCCGCCAATAAGTTAAGACCGGAATAGCCTGCGCCAAAGTCGTCGATCGCCGTCTTGAAACCAAACTCACGGTACTCACGCAAGATGTTCGTCAGATGGCTGTTCTTTTCAACGTGCTCGCCCTCAACCGCCTCGAAGATCAAGCGATCCAGCGGGAACCCGTGAGCGCGCGCCGCTTCAAGCGTGCTGCGAATGCACAATTCCGGACGGTAAACGGCATTCGGCAAAAAGTTGATCGACAGGTACTCGGTCATACCTAACTGAGCCGCCGTGGAAATAGCCCGAACACGACACAGTTGATCGAATCGATAACGATTTTGATCGTCTACCTGCTCCAGAACTGACAACGCCCCCTCACCATTCACGCCGCGAACCAAGGCTTCATGGGCAAAGGTTGTTTGATCGCGCAGATCCACAATGGGCTGAAACGCAAAGGCGAAATCCAGATCCGGCGCGCCTTGGTTTTTGCAGCCCTGGCAGCCTCCGGGTGAGGCGGATGTTTTTGGAAAGTCGGTCATGACGCCCCCTGATAATGGGTTGCAACCGTCCGTGGTGATAAATAAAGAAACAGCGCTTGAGCCGGGTTATCTGCCAACCCAAGCATCACTTTAGCCCAACGGCGCCTGAATATTTGAAGGTGCCGTGGACTGATCGTTCGCATAATCAGGTGCGGAAATGCGCAGTCATTCGCTGCAAGTCCTGCCCCAGCGACGCCAGCTCAATCGTCGCTGCCGCACTCTCTTCGCTGGCAACCGCCGACTGGTCGGCCACATCACGCACGCTGACGATGCTGCGATTAATCTCGTCGGCCACGGCACTTTGCTGCTCGGCAGCGGCCGAGATCTGCAGGCTCATTTCCTGAATCGTACCGATGGACTGATTGATCTCGGTAATCGCCAACTCGGCTTTTTGCGCCAACACCACCGTATCGAGGGTGCGCTCGCGGCTGGAGGCCATCAGCGTAGAGGCCGCTTGCGTGCCTTGTTGCAGGGTAATGATCAGTGCCTCGATTTCCTTGGTCGAGTCCTGTGTGCGCTGGGCCAGCGAGCGTACTTCGTCTGCTACCACGGCGAATCCACGTCCTTGCTCACCCGCCCGCGCTGCTTCGATAGCGGCATTCAACGCCAGCAAATTGGTCTGTTCGGCGACGGCCTTGATCACATCGATCACTTTACCGATCTGCTCACTGTCCTGAGACAGCACGTTCATCGCACCGCCCAACGCTTCAATGGCCACAGCGAGCTCACTGATCTGCACCGTCGCCTGTTTCACCACCGTACTGCCGTGGCGCGCCTGTTGATCGGCCAACGTCGCGGCCGCGGACGCATCGGTGGTGTTGCGCGCGACCTCCTGCACCGTCGAGGCCATTTCGTGCATCGCCGTGGCGACTTGATCGACTTCACTTTTTTGCTGACGAACACCCGCGCTGGTCTGCTCGCTCATCGCCGAAAGTTTTTCCGCCGAGGTCAAAATATGCGTGACACCATTGCCGATGCCTTGCACCAACGTGTTCAGGTTCTGCGCCATGTCTTGCATCGCGTTTTGCAGATCGCCCAACTCATCCTTGCGATTTGATTTGGCCTGTACCGTCAGATCGCCCTTGGCAATTCGTCGAGCCAGATCAACCGTCAATGCCAGCGGCGCAGTGATCTGGCGCGAGATAACCACCGAAGCGAACAACCCGACCAACAGCGCCAACAGGGTCAACACCGCCATCTGAATAAACGCTGAGCGCTGATCTTCAAGCGCCAGGCGCTGCTGGGTATCCATCAGACCGTTCATGATGCTGTCCATCGCCTTGCTTTCCTGATCGACCTGCTGACGCATGCTCTGCTTCTGCGCAAACAGCCCGGCCACTTCCACCAAGACGTCGCGATAACGACGCATCCCGGCGTACGCTTCTTCAACCTGGCTCGACAGGGTCGCCGGCAAACGGGTACGCGCTTCAGTGATATCGCTCAGGAACGTGTCGGTCGTCGCCATAAGCACATTTTTGTTCACCTCATTCGGCACCGCGATGTAGCGACGCAACATCAGGCGAAACAGGGTCATGCCGTTGCGCAAGTCAGCCACCGTACGTAACTCCCGAACGCGCTCGCTATCGGCTGACGCCAGAGCGCTGGTTGTGGTGCTTTCAAGCATCCCGGCAAACGTGTCTGCGTACTTGTCGGACAGCGCACTCAGCGGTTTCAAGGCATCCGTCGTCGACTTGTCGGCATCGATCAGCCGCTTCACCTTTTCATCATAGGCAAGGATAGACGCTTGCAAAGCCTTCAAGGCTTGTTGGTTTTCGGCACGCGTCAACGTTTCCAGTGCCCTGCCCACCAAGCCCTGCAAGACATTGAGCTGAGCGTGATAAGAATCAACGAAAGCAGCGTCAGCCGCAGCTTCGTACTGTTTTTCGGACAATCGCATATTTTGCGTAGCGTCATTCAACGTGCCAATCAGGCGCGTCGTACTCAAGCGATCAACCAGCACGTTGTTGCTGTTATAGCCAATGAAAGCAACGGCCAAAACAGCCAGCAAAAGAATGCCGAAACCGGTTCCCAGCTTGCGGGAAACCTTGATGTCACCCAGGAAATTCGATGCTACTGCCATATTCAGCCTCAAACGCCCTGACGCGAAACGTCAGGCACAAAAAATAGATCTTCGGCAACTGCAGTCACCGTCCAGATATTCGGGGGTCGTCATCCAAGGCGTGTTACGGAACACTCCAGCTGTCCCGGAAATGCAAAATGCGATGCTGTTGATGCATCAAAGAGAAACCCGACGCGAGCATCGGCAGACAAACCAACACGTCGCAAACAGGGTGCCTGCACGCAAGGTTGATCGATTCAGCAAAGATATCTGGAAGGGATGCTATAAACTTTAGGAAAACTTGTACAACTTTTTATTTTTGTATAATCATTGAACTTTTAGAAGCGCGTGATGACGCATTGCCATCACACAATATGGCACATCGCTACTGGCACAAAACGATGCTGAAAATGTCGACTACCGCTCCCATGACAGCACCAACAGCGGTAACCAGAACGCCGACGACCTGATCCCAAGCATCGACGAACTGTGCTGGCGTCACTAAGGCCGCACCGCCGGCGTGACCTAAGCAGTACTCGAAGCCAACCCCGAGCAGCCAAGACGTTTTTCACCCGCAAGGTAGAGCGGACATGAATTACCAACATCATCAGGCCAAGCCATGAACAACCCCGACCGACTGTTGATTTTCATCGACAATGGCAAGGTTCGTTACATCGCCGCGCAGACGCTCTCTTTCGAATACAGTTTCGATCTGCAAGTCATCTTCATCGACTTCGCCGGTCATCCCGACAGCGTCATGTTGCACTTGATTGGTTGGTTGAGCGTCCACCAATCCGAGTTGCTGGAGAACCTCAGCAAAGCCGCGGATGGCATTCAGTTCAAGGCAGACATTCTCGAGCCTGACTTTGCCCCTGATCGAGCGCGTAGTGTTGGGCAAAGACGATTGGGGCAACACCACTATCCGTTATTCAGGGGAACTCCAACGAACTGCCAAATTCCTCATCCGAACTGAATACCTGGCGCTCAGGGCACCGGTAGCGAATGGGGGCTACCGAAATGACCAACCAACGCTGGAGGATTGGGCAGCAGGATTGCTTGGACAGCTTGAACCGGCATCACGCAACAAACTGGCCCGCAATCTCGGTCAAACGTTGCGACGCAGCCAGCGGCAACGAATCATTCAAATACGCGCGGCGGAAAAAGCATAAGCTGCGCGGAAAGGATTGCGCCGAGCGCATGACGACAGAGGTGCGTTATGAACAGCGTGAGGTGCTGGGTTTTACAGATGCCAACCTTGATTTAATCAAAAATGGATTGCTCAGACACCTCATGCAGACTTCCTTTACAAACGTGTAATTACTGGTTCTTTCCGAGCAAGAAAGTATTTAACCTGCAGCCCGGCATCAACATCAATATTTACCCCTAGCGCATAGTCCCCGCTAGAAGTTGTAAAATAATCCGTCACACTACCTGTATAAACCGCGCCCTCATATTCAACTTTGACACGTTGCCCCGTTGATAAACGCTCATCTTCAATCGATAACGATCGCAGAGAACCCTTAGTCCCTTCTCTTGAGATTAAATAGTTGAATTCATTTACGCTAATTATTTTTTCCATAAACTTTTACCTCCAAGATAATTAACATGATCAAGCCGCTAAATAATCACTGAAAGCATGGAGAGTGGCACCTGTCAAACCTGACAGTAGGCAATACTTATTCGGCATCAAAATGCTGCTATGAATAACCAAATTTTTATTGTGTAACGGTTGGTTCTACAAACCGACAAGACTGAAATTCCCCACACATGGCGCCACCATTGGCGCGGATAGTAAGCAGGCTAATCGGCTTTTAGCCGCCGCCACCGGATCAGTCGATTGGCCTCTCTAGGCCGTTTTTAATCTGTGAACGATTCGCCCTCTCGCCATTCTCGGGGCAGTCACCAAGCGGCACCAAGCGGCACCAAGGCACAACAATGAGAGGCCAAAAATAGGCGTCCAGTCCCATATCGTTCCCATATCGCCCTTTTCCAGACGCCAAAAACCACAAACCCCCGACTTTCTCTAGGAAAATCAGGGGTTTGTGTTTACTGAATGTGGCGGTGAAGGAGAGATTCGAACTCTCGATACAGTTTCCTGTATACACACTTTCCAGGCGTGCTCCTTAAGCCACTCGGACACTTCACCGTATCTCTTCAAACATGTTCTGTCTGTCGAGGCGCGCTAATGTAGTCGAAAGCTTTTCCGATGGCAAACTTTTTTTCAGAATTTTCATGCGGTTAAGAGAAGAAGTCGTTTCCACGCTCCGACAGGCCATGGCAAACCGGCCAATCTTCGGTGGGCGCGGCCTTTCTATATAGAAGGCGAAGCGCCAGCCATGTGGCGCGCTACGCTGGGCAAGCCGGGAAACGGTGACTGGCGGGTCAGTCACGGCGCTTTACCTGGCTTGCGTCGGTGAGTAACGTCTGCCCATCTTTCTTACAAGGAATAGCGTCATGAGTGAGTTGATTTCCTACCACCTCGAAGACGGTATCGCGACCCTGACCTTGAGCAACGGCAAGGTCAATGCCATTTCCCCGGACGTGATTGCGGCGTTCAATGCGGCGCTGGATCAGGCTGTGACTGATCGTGCCATCGTGATCATTACCGGTCAGCCGGGCATTCTGTCGGGTGGTTATGACCTGAAGGTGATGACCGCTGGCCCTAAAGAAGCCGTGTCGCTGGTGACCGCAGGTTCGACGTTGGCTCGCCGTCTGCTCTCTCACCCGTTCCCGGTGATCGTCGCTTGCCCGGGTCATGCCGTGGCCAAGGGTGCCTTCATTCTGTTGTCCGCCGACTACCGCATCGGCGTCGATGGCCCATTCAGCATTGGTCTGAACGAAGTGCAGATCGGCATGACCATGCACCACGCCGGTATCGAACTGGCGCGTGATCGACTGCGTCGTTCGGCATTCCACCGTTCGGTGATCAACGGTGAGATGTTTGATCCGAAAAGCGCTGTGGATGCCGGTTTCCTCGACAAGGTGGTTTGCGCCGAGGAGTTGCAAGGTGCCGCACTCGCTGCCGCGCGTCAGTTGAAGAAGATCAACATGACTGCGCACAAAAACACCAAGCTGAAGGTGCGTAAGGCTCTGCTGGAAACCCTGGATAACGCCATCATCCAGGATCAGGAGCATCTGGGTTAATCACCCGGTTCCAGCATTGAAGAAAAGCCCGGCCGTCGTGTCGGGCTTTTTCCTGCAAGCTCCGTTGAAAGCGCCACGGCTGCTCTAGGACGCGTCTGACAAACAAATCCGAAACATGCGCTTAAACATCGCCTATCTCCTGCCTCTATAGCGGCAATTGCCGAAAACAGTGCACATCCGTACACTGCGCCACCTTTTGTGCCGGTGGGGCCTTAAAATGCTGTTCGTGTTTCGTATGTTATTGATGAGCCTGCACTTTATTTTAGCCGGCGTGCTGGGGGTGATCCTCGGGTTGTGCCGCCCATTCAATCCGGACAACAGCCGTTTATGCGCCCGCCTCTACGCCTTGCCGGCGATGTGCATTTTGCGTCTGCGAGTGAAGTCCGACGTCAGCGGCTTGATGAGCAAGCCTGACAGTTGCGTGATCATCGCCAATCATCAATCCAACTATGATTTGTTCGTGTTCGGCAATGTCGTGCCGCGCCGCACCGTCTGCATCGGCAAGAAGAGCCTGAAGTGGGTGCCGCTGTTCGGGCAATTGTTCTGGCTGGCCGGCAACGTTTTGATTGACCGTGGCAATGCGCACAAAGCGCGCCAGTCAATGCTCACCACCACGCATACCTTGCAGAACGAAGACACGTCGATCTGGGTGTTCCCGGAGGGCACGCGTAACCTCGGTGAAGAACTGTTGCCGTTCAAGAAAGGCGCGTTCCAGATGGCGATTGCCGCGGGCGTACCGATCGTTCCAGTGTGTGTCAGCAGCTACATCAGGCACATGCGTTTGAATCGCTGGCGCAGCGGGAAAGTTCTCATACGCTCGTTGCCGGCAATTCCTACCGCTGGACTGACCATGGACGACATGCCCATGCTCATCAGCCAGTGCCGCGAGCAAATGCGCGAATGCATCGAATCGATGGATCGGCAACTGCAAGCCGCCTGACCAAATAAACCCGCCCCGTGCGGGTTTTCTTTTATGCGGTGAACTGTGCTGATTTCACTGACTCTCAAGCAGCGACACGGCTAAGCTGAAGCCGTGCAATCCCTGTCATCTGCCAAGAAGAAGTGAACCACCACCATGGGTCGAGTTGTTGCTGCTGCGGTGTACAGCGCGGGTAAGAAAGTCACCAGTATTTCCCTTGATGAAGGCGCCGCCTGGGCCGCCAAAACCGGCCACTTTGTCTGGATCGGCCTCGAAGAGCCGAACGCACAGGAATTGTCCAACCTGCAACGCCAGTTCAACCTGCACGAACTGGCCATCGAAGATGCCCTGGAAAAACACAGCCGGCCAAAACTGGAAACCTTTGGCGACGCATTGTTTATCGTTACGTACTCGCCAATCCGCGAACACGGGATTTTGCAATTCATCGAAACCCACATCTTCGCCGGCAAGGGCTACATCATTACCGCGCGCAACGGCCACTCGGCGTCGTACGCCCATGTCCGTCAACGGTGTGAAGCACGCCCACTGTTGCTGGAGCATGGAGAAGACTTCGTCCTCTATGCGCTACTCGACTTTGTGATCGAGAACTACCAGCCCGTAGGCGAGGCGATCCATGCCGAAATTGATGAACTTGAGCGCAATGTGCTGTGCAGTGCGCTGAACGAACACGACATTCAAAGGCTTCATGGATTGCGCCGCGACGTAGTGCGCCTGCGCCGGTACGCGGCGCCGATGGTGGAAATCGGCGAAGAACTGCAACGACTGAGCTTTCCGTTTATCGACAAGAACATGCGCCCGTACTTCCGCGATGTGCAAATCCACGTCACAAGACAGATGGAAGACCTGACTACACTGGCGGAAATCGCCAGCCAGACCATCGAAGTCGGTGTATTGCTTGAAGCGTCAAGACAAAGCGTGGTGCAGCGTAAATTTGCGGCGTGGGCCGCGATTCTGGCGTTCCCGACGGCAGTGGCGGGGATCTACGGGATGAATTTTCAGAACATGCCCGAGTTGAGCTGGCACTACGGTTACTTCGGTGTTCTGGGGTTTATTACGGTGGGATGTGTGAGTTTGTGGGCAAGTTTCAAGAAATCAGGCTGGTTGTAGTGCTGTGGTAAGGGAATGCTCCCTTACCACAGATGCCGCGTCAGATTTTAAACAGCTTTAGCTTCTGGCTTGTGCGCCACAAAGCGCATCATCCACTCCGCGACCGTAGCGCCATGATGCTCCTGCTCAAGGCTGGCCACGCCTTTGCTGTAAATCTGCGTACCCAACGCGTCCTGACGCAGTTCGAGCAGCGCACGCGAATAATCGTGAATGAATTCCGGATGGCCCTGGAAGCACAGCACCTGATCATTGATGTGGTACGCCGCAAACGGGCAGAAGTCGCTGGAAGCGATGACCGTGGCGTTTTCCGGTAGCGCCGTCACCTGATCCTGGTGGCTGATCAGCAGTGTGAGTTCCTCACGCACCGGGTTCATCCACGGCGCCCTGGCCGCGAGTTTGTAGTTGTGGGTACCAACGCCCCACCCCTGAGCCGCGCGTTCGCTCTTGCCACCCAGCAGCAGTGCCAGCAGTTGGTGGCCAAAGCACACACCGAGCAGTTTGTCGCCACGTTCGTAGCGGCTCAGCAGGTATTGCTTGAGGGTTTGAATCCACGGGTCGGTACCGAAGGAATCAGCCTTGCTGCCAGTGACCAGGTACGCATCGAACGTCAGGTCGTCGCTCGGGTATTCGCCCTGCATCACGTTGTAGACGGCGAACTCGGCGGCGATCGGTTGCTGCGAGAACAGGCGCTGAAACATCTGCCCGTAACCCTGATATTGATCGACCAGTTCCGGACGCAGGATGTCGGTTTCCAGAATGCAGATGCGTAGCGACATAAAAAATACCTGACACATGATGGGAATAATGAACACCCAGAGCCTGCCCTGAAACACCCAGACAAGGCAAGCCCCGCAGCCTTCTCCCCATCACTTAAAACAGCTCGCCTTTCGCAGCCTTCTCCAACAACAACGCCGGTGGTGCAAAACGCTCGCCATATTGCTCCGCCAGATACTGCGCACGGGCAACGAAGTCTTTCACCCCGTATTGATTGATGAATTGCAACGCACCACCGGTCCACGCCGCAAAACCAATGCCAAAGATCGAACCAATATTGGCGTCCGCCGTTGAGGTCAGCACACCCTCCTCCACACAGCGCACTGTTTCGATGGCCTGCACGAACAACAGACGGTCACGTACATCCTTCGGCGAGATCTGCCCATCAGCCTTCTCGAAACGGGTCTTGAGTTGCGGCCACAAATGCTTCTGTCCACCGGCCGGATAATCATAAAAACCGCCGCCAGCCGCTTTGCCGGGGCGCTTGTATTCGTTGAGCAGCAAATCAATCACGGCGAAGGCCGGGTGCTCAATCAGCGGTTTCCCTTCAGCTTGCAGGTCTTTGGCCGTTTGTTGGCGGATATGGCTCATCAGGCTGAGGGAAACTTCGTCAGATATCGCCAGAGGCCCGACCGGCATACCGGCCTTGCGCGCTTCAGTCTCGATCATCGCTGCGCTTACGCCTTCACCGAGCATGGCGATGCCTTCATTGGTGAAGGTGCCGAACACGCGCGACGTGAAGAAGCCGCGACTGTCGTTGACCACAATCGGCGTTTTCTTGATTTGCAGTACGAAATCAAAACCACGGGCGAGGGTTTCGTCGCTGGTCTGCGCGCCTCTGATGATTTCCACCAGCGGCATTTTCTCCACAGGGCTGAAGAAGTGCAGGCCGATGAATTTGCTCTGATCGGGGACGGCACTCGCCAGACCGGTGATCGGCAAGGTTGAAGTATTGGAAGCGATCACGACATCAGCGCCAACAACCTTCTGAGCTGCCGAAGACACCTGCGCTTTGAGTTCGCGATCCTCGAATACCGCTTCGATGATCAGATCACAACCCGCCAGGTCGACATCGGTTTCAGTGGTATGAATCCGCGTCAGCACCGCTTCGCGCTGTTCAGCACTCATTTGCCCGCGGGCGACTTTTTTGTCCAGCAGCGCCGCCGAATGCGCTTTGCCCTTCTCGGCCGCGGTCAGGTTGATGTCCTTGAGCACCACGTCAATGCCCGCCGAGGCGCTGACAAAAGCGATCCCGGCGCCCATCATCCCCGCACCGAGTACGCCGACTTTCTGCGTTTTATACGGCGCAAGCCCCTGCGGCCGCGACCCACCGGCATTGATCTCATTGAGTTGAAACCAGAACGTGCCGATCAGGTTTTTCGAAATCTGCCCCGTGGTCAGCTCGGTGAAATAGCGGGTTTCGATCAGATGCGCGGTATCGAAATCCACCTGAGCGCCTTCAACCGCCGCACACAGAATCTTTTCCGGCGCTGGCAGCGTGCCTTGGGTTTTCGTCCGCAGTATTGACGGCGCAATTGCCAGCATCTGCGCCACTTTCGGGTTCGACGGCGTACCGCCGGGAATCTGGTACCCCTTGACGTCCCAGCGCTGTACCGCCTCCGGATTGGCGACAATCCAGGCGCGTGCCTTGGCCAGCAGTTCATCGCGATTCGCCGCCAGCTCATCAATCAAACCGGCTTGCAACGCTTGCTGCGGACGCACTTTTTTACCCTCCAGCAGATAAGGCAGCGCCTTCTCGATACCAAGCATTCGCACCATGCGCACGACCCCGCCGCCACCCGGCAGCAGGCCGAGGGTGACTTCCGGCAAACCGAGTTGCACCGACGCGTCATCCAAAGCGACGCGATGATGACAAGCCAGGCAGATTTCCCAGCCGCCACCGAGCGCCGCACCGTTGATCGCCGCAACCACCGGTTTGCCCAAGGTTTCCAGAGTGCGCAATTGCCCCTTGAGGGACAGCACCATGTCGTAGAACGCTTTGGCTTCTGGCTTACCGACCTTGATCAGCTCATTGAGGTCGCCACCTGCAAAGAAGGTTTTCTTCGCCGAGGTGATGATGACGCCAGCAATGCGGTCTTTTTCAGTGACAAGCCGGGCGACGCAAGCGGCCATAGCCTCGCGATAGAGGGCGTTCATGGTGTTGGCGCTCTGGCCCGGCATGTCGATGGTCAGCACGACGATCCCGTCCTGGCCTTTTTCGTAACGAATGGCTTCGCTCATAACAAGTTCCTTGAATTCGGGGCTCAGAGTCGTTCGATGATGGTGGCAATGCCCATGCCGCCGCCGACGCACAGCGTCGCCAGGCCATAGCGCAGGCGTCGGGCTTCCAGTTCATCGAGCAAGGTGCCGAGGATCGCGCAACCGGTGGCGCCCAGTGGGTGGCCCATGGCGATGGAGCCGCCGTTGACGTTGACCTTGTCCGGATCGACGGCCATGTCCTTGATGAATTTCAGAACCACCGACGCAAACGCTTCGTTGACCTCGAACAGATCGATTTCCTCTACACGCAATCGCGCTTTGGCCAACGCCTTGCGGGTGGCCGGCGCGGGGCCGGTGAGCATGATGGTCGGATCAGTGCTGGTAACCGCCGTGGCGACAATTCGCGCCCGAGGCTGCAGGCCCAGCGCCCGGCCCTTGGCTTCGGAGCCGATCAGCATCAGCGCCGCGCCGTCGACAATGCCGGAACTGTTGCCGGGTGTGTGTACATGGTTGATCCGCTCGACATGGCTGTAGACCCGCAGCGCCGTGGCGTCGAAGCCCATCAGGCCCATCATTTCGAAACTCGGCTTGAGTTTGCCCAGCCCTTCGAGAGTCGATTCGGCACGAATGAACTCATCGTGATCAAGCAGGATGATGCCGTTCTGATCCTGAACGGGCACCAGCGACTTATTGAACGAACCATCAGCTCTGGCCCGCGCCGCTTTCTGTTGCGAGTGCAACGCGTAGGCATCGACGTCCTGGCGACTGAAGCCTTCGAGGGTGGCGATCAGATCGGCACCAACGCCCTGCGGCGTGAAGTGGCTGTGCAGGTTGGTCTGCGGATCCAGCGCCCAGGCACCGCCATCGCTGCCCATCGGCACACGCGACATCGATTCAACGCCCCCGACCACCACCAGGTCTTCAAAACCCGAGCGCACTTTCATGGCGCCGAGGTTCACCGCTTCCAGCCCCGAAGCGCAGAAGCGGTTGATCTGCACGCCCGCCACGCTCACGTCCCAATCGGCCACCTGCACGGCCGTTTTAGCAATGTCAGCGCCTTGATCACCCATCGGCGTGACGCAGCCGAGTACGACATCATCGACCTGGCGGGTGTCCAGCGAGGTTCGCTCTTGCAAAGCACTCAGCAGGCCGGCCACCAGATTCACCGGTTTGACGCTGTGCAGTGCGCCATCGGCCTTGCCTTTGCCGCGGGGCGTGCGTAACGCATCGAAAATCAAAGCTTGGGTCATGACGTCCTCGAACCTGTGCGGTGAGTGATTTCTTGTGCCTTCACTCTTGACCCGAGCGCCTACGGATTCAATGACCCCAGCGCTCAATACGCTTGACGCACACGCTCAGACGGACGGTCATCAGCCGCCGGGTGAACCGGTTCAGGTCGGCGAGTTGTCTAGCAAGCGGGCGGCAAAGAAGCTGGCAATAAGCCTCATGCCTTTTTAATCGCTACCGACATGAACTACATATGAAATGGGTCTAAGCCAAGCGTGACGCGGGCCCTAATGTAAGACAAGTACGTCATGGTCGTCGGGTTTTGCCGGGGCAGGCGTGCTTCAACAGGATGTGCAGCGCTTGCCGTCATGGATATGCAGGCAAGCATCAGGAAATAACAATAAAGGCGGTCAAGCCATGTTCAAACAACCGAAAGTTCGTCAAGCAGGACTCATTCTTTTCGCCACGACGCTGTTGTTGATTTTGCCGAACCTGACCAGGGTCATCGGCTGAACTCAAGCGTCAGGCGCGGCTTATCGCCACTAAACATGTGACTGGCCCGCTACCCGGGCCGGCGTGTTTGTGCCAACCTTTGCGCACTCCCACAACAATGATGACGATCATTTGAAAGCGCTTATTGTGTTCTTGGCATTGCTGTTGAGCATGCCTTTGGCTGCGGCACAACTGGATCTGCGGCTTGGCCAAATCAGCCGCACCTGGCAGACCGAGGAGTTGCTCAAACATCCTCAAGTACAAACCCTCACGATCAAAAATGATGTGTCCTACAAGAAGGACATGACCTATCGCGCCGTGCCCATGGCTAGTTTGCTCACGGGGATCAAACCCGACGATCACTTGCAAGCAGTGGCACTCGATGGGTTTGCCGCCGAACTGGCTGCTGCGCCCTTGCTCGGCACCAAAGGCGCGCGCGCATGGCTGGCGATCGAAGATCCGGCCCAACCATGGCCACCTCTGTCCGAGGGCAAGCACAGCGCCGGGCCGTTCTATCTGGTGTGGACCGATCCACAAGCGGGAAATATCAGCCCGGAGCAATGGCCGTTCGAAGTGGCAAGCATCAAGCGCATGGCGCCGGTGGCCGAACGCTTCCCTGCCCTGCTGCCTGACCCTGCGCTGAAAGCCGATGATCCGGTGAATCAGGGTTTTGCGCTGTTTCAGAAAAATTGTCTGGCGTGCCACCGATTGAATGGTGCGGGAGATGCGCAGTTCGGGCCGGATCTGAATATTCCGTTTAACCCGACCGAGTATTTCGGCGCGGACTTCCTCAAACGCTACATTCGTGACCCGCAAAGTTTGCGTCAGTGGCCGCAGGCGAAGATGCCGGGGTTTTCAGTTGAGGTGTTGCCCGACCAGGATTTGCAAATGCTGATCGGGTATCTGCAGCACATGGCTGGGCGCAAGGTTAAGCCCTGAGCCTTGTGTTGTCGGTACTGATCTCTTCGCGAGCAAGCCTGCTCCCGCAGGATCAATGCTGATTCAAAATCAGCGCATAACCTGTGGAAGCTGGGTTGCCAGCGTTTGCGGCATCCCGAATCCTATTGCTGTTGCACGGAGACAACCGGCGCCGGCGTCGGCGACACGAACACCTTCGCATGCATCTGCTCACACCCGCCACCACGGCGCATCCCGCGCACCGGGCAGGCGTCCAGATAATCCAGCCCCACCGCCAGCTTAAGATGTCGCTCAGGGCGCGCCAGTTGATTGGTCACGTCAAAGCTGTACCAGGCGTCATCCAGCCACGCCTCAGCCCAGGCATGGCTGGCCAGATGTTCACAATCCTCGCTGTACAAATAACCCGACACATACCGCGACGGGATTCCCAGGCTACGCGCGCAGGCCAGGAACGCGTGGGCGTGATCCTGACAAACGCCTGAGCGGCCAGCGAACGCCTCGGCGGCGCTGGTATCCACTTCAGTGGAACCCGGCGTGTACGTCATGTGCTGGTTCAAGCCATGCATCAAATCGATCAACGCCGTGCGGTCGCGACGTTGCTTGCAGTTTTTTTCGGCGAACGCACGCAGCGCCTCGTCGGCCTCGGTCAGTCGAGTAAAACGCAGAAACGGTAACGCGGACTGGCTCTCGTGCTCTGCCTCGCGCAACTCATCGATATCCACCTGACCACGGGCGCCGATGATGATCGCTTCGTGCGGCTCGTCCATGGTCAGTACATGCAGGATGTTGCCGAACGGATCGAGTTGCGCACGCACCGGGCGCGGCAGGTCGAGTTGCCAGCTCAATACGTGCTGACGCTCGCTGTCGTGGGGTGTCAGCCGCAGGTACTGGATGCTCGCCCGCACCTGATCTTCGTAGTGATAGGTGGTCTCGTGGCTAATGGAAAGTCTCATGCAGCCTCCAGGTAGGAACTGTGAATGGCGTTACCCAACTGGCGCACCAGCGGGATGAATTCGGTCAGCCAGGCGTGCAGGCCTTCCTCGAGGATTTCGTTGATGCCGGTGTAACGCAGGCGTGCGTCCATTTCTGCGGCCAGGCGTTGTGCCGGCCGACCGTTGGCCCCGGGCAACTGCGCGAGAATCTGATCGATCTCTTCGGTGCAGGCACGCAGTGAACGCGGCACATCTGCGCGCAACAGCAGCAACTCGGCAACATGTCGCGCCCCCGGCGCATCGCGATAGATTTCGGTGTAGGCCTCAAACGACGACAAAGCCCTGAGCAAAGCACTCCACTGATAGTAGGCGTGAGCAGTGCCGTCACTGACCGCTTCGGCCTGATCACCCGCCATTTCGTAGCGGGCATCGAGCAGGCGCAAGGTGTTGTCCGCGCGCTCGATAAAGGTCCCCAAGCGAATGAAGCGAAACGCATCGTTGCGCATGATCGTGCCGTAGGACGCCCCACGGAACAGGTGTGAACGCTCCTTGATCCATTCGCAGAAACGGCTCATGCCATAGCGGCTCAGCCCCTGTTCGGCGATCCCGCGAATCTCCAGCCAAGTGGCGTTGATGTTTTCCCACATGTCAGCCGTTATTCGTCCACGTACCGCGTGAGCGCTGGCCCGCGCCGCGCCCAGACAGCTGTAGATGCTCGCCGGATTGGCGGCATCGAGGGCGAAGAAGTGCAGCAATCGTTCGGCATGCAGCGCGCCGTGACGCTCCAGATAATCGTCGAGTGTGCCGGTGATCAACAGCGGCATGGCCAGTTCGTGCAGACCATCGCCGCGGCCGTCTTGCGGCATCAGCGACAGCGAATAACTGATATCGAGCATCCGTGCGAGGTTTTCCGCTCGCTCCAGGTAACGCGACATCCAATACAGATCCGAGGCAGTTCTACTTAACATGGCAAACTTCCTTCAATCCTCGACCACCCAGGTGTCCTTGGTTCCGCCGCCCTGGGAGGAATTCACCACCAGAGAGCCTTCGCGCAGGGCGACACGGGTCAAACCGCCTGGCACAACCCGCGTTTCGCGACCGGACAGGACAAACGGGCGCAGGTCGATGTGGCGTGGCGCAATACCGTTTTCGACAAAGGTCGGACAGGTCGACAGCGACAATGTCGGTTGCGCGATGTACGCGTGGGGCTTGGCTTTGATCCGCTCGCGGAATGCATCGATTTCCGCCGTCGTCGCTGCCGGCCCCACCAGCATCCCGTAACCGCCCGAACCTTGGGTTTCCTTGACCACCAGATCCGCAAGATTGGCCAGCACATGGGAAAGTTCAGACGGATTGCGGCATTGCCAGGTCGGCACGTTCTTCAGGATCGGTTCTTCATCGAGGTAGAAACGGATCATGTCGGTCACGAACGGATACACCGACTTGTCGTCGGCCACACCGGTGCCAATGGCGTTGGCCAGCACTACGTTGCCGGAACGATAGGACGACAGCAGCCCCGGCACACCCAGCATCGAATCCGGATTGAACGCCAGCGGATCAAGGAACGCGTCGTCGAGACGGCGGTAGATCACGTCGACCGCTTTTGGCCCGTCGGTGGTGCGCATGAAGACTTTGTCGTCACGCACGAACAGATCGGCGCCCTCCACCAGCTCCACGCCCATTTCCCGCGCCAGAAAAGCATGCTCGAAGAATGCACTGTTGAAGCGCCCCGGCGTCAACACCACCACACTCGGGTCATCAATCGGGCTTGAGCTTTTCAGGGTGTCGAGCAACAGGTTCGGGTAGTGGTCGATCGGCGCGATGCGCTGCGCGGCGAACAGCTCCGGGAACAATCGCATCATCATCTTGCGGTCTTCGAGCATGTAGCTCACGCCGCTCGGTGTGCGCAGGTTGTCTTCGAGCACGTAATAGGTGCCGTCGCCGTCACGCACCAGATCGACACCAGAGATGTGCGAATAAATATCGCGGTGCAGATCCAGCCCTTGCATCGCCAACTGATATTGCTCGTTGGCCAGCACCTGCTCGGCGGGAATGATCCCGGCCTTGATGATGCGCTGCTCGTGGTAAAGGTCGGCGAGGAACATGTTCAACGCCTTGACCCGCTGGATGCAGCCGCGCTCGACGATCCGCCATTCGCTGGCGGGGATGCTGCGCGGAATGGTATCGAAAGGAATCAGGCGCTCTGTGCCTTGCTCGTCCCCGTAGAGCGTGAAGGTAATCCCGGCACGATGGAACAGCAGATCGGCCTCGCGTCGCCGTTGGGCCAGCAGCTCGTCAGGCGTGTCGGCCAACCACCGGGCAAACTCCCGGTAATGCGGGCGAATCTGGCCGCCGGCATCGTACATTTCATCAAAATAAGTGCGGATCATGCCGTACTCCTTGTCACCCGGACATACAGGCCTTCGCAAGGCCCGTGCCATCGGCATAAACGCTTTGATTTCAATCAGTTGGATATTCACGCCGCAGGTGCCGCACCATTCCTGTGCAACAAATGCCCCAACCTGATTGCCCCCGCCTCATTGCGACGCAGTGTTGTCGTCTATCACCAGCATAGTCAGAGTTGATTTCACTGCTCGGCATGAGCGGCGGATAATCCGCGCATCCGCTGAAAGAGCTGCCACGCGCAGGTCTTCAGCTCAATTGATCCGGCCTGCCAGTGCAGCCCTTAAAGCCTTGGCCCTGAACGGTTTCATCGATTTATCGGTCTTCCCTTTTCGCCACCCTCTCCGGTGGCTTTTTTTTGCGTGCGTGAAACGTTTTGAAAGCAAAAGAGATCCATAAATGAAAACGGCCAACCCGAAGGTCAGCCGTTGCTCAACAAAAAACACCAGAGATCAGTTCAAACGGTAGCGGTTGCGTACCTCCTGCTTGACGCCCCAGCCCTCGATGATGCCACCCAACGGTTCGACCACGGCGGAGAAGCCCTGCTCGAAATCGCCAATATCGTCATAAGTCGCGTACATCACTTTGCTTAATTCCAGAGACCAGGCGCCGTCGTCGCGCGCACTGACCTGGGCATTGATGGATTCACCGCGAAACTTGCCTGCCGCCCTGCGCGCCCGCTCCTCGTCCGGGAAAATGGCGTAGAACTCGATGGGATGGAATCGGGAAAAATCGAAACCGCCTTCTTTCATGCGGCGCAGCACGTTGCTGCTGATGTCTTCTTGATAGGCTGTGCTCATGAATCGTCCCCCTCGGATGATGGATAGACTTTCCGTATTCCCGCCCCGGGCCTTGGGCCTAAGTACTTCGGCAAACTGGTTGCACGCGGGAAACAAGCATGTAGCTGACAAGACCAGACCTTAGCGATCCGTTCGCTGATCTCGCTTGCAGAGTAGCCCCAAGATAGAGCTGCTGCCAAGGCCTGGCGTGATAATGATGGAAGAATTTCAGATGGGGGTGATGCTGCGGATTTCGATGCTGTTCTGGGTTTTCAGACTTTTGACACCCGCATCGGCGGTGCGGCCTTCCAGATCGTTCAAATCCAGTGCGGCGGCAACAGGCAGGAGCCGTTGCTTGATCAGTCGAGCGGCCTCATCGTCGCTGGGACATTCGGCGCGCTCGAAGACCTCAACAACAGTTTCACCATGATCGTCCACGAAAGTGATTTTCCACTTTTGCATCGGTGCCTCCTCGATCAAACCCGCAAATGGGCTTACCTCTATCTCGACTTTTGGCCGGATTGATCGTTCAAAAGGATTGCATCGGGCGAACATGAAAAAAAAGACACCCAATGCGCAAGCAGGCTTTTGTGGCAAGGGGATTTATTCCCGATCGACTTAGAAGCAGTCGTAGATCACGGGTTTTCTGTCAGACCGCACCCACCGGTTCAAGGGACGCTTCGCGCGCCCATCGGCTTAACACAACCTCACAGGTTTTGCGTTGTTCGCGAGAATGGCTCAGATCCGCACATTCCCCCGTGGCCCGGCAATCGCCCAGATGATCAGGCCCAGCACCGGCAGAAGGACGATCAGCAGCACCCAGAGGACTTTCATCCCGGTCTCGGCGCCGCTTTTCAGTACGTTGATGATGGCCCAGATATCGAGGGCAAGAATGATCAGACCGATCAGACCGTTAAACGTCGAACCCATGGTGTCGCTCCAGAATAGTGGCATGCACTTTTAGGATAGACGGTCGCGCGAAGGGTTCCCTTTTATTGCCCTCAGACGTGAACAGCGACCTTCAAGGCCTCCAGCGATGGCGCAGCGGCGATGCCAACTTCGGCGCACAACGCCAGCACCCGTGGCACGTCGTTGCCGTAGACCAGTACGACTTGCAGCTCGTCGTCGAGCAACTGACTGAAGTTCATCAGCGTGTAACCGCCGTTTTCCTTGTTCAGGCTGCTCATCTGCACCTGAATGCGATTGAGCGCAGTCAATGCTTCGGTTTTGGCCAGTTGCTTGGGCTTGAGGTTGAAATCGACCCCCGGACCGAACGAGGCAACGATCTGCGCGAACAGATCGACGTAGGTGTCGGCCTGGAACAGCACGGTTTCCGGCAGGCTGCCGACCACCACCCACTCGCCCAACGTGATCGGAAAAGTGTCGTCGTAGTTGATGTCCGGGTTGGCCGTCAGAAAAGCGCCGGCATCGGCGTAGGCCTGTGCGGCTTCGTCGGCCACTTTCAGGATCTCGTCCTCGCCCATGCAGCCGGAGCTGATTTTGCTGATGAGTTCGACGAGTGCGGCTTTCATGAGGGCAGATCCTGTGGCGAAGGTGAATTTCGAGGGCGCGAAGGATAGCGCATTCTCTCCCTCACCACAGTTCAACAGAGCTGATTTCAGCTCAACAGTTTTTCCAGCTGCGCGGTGGTGTCGACCGCACCCATGGTGCGAGCCGCGTCCAGTGCTGTCACGCCGTTGGCGTCCTTGGCTTGCGGATCGGCACCTTTGCTGATCAGGTAATCGACGATTTCAACGCGGTTGAACATTGCCGCCATCATCAACGCGGTACGACCGTCGAACGACGAACCTTCGATCTCGGCGCCCGCTTCCACCAGTGTCTTGACCACGGCCAGATCACCTTTGAACGCTGCGCCGGCAATCGGGCTCTGGCCGTTGCCATTGCGCATCTCCGGGTCAGCCTTGTGTTTAAGCAGCACCTGCACCGCCTCCACATGGCCGTAGTAACTGGCCAACATCAGCAACGTGTCGCCTTTGGCGTTTTTCAGGTTCACCGGCAGGCCGGCGCTGATCAGTCGATCCAGCATCACTGCATCACCGTCGCGCGCCTTGTTGAAAACCTGCTCGGTGAATTCGGCAGCCTCTTCAGGGGTCATCTGGCGGCTTTGGTCGGACATGGGGCAACTCCACTTTCGGTTAATCGCAAAGCCGACAGTTTCCCGAGCGCGGCGATAGCTGTCACCCCCTTTTTCTCAAGAAAGGCTATAGCCAGAATCAATAGCGGTATTTGCCCTGGTGAATGTCGGCCAGCACTTGATCGGTCACCTGCACATACGTCTGCGTGCCAGGCAGCCAGGCGAAGATCGGGTCATCACCCGTCAGGCCCGGGTCGAAGCCTTCGTTTTTCAACCGCGTTTTCTGGTATTTGAAGGTGCCGGTGGTTTCCATTTTCACTTTCACCCGCAGGAACAGAGGGACGGCGTAGGCCGGCATGCGTTGCCGGGCGAACGTCAGCAGTTCGGCGAAGTCCAGGGTGGCGAGGGATTCGGCAGGTGTGATCGCCGCCATCCCGGCGCGTCCGTTGGTGTTGCGGATTTCCACGCCGTAGGCCACGGCCTCGGAGATGTGCGGATGTTGCAGCAACAGGTTTTCAACTTCGGTGGTGGAGACGTTTTCACCTTTCCAGCGATAGGTGTCGCCGAGGCGATCAACAAACTGGGCATGACCAAAACCGATGTTGCGCAACAGATCACCGGTGTTGAAGAAGCGGTCGCCCTTGGTGAACACATCGTGTACCACGACTTTGGCGGTCTTCTGCGGATCGGTGTAGCCGTCCAGCGGCGCCTTCTCGTCGATTCGCGCCAGCAGCAAACCTTGCTCGCCCTTACCGACCTTGCGCATGAAACCGTCGTCGCTGCGAATCGGCTCGCCGCTGTCATGATCGTAGGCCACCAATTCCCAGGCCATCAGCGAAAACCCGATGGTGTTGTCGAAGTTGAGGATGTTGGTAAAACCGATATTGCCGTCGCTCGCGGCATACAGTTCACAGATATGATCGACCGCGAACCGCGTCTTGAACTCGGCCCACGCGCCTGGACGCAAGCCGTTGCCGATCATCTTGCGCACATCGTGGCGATTGTCATCGACGCTGGCCGGTTGATCGACCAGATAACGGCATAACTCGCCGACGTAACCGATAGTGGTGGCGCGATAGCGGCGCACGTCATTCCAGAACTGACTGGCGCTGAATTTGCGGCGGATGGCGAAACCCGATGCGCCATTGATCGCCGAGCCCCAGCACACGCAGAGGCCGGTCGCGTGATAGAGCGGCAAGGTGCAATAGAGGACATCGTCGGGGCCCATGTCGAGGGCGATCATGCCGAAGCTGGCCGAACTGCGCATCCAGCGACCGTGCTTGAACACACCAGCCTTGGGCAGGCCAGTCGTGCCAGAGGTGTAGATGTAGAAACACGGATCGTCGAAAAACACCTGCTGGCTGCTCGGGGGATTATCGCTGCGAGCGTCGACACTGGCGCTGATCAGGTTGACGTAACCCTGGGGGGCAATGCCCGGATGGCTGTAAGTGTCGTGGTCCGCCACGAACCAGGTGCGCTCTGGCGTAATCGTCACTTGATCACGTACCGCGGCAAACGCCGACACCAACTCTTCACCGACCACAATCGCCACCGGCGCCACCAGATTCACACTGTGGATCAGCGTATCGCGGGTCTGCGAGGTATTGAGCAGTGCGCTGACGGCGCCGACCTTGGCCAATGCCAGAATCGTCACCAGTAGTTCCGGACGGTTTTCAATGAACACCGCCACCACATCACCCTTGCCGATCCCCTGCCCGTTCAGATAGTGGGCGATGCGATTGGCCCACTGGTTGACCTGCGAATAGGTCAGCAAGACATCGCCCTGCAATAACGCCAGGCCATCGGGATTACGCAGAGCAGCTTGTTCGAACGTCCAGCCAAGGCCACAGCTTTGGGTCGGATCCTTGACGTTGGCCACCTTCATGCCTTTGACCACTCGCGGAATGGCTTTGGCAATCATCGGCAGTTTGCGGAGCATCATGCCCCAGGTAATCGTGTCGCTTGGCGCGTGACTCATGGAAGCTCCCGTTCGGCCCTGGTTTGCTGGCCGGCATTCTTATTTTTCGGGCAATCGATGGCTGCGACCGACACTTTCAGGCGAAGGTCGAGAGCGAAAGTACGCCAGCGCTTCTCAAGCTGTACACGCGGTTTTTGCAATGTTTTGTATCCGCAGGACCTTGGCCGGCAGCCGCGATCCTGTGGGGGCGATTTGGTTCCGTTTATTCGCAAGCGATCCCGCAAAATGCAGGATGCACGATGGCCGTTCATGCAGATTGCACGACGCGTTTAAATTCACGATTTTATAAACTATTGATTTATAAGTATTTTTAAAAAAAACCATGCTGGCACAATCACTGCAACCTCCTCTGCATGCTTGCCATTCAAGTGCATACGGAGCTGAAAAACATGAGCCTGATCCAAGAAAAATTTACCTCCCTGTTCTCCAACTTCGAAGTCACCACTACGCCACGTCCCGATGGCGGGATCCTGCTGACTCTGCGCAGCAGCGACGGCAAAGTGTTCAAGCGTGCGCTGACGTATCAGCAACTGCATGCCGGCGACCAATTGTCGTGGGCGATCAGTGCAATTCGTCGTGATCTGGCTGAACAGGCCAGCGAACTGCCACAAATCGCAATGCTGCAGAGCCAGCAGCGTTTTGCCCTGCCGACGTATCACTCGCTGTAATTGATTCGACCCTGTAAAACAAAGCAGGCCGTGAAGGATGCGCTTCACGGCCTGTTTTTTTATGGATGACGTTTATCGTCTTCGGCTCAGTCCTCAAGACGCGGGAAGCGGCCGGCGATGTCTTCGCCAGTGAAGGTGGCGACCCAGCCTTCGGGGTTGTTGAACAGACGGATCGCCACGAAGTGCGGATGTTCACCCATGTCGAACCAGTGTTTAGTGCCGGCCGGCACCGAGATCAGGTCGTTTTTTTCGCAGAGTACGGCGTAGACGTAATCGTCGATGTGCAGGGTAAACAGTCCACGACCGGCGACGAAAAAACGGACTTCGTCTTCGCCATGGCAGTGTTCTTCAAGGCACTTGGCGCGCAGTTCGGCTTTCTGCGGGTGATCGCTATTGAGGCTGATCACATCGACCGTGATGTAACCGCGCTCGGTCATCAGTTTGTCGATCTGCTCTTGGTACGCGCTGATGACTTCTTCCTGGCTTGCACCGGGCTGGATCTTCGTGGCGGCTTGCCAGCGGTCGAAACGCACGCCCTGCTCGGCCAGAGTCGCGGCGATGTCTTCAAGATGGGTCAGCACCTTGTTCGGGATGTCGGGGCTTGAGACGTGATAAACGGACAGGCTGCTCATTGGGACAATTCCTCGGTATCGGCCTTGCCGTCCGGTTTTTTTCAGACCGGTCGGGCACAGCAATTCATCAGGTAAATGGGCGACTTCTGGCGAAGTCAGCCTTGGTGGTTCATGACGCTGCGGGTCTTCAACTCGCATTCAAACAAAATTCAGATACCACTGAGACCAGCCTCGACCATAAAGAAAACACCCGGCGTCGACGATTGGCCGGGCGAGTTGTTCACGCGCAAGGCTCACAGGCTGTCCTCTTGCATGCGTGTGGCAATGATAACGGCAGCCGCGAGCGCCGCGAGACTGGCAATACTAAAGGTCAATGTCGGGCCGAGGGTATTCCAGCTGTAACCGGCATACAGTGCGCCGAGCGCGCCTCCGGTGCCGGCCAGCGCGGCGTACAACGCTTGGCCCTGTCCTTGCTGGCGCGCGCCGAAGCTACGTTGCACGAACGCGATGGCAGCGGCGTGAAAACTGCCGAAGGTCGCCGCGTGCAGCACCTGCGCCAACAACAGCACCCAGAGAAACTCGGCGAACGAACCCAGCAGCACCCAGCGCAGCGCCGCCAGCAGAAAACTTGCCATCAAGACTCGGCGCAGGGAGAAGCGTGAAAGAATCCGGCTCATGGCCATGAACATCAGCACTTCAGCGACCACACCGACGGCCCAGAGCATGCCGATCACGCCGCGACTGTAGCCGAGTCGTTCAAGGTGCAACGTCAAAAACGTGTAATACGGGCCGTGACTCATCTGCATCAGTGCCACGCTGGCGTAAAACGCCAGCACGCCAGGACGGCGCAGTTGCTTGAGAAAACCTTCCCCGGTCGGCCGGTTGCCCTGCGCCGGTTGCGCGTTCGGTACCCACAAACTGCTGAGCACGATCCCCGCCATGATCAGCACCAGCGCTGCCGGGTAGATGTCCAGACTAAGCCACTCGAACAGGCGCCCCAACACAACCACGGTGATGATGAAGCCGATTGAGCCCCACAGGCGAATCTGGCTGTAACGGGAGGTCTGCCCCTGCAAATGCGCCAGCGTGATGACTTCGAACTGCGGCAACACCGCGTGCCAGAAGAACGCATGCAACGCCATGACCATCGCCAGCCAGGCGTAGGTTTTGCTGACGAATATCAACGAGAAGGTCAGCAGCGTACACACCGCGCCGAAGCGCACGATGGCCAGGCGTCTGCCGGTGTAATCGCCAAGCCAGCCCCAGATGTTAGGCGCCACGCAGCGCATCAACATCGGGATGGCGACCAGTTCGCCAATGCGCGCGGCGCTGAATCCGAGGTGATCGAAGTACAGCGCCAGAAACGGCGCCGTCGAGCCGAGCAAGGCGAAATAGAACAGATAGAAACTGGACAGCCGCCAGTAAGGGAGCGCCGCCACGGTCAGGCCGCGACGGCTTTGTGGTCTGCCATTAAAGCTGACCCAGCACCGGGGTGCTCACGCGCACATCGGCGTTCTGCCCACGGTGACGCAGCAGGTGGTCCATCAGCACGATGGCCATCATCGCTTCGGCAATCGGTGTGGCGCGGATGCCCACGCAGGGGTCGTGTCGACCTTTGGTGATCACGTCGACCGCGTTGCCTTCGACGTCAATCGAACGGCCCGGGGTGGTGATGCTCGACGTTGGTTTGAGCGCCAGATGGGCAACGATCGGCTGACCGGACGAGATGCCGCCGAGAATGCCACCGGCGTTATTGCTGAGGAAACCTTGCGCAGTCATTTCATCGCGATGCTCGGTGCCACGCTGGGCAACGCAGGCGAAACCGGCGCCGATTTCCACGCCCTTCACCGCGTTGATGCTCATCAGCGCGTGCGCCAGTTCGGCGTCGAGACGGTCGAAAATCGGCTCGCCCAGACCCGGCATGACGCCTTCGGCGACCACGGTGATCTTCGCCCCGACCGAATCCTGATCACGGCGTAATTGATCCATATAGGCTTCCAGCTCCGAGACTTTGTCCGGATCCGGGCAGAAGAACGCGTTTTCTTCAACCGAATCCCAGGTCTTGAACGGAATTTCGATCGGGCCGAGCTGGCTCATATAGCCGCGAATGACAATGCCCTGGGTGGCCAGAAACTTCTTGGCAATTGCACCTGCCGCCACGCGCATGGCGGTTTCGCGGGCCGAGCTACGGCCGCCGCCACGATAATCGCGCTCGCCGTATTTGTGGTGGTAGGTGTAGTCGGCGTGGGCCGGGCGGAACAGGTCCTTGATTGCCGAGTAGTCCTTGGACTTCTGGTCAGTGTTGCGGATCAGCAGACCGATGGAGCAGCCGGTCGTGCGGCCTTCGAACACGCCGGAGAGGATTTCGACTTCATCGGCTTCCTGGCGCTGGGTGGTATGTCGACTGGTGCCGGGCTTGCGGCGGTCGAGGTCGCGCTGCAAGTCCTCGAGGGAAATTTCCAGGCCCGGCGGGCAGCCGTCGACAATGGCGACCAACGCCGGACCATGGCTTTCGCCAGCGGTGGTGACAGTGAACAACTTGCCGTAGGTATTGCCGGACATGCAGGACGCTCCGTGAAATCAAACCCAAATTCGTAATGCGCGCCAGTATACGCAGGCTAACCGACTAGTTCATCCTCGAACCTTAGCGGTGTTGGTGAGTCCAACCGGCACCTTGGCGAATGATGGCGTGATGATGCTGCGAGTTTTGATTTTGAGTCTTACCCTGTTTACGGGCTTTGCCCAAGCGACGGTCCTACAACGCCCGGTAACTTTGGATACGGGGAGCGGCGAGCTTTTCGGTTCGCTGTTGCTGCCAAAATCCGACAACCCTGTACCGGTTGTCCTGATCATTTCCGGCTCGGGGCCTACGGATCGTGACGGAAACAACCCCGACGGCGGGCGCAATGACAGCCTTAAACGGCTGGCCTGGGTGCTGGCTAAACACCACATTGCCAGTGTGCGCTACGACAAGCGCGGCGTGGCCGCCAGCCTTGCGGCCACGCCGGACGAGCGCAACCTGTCGGTGGAGGCCTACGCGGCAGACGCCGTGGCGTGGGGGCAGAAGCTCAAGGCCGACCCGCGTTTTGGCAAGCTCATCCTGCTTGGCCACAGTGAAGGCGCACTGATTGCCAGCCTTGCCGCGCCGAAGCTGGATGCCGCGGCGGTGATTTCCCTGTCTGGCAGCGCGCGGCCGGTCGATCAGGTGATCCGCCAGCAACTGGCGCGCAGCCTGCCACCACCGCTGATGTTGCGCAGCAACGAGTTGCTCGACAACCTCAAGGCCGGCCGCACCGACGACAATGTACCGGGGCCGTTGCAGGTGATTTTCCGGCCAAGCGTGCAGCCGTATCTGATCTCGCTATTCCGACAGGATCCGGCCGCAGCGTTCGCGCAACTGAAGATGCCGGCACTGATCGTTCAGGGCAGCAACGACATTCAGGTCGGTGTCCATGATGCAAAGTTGCTCAAAGCCGCCAAACCGGACGCCGAACTGGCGGTGATCGAAGGCATGAACCACGTCATGCGCATCGTGCCTAACGACGTGAAGCGGCAATTGGCCTCCTACAAAGACCCGAATTTGCCTCTGGCAGCGGAACTCGGCTCGAAAATCATCGAATTTATTGACGGACTTCGCACCCGATAAGCGCTGTTTGCCCTCCAGTCTTGCAAGAAACGGCCGATAAGCCTTTGTCGCCAGCGTACTGGCTGGCGGCAAGCAGGGCTTGGACAGGATCTCGCCGTTATGACTGATACCCAGACTTCACCCGACACCACCGCTGAAAAAGACGCACCGCCAGCGGTCGAGCTGCCGTGGGCGGATGTCCACGTCGAGCACCACAAGATGCTCCGCCTGGCCCCGTTGAAGACCGACCGCCACACCGGTGGCCGGCCATTGCGTTTTGTCGAATTCGGCTATGCCGAGCGCAATAGCAAAGAACACAGCCTGATGCGCATGGCGATCAAGCTGCCGAGCCAGCGTGTTCGCAAAGAGCAAAATCATCTCGACGTGTGGGTCAATCACACCACCAAACGTGTGAGTTTCGGCCCGGACAGCGGCTTGCAGATTGAACCGTTAAACCGTGGCATCGGCCGCTTCATGGCCGCGCATGGCATTACCTGGGCGAAAAAACACTGGCCCGCCTACACCGTCGACGGCATGGACTTGAACAACAAGGACGCGCTGAACGAAGACACTCGACTGCGCCGCGATCATTTTCTGCGGGTGCACGGATTTGATGTGGTCTACGCCGACGCCCAGCATTTGAAGGGCAGCATCAAGGATGCTCAGGTCGGTGATCTGATTGGCGACTGGAACAGCGAAAAGCTGCAGATCGTCGAGATTCTTGAAGCCGCGCAAATGCTTCAGCAGGCCGAACAGAATCTGGCCGAGCAGGAAGTGAAGCTCCAGAAGCAGGAAGAAAAGGTCAGCAAGTTCAAGCGCGAAGACGCCGGGTTGCGCTTCACTATTACCTGTCTGGTGGCGTTTGCGGTGTTTCAGGCGGGGTTGTTGATCTGGATTGCTACGCACCGCTGATAACTTCAAACTGCGGCGCTGCCATTGGCGAACAGGCTCGCTCTCACAGGAACATGCATTCCAAAGGTGGGAGATTCTATGGTTCATGCCTAGCCCCTAAACCGCTTTAGGTGAGTATTCGCTCTGGTTTTTCAACAGAGCAAATACCACCCGGGCAAGCTTGCGGGCTAGTGCGACCAGTGCTTGGGTAGTG